>JANNEV010000045.1:0-6188 GCA_031379145.1 Gemmatimonadaceae bacterium
CCCCGCGTGGTGGCGGGGCGTCGGGGCCGTCCTCAGGTGACCGGCGCCGCGTCGGCGGACGGGCGTGGGGCGCGCGCCGGGCCCCGGCTCGCGGCGGCCCGCGTCGGTGGGGGGCTCCGCGCGCCGGCGTGGGAGCTTACGGGCCCGCGGCTCAGAGTGGGCGCGGAGGTGGGTGAGTATCCGGTCGATCACCGCCGTCTGCGAGATGCAGGCGACGATCCGCATCGCGCCCTGACACGTCGGACACGCGAGCGGGTCGACTTCGAAGATCTGCTGCAGCAGGGCCGCCCAGAAGCGGGTGGCCCCTCGCCGCATCCGGCCGTCGGTCCGACTTGCCGCGGCCGTAATGCGCGTGCATCAGGGACTGCTCGTAGTCGATAGCCATCAGCAAACGCGGCGCCACCGATCGCGTTGACGCGGCGCGACTGGCGAGAAAGCGCGGCTGACGAGCGGCCAACAGCGGCAAGCGTCACGGACACTGACAAGTTGCGTGCGGATACGTCAGAACACTCCAATGCTGCGCAGCCATTGCTTGACCTGTCCAGGCCATTCCGTCGTGATTGGATCGGCGGTTGGCCGCATGCCAAAGGCATGGCCGCCCTTTGCATACAGGCGCATATCGACCCGTACGCCGGCGTCGTTCAGCGCCAGTGCGTATGCCATCGGCTGACGGATATTGTCGACGGGGTCGTTCATGGCGTGAATGATGAGAGTCGGTGGAGCATTCGCGCTGATCTTGACCCATGGTTGCAGTTGAAGGCTATTCTTCCCCTTGCTGTTGTCCAACACGCGAGCCGTGTAGGCGATGACGGCGAAATCGGGCCGCGTGGATTGCCGGTCCGCTGCGTCCGTGGGCGGATACGTGCGCAGTTCGGTGTTGCTCATTTCCGTCACGAGATACGCGCCCGCGGAAAAACCGATGACGCCAATCTTGTGCGGATCGATCTTGTAGGTGGAGGCTTGCTGGCGTAGCAATACCATTGCTCGCTGGGCGTCCTCCAATGCCAAGAGCACCTTCGGGCGCTGCTGCTTGCCATTGGTGTTCGGCCATACTTGCGGTGTCCGATACTTCAGCATGACGCAGGTCATGCCCTGCTGAATTACCCAATCGCAGATTTCGGTGCCCTCAAGGTCGGTCGCGACGGCCTGGAATCCACCGCCCGGCAAGACCAGCATCGTCGCTCCATTGCTACGGCCGTTGGGCCGATAGACGGTCATGGTGGGCCGCGTTACGTAGCTCGCCCAATGCCACTTCTTCCCGCCAATCAGCGGTGAGCCATTACCTGTCGCCTCGGGATGATCGCCAGATGCTGGTTTCGCGAGCGCCACGTTCGCAGGCCAGAGCGGCACTTGCGTGCCGCCAGCGGTCGGCTGCCATACGCCCGCACGTTCTACCTTTGCAACGTCGACTCTGCCAGGTGGAGTGACAGAATCGGTTGCCTGACTCCACGCGGCATCAGCGACGCCGAGTGTGAGGAGCAGGGAAGGCACAATACACCGGAACCGAGACACGTCTCTCGTCTCCTCTCAATTGGCGTGCTTCTGACTTCTCTCATCGAGACCTGGGGACGTCTGAGGGTGCCGCGGCCGCATTGATCAAGATGCACGAGGGCGGCTATCGGCACCAACCGCCGCAATGCCGTCGGCTCACGATCTTCTGCCGGAACGCCCCACCCGTCACGCGGCGCTGGCGCGGCCAGAGCTCAGGCGTTTGGCACCGCGAGAGTCGGCGAACGCGAGCTGGCTGCGCGCGACAACGCTCGCGCGAACAGGGGACACGACGGCCGCGCTCGCGCTCACCGGCACTTGTTCGACAGCCTGCGCGGCTCGAAGCACAGCGGTTCTTACGCGCCGAACTGTTGTGGGGGCGCGGGCGCCGCGACGAGGCGATGGGGTGGTACGCCGCGTCCACCGAGGATCCTTCGGCGTGGTGCTTCTCGATGCTGTGCGCGCGCAGCGAAGTGCGATGCGCCGCGGATCAGCTGGGGTCGTCTCAGCTATCCGGCTGGTTTTCCGGTCATCAATCGCACCCCGTCGAGTCGGCCAAGGTCGCGATCAAACGTCGCGACGGCGACGTCGTGGCTGCCGTAGTCAGCATGAATGAGACGATCGATCAATCCCGGACGCGGCGGAGTGCCGCCCTCCGAAGGCAATGCGCGGAGCACGGCATGGGCGCTCCCGGTCCCGCGAATGCGCGGGTCGCCGAGCAAGGCCGCAATCGCAGCGACCGCCTCCGTGTGCGGCACGGCGTAGTGGTGCCGTAGCGCGAAGTACGTCTCGCTCACCACGAGATCCGACACCGCGATGGGCTGCGCGGCTGTAGTGACGAGCAGGCGTGCTGCCTCCGCCTGATCATCCGGCGCTCCCGTCAGGAGCCGCAGAGTGACCGAGGTGTCCAAGCCAAGACCAGTCCAGTGGGTACTCACTTCGGCGCTTCGGCGGCGCGACCACGCGCAATGCTGGCGCGGATCGCTGCCGTGTCATGACTCTCCACGGCGCGCGCGTAGCCGTCGAGCGATGCAAACCACACCGGGCGCGGGTCGTCCGGTCGGGACGCATTGCGAGCGCCCGTCGGGCTCTCTGGTGGGATGTCCAGCGCACGCGTCACGGCTTCCGCCACGAGATCACGGACCGTTCGGCCACGGCGGGCAGCTTCGACCTTGAGGCGCCGGTAGAGCGCGTCGTCGAACTCGATAGTGGCTTTCATGCTTACATGTTAACCAGCTACCCTGGAATACACCAAATGCCGACTGGGCGGGCGATGCGGCACCGGCGCGAGCAGCGTGGTGTCCAGCCACTGCGTCCAAATGGCCAGCCGCTTGGCGTGGCAACTCGGGCAGAAGTAGCGGCACTTGCACGAGAACGCGAGGAGATACTCGTGCGTGCACGCGTCGCAGCGGATGCGCGCGAACCCGTGGTCGAGCACGCCGCAGGCGAGGAACTTGTCGGCGACCTGTGCGACCACGGGGCGCCATGGGCCGTACTCGCGCGCGAAGCGCTCGTCGTAGACGGTCTGCAGGCGATGCCGATGATCCGACCCCAACCGACACAGAGGTGAGGCGTGCGGGCGCCGGGGCCGGTAGACGCCGCGCGCCGCCCGGACTGCGTCGGGAATGAGCGCTCCGGGACCGAGGAGCGCCGAGCATACGATCGACTCGGGTGCGGACCATCACCGTTCGTTGGCGCGACGGGCTGTTTCGACGCAACGTCCACGCGATGCCGCTTGCGGCCCCCGGAGCTGGCGCACGAAACTTCACGCGGCGACCGTCCCCTCGGTCACTGTGCCTCGATAACCAGCGTCAGCTCACCGGCGTGGTAGCCGGTGTTGCGGTGTCGATCAGTGGCCGGATTTGAGGTGTCCACCGAGGGTGCCTGATGTGATCTGAGGTGGCGCACATCGATCATCAGTTCGTCGGTGAGCAGCGTGCGCATCTCTTTCTACTGGTTGATGCAGTACGGGCACCAGTAGCCGCGATAAAAGATCAGCACCACATTCTTCTTTCCGCGCATGGACGACAGGGTGACCGTTCCGCCGCCGAACTTCGCCAGCGTGAAGTCCGGCGCCATCGCACCAACGGCCACGCGTTCGATGTCGGTCGCCGCCAGATCTTTGCCATCCACCGGGCCGAGCATGGCGGAGGATTGCGCGGACATCGTGCTGGTGGGCAACACCGCCGCCGCGGTGCTCAGTGCGAACGGCAGGCACGCCAGCTGGAATGAACGTGCTGTGGAGCGTACCGAAGCGCGTGTCGTATGACGGAGAACACGGATCATGTGCGGTAAGGACTGAAGCTGGGAGCGCACGCGGAATGACCCGCAGTGCCCCACCTAGACGCCTCCCGCTCTGACAGTTCCCGAAAGCAACGCCAACGATGAGGAGAACTCATTCGTCACGAAGCGTCTACCCTTTGCATCCGCATGTTCTGTGTACTCACCGTTCACGGTTCTCTTCCTTGAAGATCACGTGTCGTACGGCCCTGCTGGCAGCGCTTGTGTCAATTGGGGTTGGAACAGTGTCCGCGCAAACATCAGCGCGGAGTGACACGCCGGATCTGACGCCGAACAGAGAACTCCGTCTGATCTCAGATACTGACGCGTTCCGTGTAGGTGCCACGACTACCGTGGCCTTGCGCGTCACGGCGGACATCGCTGGGCTGCATGCGCTGCCTTCTCGGACAACGGCCTCCCCATTCTGGAGCGCGTGCGCGACGGGATCTGGGCGATCGGTGCCTACAGCGGCACGGGCAACGTGATCGGCGCGCTCTGCGGACGGGCCCTGGCTGCCGCCGCGATCGAGAACGATTACTCGGGCGCGCGTCTGCTGCTTGGCGATACGTGGTCCCCTGATACAACCGGTATTCCACAGACCATGCGGGCCTGATCCGGCGGACGAACCGTCGTCCTTGGACGCCCGTACCGTCCCATGGTGGCCGCGATGAGTCGGCACGAACTTGGCGTCGCGCGTTTCGCCCGTGCGCACGACGGCCGCAGTGCGGTGAGGGTGGCGAGCGTCGCGAGCACGATCGTCGAGCGCACCGATGCCGACGGAACGACGCAGTGCTCTGGGTGGCTACGAGTTCTCCCAACGGAGTAACATCTTCCTTACGCGAGCGTTCAGCGGTGACGGGGGCCCGCAGGAACATTTGTCCACGCTAGCGTATGGGGCGCCTCGTCATCTGTCGCACGTTGCGAACTGCGCGTGCCGCGTCATTGCGCGCGGGCGAACGCGAGCTGGTGCGACCCGCTGGGCCTACTGCTCGAGTCCGGAAGATCGACGACGGTACCGACGCCAGCGAACGCAAACGCAATTCCGAAGATCCGTTGCAGCATCGCAAACCCGATCTCGCCGGTGCAATGCCCGGGCGCAATGCTCTGAACGTTCCACCGGTCGTGAAGCGCGACGGCCAGACGCTGGACCTCCCCAGGGAGGGTCGACACCCAGTGGAGTCCGCCAGCGATCATCGCGATGCGCTCGTTCGTACGAGCCACCGACGCGACGATTCGTTCGATACCCGGATGCGAGCAGCCAACCACCACCACCTGGCCCTCGGGGGTGTCGATCACGAGCGAGATCTCCGCCGTTTCGTTGAACGGCGCGACGGGGGCAATGTTGCGCACCAGTCGGAAGCCCGGCGCGATCTCCAGCGTACTATCGACCCGCACGAAGTTGGCGCTCTGCCACGCACTTCCGTGCGGGATTCGCTCGGGGAGCACTCCATTGAAGTACCGCATTCGTCGAGGGAGCGTGGAGTCCGACCGGCTGAAGAAACCCATGGGTGTCGGGCCACCGAACGCCTCGTCGTTCGGGACGTAGATCTTCACCCGCGGGTTGAGACGAAGGACATGGCGCAGCCCTGCCGTGTGGTCACCGTGCCGATGAGAGATGATCACTGCGTCGAGTCGCGTGAGGTCGACCCCAAGCTTCTGAACATTGTGGGCAAAGCCGGCGGAGTCGTTGCCAGTGTCGAAAAGGATGCGCTTCCCTCCGTACTCGATCAGCGCCGAGTAACCCCAATCTTGCTTCAGCTCAGGCCGGTCGCCGAAGGCGTCCACGAGAATGGTGATCCGATGCGGCTGTGAGCGGAAACTCTGGGCCGCGGCGGTGCCGGACAAAGGTCCCAGCACGAGCACGGCGACCCACACGATGGCAAACGAGCGTGACAGGAGATCCTACCTGCGTGGAGGGCGAGTCAGGGCATCATGCATGAACGGCGCCCGCGTCCATGCACGGCGCTCTCCCGAGAATGTACCGCGTTGGTCGTGCCCGCAGATACCGGGGTTCATCAGCGGGCGGGTCAACAAAACGCCCGATGGTATCGATCCCCAACTCGCACCGCACGTGCTCTTTCCGTCCCTCTGCGGCCGCGCCCCCGCCGAGGCCTTCGTTGACCCCGTGCACACGGAGATTGCATTCGTTGCACTTCCACTCACAACCCGAAGCTGGGAATAGGAATTTCAATCGGGGCGGGTCGACTATCCGGCGAGCATCCCGCGCGATCGCCGACCTCGCGAGTGCCGCGTGGCGGGCGGCGGCGTACGTTCGATCTCGCTCGGGCGCCTCACGCGCCGCGGGAACGTCGGTCAAGGTGGGTGGCCGAACCTGGCCGGGCCCCATCGGACGCGCCGGTGGGACGGCCGCCCACGCCGAAGGTCCCCGCGTGGTGGCGGGGCGTCGGGGCCGTCCTCAG
>JANNEV010000060.1:0-6210 GCA_031379145.1 Gemmatimonadaceae bacterium
GCGCCTCAACGTCAGATCGATATCGTGCAACACCTCGACTTCCGACGGCGTCCCTTCGTTGTAGCGCTTGACAATGCCATTCAGCTCCACCACCGCTCCGCCAGGGGCTTCGACTCGTGGACTATCCACGGATAGCCACCACTGGATCAAGTCTGGCCGCATTCAACGCTGGTACCGCCGCCGCCAGCACGCCAACGATCGTGGCCAGGAGTACCGCCAGCACCTGCAACGAGAGCGACACGGCGAACGGGAACAGCTCGCCCCCGTCACTCAATCGCACCACCGCGTGGAACAGTCGCAGCGCCCCGCTCCCAACGATCGTGCCAACCGTCGCACCGACAAAGCCGAGCAACCCACCCTGCACGAGGAACACGCGCAGCACTTGCTGTTGCGACGTACCCATTGCGCGGAGAATCCCGATGTCCTTGGCCCGCTGGATCACGGATACGCTGAGCACGCTGGCAATGCCAAACGCCACCGAAAGCGCGACGAAGGCACGGATGGTTGTGAACGACATGGCCTGTGCGCTGAGGGTGCTGAACAGCTGCGTATTGGTGGTGATCCAGCTGTCCGCCTTGAGACCTGTACTCGAAGAAACGGACACGGCCACCTGCTCAGCGCGGTACAAGTCACGCACATTGATCTCGATCGAGGTGACACCACCGGCAAGATCGGCAAGCGTCTGGGCGGTGTGCAGCGCCACGAAGGCGGATCGCTGATTCACCGACTTGTTGCCCAGATCGAAAATGCCGCGGACGATCAATGTGCGCGTGAGTCCGCTGGCAGGCACCACGCTCAGACGATCGCCAACAAGCAGCCCGAGATCGTGCGCAAGCAGGTTCCCGATGAGGATATCATCACTGGTGAGGCTCGCGCTCCCCGCCACGATGTAGTCTGGAAGCTGCACAATGCGATAGTAGGCCTCCGGCTCGATTCCGGTCAGGGCAATGGAACGACTGGCGTCGCCACGAACCACGAGGGCCGACGTGCTCACCGTCGGCGACACCGTGGTCACCTCGGGAAACGCACGCACCTGCCGCACGGCCGTCTGCCATTGGTCGATCGAGCGTAGCCGCTGCGCTGGCCGTTGTATCACGGGGAACGGCACCACCGTCGCCGCGCCCGCGCGCAGTGGGCGCGCACGTTCATCGGGCGGCAAGATCTGTATGTGCGCCTGAGCGCTGAGGGTGCGCGCAACAAAATTTCCTTGCAGTGACGTCAGCATCGCAGACATGAACACGATCACGGCGACACCGATCGCGATGCCGCTTACAATGAAGAGTGTTTGTGCGCGTCCCTCGCGCAAGAATCGAATGGCCGCGATCCATTCGAACGGCGTCCAATTCTTCACTGCGGGCTGCGCGCTGGTGCGCTGATTACTGGTGCGCGTACCCGGACGCGGTCTCCATCGCCGACATCTTGTTCCGCGATCGGCACCAGCTGATCTCGCTCCGTCAGCCCCGCGAGTATCTCGACTCGACCGGCGGTCACCATGCCGACAGCGACTTCCTGACGTCGCGCGCGGTTGTTCCTCACCACAAGGGTCCACGGATGCTCGGAACTCAGGTCATGGATGGCCGAGGAAGAGGCGATAATGGCACGCGGACGTTTCGCGGCCTCGATATCGACCGACACCGTCATATCTTGACGCAGGTATGCCGGAGTCTGGAGCACACGCAGTTTCACCTCGACGGAGGCGCGCAACGGGTCGATAGCGGGATTGATGTAGACAACCCTCGCCGGGAACGTCTCCTTTGGGTACGCGTCTGCGGAGGCGACTGCGGCCTGACCGATCGCCACCAGCCCAAGGTTTCGCTCGTCAACACGGATGACGATGTCCGCGTCACCGGCCGGTGCGAGCAACATCAAGGCCTTCCCTGGCTGCACCACGTCTCCGACTTCCACGCTTCGCGAAATCAGCATACCCGCTCTCGGGGCGGTGACCACGCGATAGTCGGCGCGCGACTGCGCGGCGACCAGGCTGGCCCGCGCTTGTTGCAGTTGCGTCTCTGCCAGCACGTAGTCGCTTCCGCCGGGACGGTTGGTTGCTACCTGCAGGCTTGCCGTGCGCACACGGGCCCTCGCGATGTCCAGATTGCTTTTGGCGGCATCCCGCGAGGCCGGTGAATCAAAGCCGGACGCCGCGAGGTTCCGATCGTACGCCTGTTGCGTATTGAGCAGCGCGGCTGTCGCTTCAGCAAGCGCCTGTTCGGCCGACGGCGCCACAACATCGCGGAGCTGACGCAGACGTGCGACCGCCTGCGCCACTTGCCCCCCGGCTTGTGCGGAAAGCGCCCGCGCTTCCGCCGCATCGAGAATCACGAGTGTGTCGCCGGCGCCAACGTGTTGCCCTTCGGCGACGGGTACTCGTTGGACGATGCCAGTGATCTGGCTCCCGATCGAGACTCGGAACGGCGTCTCCACGCGCCCGCTGGCCACGAGTGTCTGTATGAGATCAGCACGCAGCACTGGCGCTGCAACAATGAGCGGTCCCAAGACCATCGGTCGCACTCCAAACCACAGCAGCGCCGTAACCAGCAACCCAAGTCCGACTGCCCATCTACGGTACGAACGCGTCGCGGAGGATCCGTAGCGGCCTCCCGCCGAGCGTATCGGCTTCGAACGCCCTGACACGGGCAGAAGTCCGCCTGCGGACATCGTGCCCCCGACGCGCAGGGCCCTGGCATCGCCAACCATCGTTGATTCACTACGTGCCACGTCAGGTGCAGACGTTGGGTCGGCGGGAGGTTGCATGTGTTTCAGAGGGTGCGCGGTTCCTCCGAGGATACGATGATCCAGCGAAACGCGCCGTCGGGCATTCTCATTGCCTTCCTTCTGCAAACCCTTACGGCGCGCGCGCTCAGTCTTCCGACGGCCAACAGGACTCACCCACCGAGGCCATGTCCCGGCTCCCTCGGACAGCCCACAGTACTGCGTTACTTCTTGATCACCAGCACACTCGTGGTGTCCGCCGAGAACGCCGTGAACACACCGAGACCGCCCACGACATTGGTAAACGGTTCGTTGAGATCGCGCGAATCCTGCTGGAGCGTGGCATAGAGCTGGGCGTACTCCTCATTCACGCGCCAGACCGAGACTCGATAGCGCCCGTAGTACGGCAAGCCGAGCGCGTTGATCGGCAGACTGTCGGCGGCCGTGGGAGCAAAGATGACGCGACGGCGTCCGCGTATGGCGCCGGGAAAGGCGAAGTCGATGGCCACGGGTGCCGCTTCCACGTTCTCGAGCGTCACGAAGTACAACGAACCGACAGTTCGCGTCCAGCGCACGGTCGTTTGTGACTCGGAAAAATCGGGGCGTGGGTTCCCGGGACCAAAAACAAGGGTGGGAACACTGAGCGAGGCCGCCGCCACTCGCGCCCCCGAGGGCTTGACCGGCACCACCGTGCGTGCGCTCAGGGCTTTCCCGTCCACCGTGGCCTCGAGCGTGAACACATCGCCTTCACGAACGGTCAAACCGGAACCATTGAACTGGTAGTAGCCACTGTCTCCTGCCGACTTGCTGAGCGGAAAGCGCACGCCGCCTCGGATCAGCACCACGGACGCATTGTTGATCGGCGGCGCCGACTGAGCCGATGTCGTATCGGTGGTGCTGATCGGGACTGTATACGTGAGGCGGATATCGTTGACCGGTTGCCCAGCGTACAAATAGGCGCGCACAACGGCATCGGACGATGCCGGAACGACAAAGGTCGGATCGCCACAGGCGATCGCCGTTGCGAGCGCCGTCAGCGTGAGTGCACGACCCAGACCGCGCGAGTGCAGGTTCATCGTTCGATCTCCGTGACACGTTGGCGCTGAGCGCGCCAGGATAGTTTCACATCCAGACTGGGCGTAAATCCCAACTGTGCCACATCCGTGATGATCAGCGGGTCGCTGCTCAGGTCGAACTTGCGGAAGGACACGTTGCGTCGATTGAGCACGTTGTAGAACGACAACCCAACGCGCCAATTCACCGACCCTGCCGTTTCGATCACTCGCGCGACGGCCAGGTCGGCGCGCTGATACGAAGGCAAGCGCTGACTGTTCTTGTCGCTCACGTTGATATACGTCTGCAATCGGCCATCCAGCAGTTTGATCTGATACTGCGACACCGGAGCGGTGTACGGGCGTCCGCTCCCGAACACACCCACCGCCGACAGGTCCCACTTGCCAAGTTGCCAGGCGCCGAAGCCTTTGAGTTCATGGCGCTGATCAACGGCGCTCGGGAACTCGCGCCCGGCATCCACTTCCTCAAAACGATTCGTCGCCTTCATGAGCGTATAGCTCGCCCACCCGGTCACGGCACCACGCTTCTTTTCCAACAGCAACTCAAGACCGCGGGCACGCCCGTCGCCGGTGAAAAAGAACGAACCCGTATTCACCCCAAACGCCTGGCGGTAGCGCCGGGAAAAGAGCGTCGCGTTCTCCATCGTCTTGTCGTACGCCTCGATGTTCAGCGCCCAACGTGGCCGATCATACAAGATGCCGACAATCACATGGGTGGAGGCTTGTGGACGGAGCGCGCTGTCGGCCAACAACCAGAAGTCGCGACTGCCCTGGAGGATATCCTCATTCTCCACACGATTGACGAACTGGTGATAGCGTCCAACCGCACCCTTCAGTCGGAGCGACGGCGTGAGCTGATAACCCGCATTGATCCGCGGCTCGACGAACTGCTGGCCCGTACCGCTGTACGAGGTGGCACGCACGCCCGTCGTCACATCCACGGCCGGTATCGGCGTCCAGGTGTGCTGGGCATACGCCGCCATCGTACGGGCGTCCCCGTTGCGGACCGTATTGCGTCCACGCTGGAGGGTATCGCTGGTATTGCCGACCGCGAACCGATAGTTCACCGAGTTCTGCGTAGCCCACACGCCAAACTCCACGCGCGACCAGGCCGCTGCGGCGAAGCTATTCTCCAACCGCACCGTCTGATCATCCACGGTGTTCGTTTCAACGAATCCGAAGTTGAATCGCGCGCCGCCGTTGGGGAGACCTCCACTGGCCGTGCGATCGCCATTACTGGTGTACCGCGAGCTCGACACAATCAGGTCGGAGGTCACGCGCGCATTCCATTGACGAAACCACCGACCGCTGATGCCGGTGTTTTGCGCGATCGTGAGGTCATTGAGAGTGGGACTTGCACCCGCGGTGGTGGTGGTGCCTCCGCCCGGATTGAAGCGCGCGAATCCACCGCCAAATGTTTGCGACTGATCCAGATTGTCGAGACCGCGAAAGACGCTGATCGTGGTCACGTCCTTGCGCGATGGCCGATACGTGAGCTTGCTATTGAAATCGTAGAAGTAGAACGAGGGATCAACCTGCGCCTGTTGAAATCGGCCGAAACCACCGCGGGGACCGCCGCCGCCAAATCCTACTTGCCCCTGCGG
This sequence comes from Gemmatimonadaceae bacterium, assembly GCA_031379145.1. Taxonomy (GTDB): domain Bacteria; phylum Gemmatimonadota; class Gemmatimonadetes; order Gemmatimonadales; family Gemmatimonadaceae; genus Gemmatimonas. The sequence continues at coordinate 5,390 of JANNEV010000060.1, forward strand.
TTGCGCGGTTGACCCCTGCCCTGCGAAAGCAAAGAGCCTGTTATACAACCCGCTCTTGATCACGTCAGTGTAGGAGCGGCGCCCGGACACCAGCAGACTGCCACGGCCGAGCGGGACCTCGAGCACGCCGCGCGCGCTGAGCAGGCTGGCACCGCCACTCGCCCGAACACGTGTGTCGTCACCCGCCTTGCCGGTCAGATCGATCACCGACGAGACGCGCCCACCATAGCGAGCTGGAAAGCCGCCGGCATAGAGCTGAATGTCCTTCAGTGCATCGGTATTGAAGGCGCTGAACAAGCCGAAGAAGTGGTCCACGTGATACACCGTGATGCCGTCGAGCAGCACCAGGTTCTGATCCGGCTTCCCACCGCGCACCGACAAGCTTGCCGTGCCGTTCCCCGCTCCCGCCACGCTCGGCAGCATTTGCAGCGCGCGAAAGACATCTGCTTCCCCCACGGACGGCATCGCCTCCACCTGCGCCGTGGAGATCGACTGCACGCTCACATCGCGGCCAATGGCCACCGTGGTGGGCGACTGGTCGACCGCCGAGCGCACGTTGGTGGTGGAAAGCCGCACCACGGCTTTGCTCAGCCGAATCGTGAAGGGAGCGCGCACGGTATCGCTGAGAAACGGTTGGAGATACGAGCTGTACCCCACGTACTGTACCCGCAACGTCTGGGCCCCGGATGGCACGCCAAGCAGTACGAAGCGTCCGTCGATGTTGGCCTGCACTACACGCGGGGACGAGAGCAGGCCAACCCGCGCATTCGGCAGCACTTCGCCGGTCGCGGAGTCGCGCACAGTGCCGGTGATGGTGCGCG
>JANNEV010000074.1:0-1852 GCA_031379145.1 Gemmatimonadaceae bacterium
ACGGACAAGACCAGCGACGCGATTCTCGTCAACGACCCGCATTTGTCCGCCGAGGACGTCTCGGCTGCGCTACGCTCGCAAGGCGCGCGAGCGGGCACGGCAACCGTCTATCGGACCATTGAAGTGCTGGTGCGCAGTGGGTTGGTGGTGGAGCGCGACTTCGGCGAGGGCTTCAAGCGGTACGAAGCCGCGCGAGGCGTTCCGCATCACGAGCACCTGTTGTGCACGACCTGCGGCCGTGTGACTGAGTTTCGCGATGAACGCCTTGAGCGTATGACCACGTTGCTCGCCGAGACTCACGACTTCCTCCGTCAGCGGCACCGACTTGTCATCTACGGGCTGTGCGGCAATTGCCGGCGCGGCTCTTCCCGCAACCGATAGACCGATGGCTCCCGAGTCGCTCACGATTTTCGTTGCATTCAGCGCCGGACTGCTGAGTTTCCTGAGTCCGTGCGTGCTCCCGCTCGTGCCCAGTTACATCACGTTCATCACGGGTCTCGGCCTCGAGGATATTGCGCGCGCGCGCCGCACCACCTTCGTGCACGCGCTCCTGTTTGTTCTCGGTTTTTCCTTCATCTTCGTGTCGCTCGGGGCTGGTGCCACCGCGTTCGGGCAACTGATGCTGGCGTACCGCGGGTGGATTGCCAAAGCCGGCGGCGCGTTGATGGTCCTGCTGGGCCTGTGGATGCTCGGAGTGCTGAACATCGGCGCACTGCAGCAGGAACGCCGAGTGCATTTGACGGACAAGCCGATCGGCTATCTTGGCACCGTGCTGGTGGGCATCGCGTTTGGGGCGGGCTGGACGCCGTGTCTTGGACCGACGTTGGGTGCGATTCTGGCGCTCGCGGCCACACAGAGCGAGCTCTCCAAGGGCGTCACCTTGCTTGCGGTCTACTCGGCCGGCCTGGCCGTCCCATTCCTGCTGGCGGCGCTGTTGCTGGAGCGATTTCTGGCCTTCTTCAAGCGCTTCAAGTCGCATATCGGCACCGTCAATCGTATTGCCGGCGGCCTGCTCGTGGTTGTCGGCCTCCTGATGTTCACCGGCTGGTTCGAGCGATTGGCAGCGATGCTGCAACCGTACACGCCAGAATTTCTACTGGAGCGTTTGTAGCGCCGTTTGCATGATGCTCGCAGCGGACCCTGCCTCGGCGTCCGAATCGGATTCGATCGCCTCAAGCAGCTGCTGGCGTTGGAGCAGCTGTGCGTAGCGTCCGCCATGCCGAATCAGCTCCTCGTGTCGCCCCTGCTCGACGATCGCGCCATCATCGAGCACGAGTATGTGGTCGGCGTCGCGCACCGTGCTGATGCGGTGCGATGCGATCACCGCAGTCCGTCCGACGTGCGCGTGCCGCAGGCCACTCAGGATCGCGGCCTCCGTGTGCGTGTCCACGGCAGACAGGGCATCGTCAAGCAGGACCACGCGTGGTCGACGCGCCAGCGCGCGAGCCAGCGCGGCGCGCTGCTTCTGGCCGCCGGACAGGTTGATGCCACGCTCACCCAGCTTGGTCGCCATTCCGTCTGGGAGTCGCCGAATCGTGTCTTCCAACTGTGCAATCCGAACGGCGTCGCGCACTTCGTCCGATGTATTTGCAAATGGCTCAGCCGATGCATCCGCCGAGGCGTTGTGCGTCGGGATCGACGTGACCGGTGCGCGCGTGCTGGGGTCGTCAAAGCCGTACGCGATGTTCGCTCCCACGGTCTCGCTGAAGAGCAGGGACTCCTGTGGCACGCTGCCGATTTCGCGACGCAGCGTCGACAACGGGAGCTGCTTGATGGGAACGCCATCCAGCAAAATCTCCCCGACTTGCGGATCAAAGATACGGGGGATCAGGTCCAGCAGGGCGCTCTTGCC
>JANNEV010000126.1:0-13968 GCA_031379145.1 Gemmatimonadaceae bacterium
CGCCGCGGCCGTGCGGCTGAGCAGAATGATTCGACCGACATCCCCTTGTTCGAGAGCCAGCCGGGCGGCGCGAGCAAGATGCGACGTGAGGTATTCACCGATGAGCCATATGGTCTGGCCTCGCATCTTCGCCAGACGCTCAGGCTTGGCGCGACCAAACAGCTCGCGCTCGGTGATCGTCCGTTCCTGATGCAGTCCACCGGACGGATGAAACGTTTCGCCGCTGACGGCGCGATCCGAGAGAAAGAGGACCGTGGCCAGGGCCACCTCGACCTCGGTGGGCATGTTGCGAAGATGGAGCATTCCGAGTACGCCCTTCCCGATCTTTCCCGCCTCGGCCAGAATCTCCGAGCGCGCGAGAAATGCGTCGACGGGGAAAGGAATGGTACCGATCCAGTCGTCGGAGAAACGGGCGCCGGAATCTGCTTCCCCAAGAAAGCGACCAGCCAGCCGCAGCCGTGCAACCAGACGTTGCGCGATCGCCTGATTCATGAGGAAACGGCCTGACGCCGCGCTGTCCTCGGTGGCACGCCCGGCCTCAAGTACTGTCTGGCAGAGGGAGCGCACTGGCGCGGGCACGTCAGAGGACGCGACGATCGCCATTGCATCGTTCTGCGCGAGCAGTTCAAGCAATGGAACCACTGCGGCGCCCGCCCGCATCGATTCAACGGCGGCGGCATACACCTGATTCAGTCGTCGGTTTTCCAGAATCAACCGTCCACGTCGTTCGAACAGCCCCGGCTTTCCGCCGACACCTCGTAGCCGATCCCCGTCGACCGGACCAGGTGCGATCGCATTCACCTGAATCTCCGGGCCGACAAAACGCGCCAGGTTCTCTGTCAGTGCTCGTTGACCGGCCTTGGACACAGCATAGTCCGCACGATTCGGGTATGGCACTGCGACGTACTTTTCTCCCCCGAAGTACGACGACACATTCAGGATGTACCCGCTACCCTGCTGCTTCATGATCGGCACGACCTTCTCGATCAGCGAGTAGTTGGATACCAGATTGGCCGTGAGGGTGCCTCGCCATGCGTCCACATCCATGTCGACGACCATCTGTTCCGCCCCAGCCACGCCGGCGTTGTTGATCAGGTAGTCGATCCGACCGAACGTGGCGATCGTCGCCGCGACTGAGGCGGACAGCGAGGCCTCACTCGACACATCAATGTCGGCCAGCACCGCGACGCGACCCTGCGCATCGTGGTAGCCGATGTCCTCGAGCTCGCGCGCGATTGACGCGCGCATGTCCTCCAGCTGATCCGCACGACGGGCCACGAGCATCACGCGAGCGCCCGCGATGGCGAGCAGCCGGCCAAGCTGACCACCAATCCCGGCGGAACCACCGGTGATCAGTGCCACTTTGCCCAGATGGAGGCCCATGAGCGACTCCATCCACCCAAAAATAGCTCGACTGCTCCCGGTGGCTTCCACGATGGAAACGGGAAGGTACAGATTGACCTGACGGATGCGTCGTCGAGTGTAGAGGAGGCGAGCAGCCTGCCCCGCGGCGAAGGGTACGTCCTCGGCGTCGCGATTGCCCCAGCGAATGATCTGATTCGACCACTCGACAGCAGGGCGCTCGCCCGCGCGCGCCTGCTCGGCGGATTCATCTCGCCACACCCGACACAGTTCCTCAACGGCTGCACGCAACACATCGCCGTAGCTGTTGCCCTGCCCGTCGTCGCCATTGGAGAGAAAGACGATCCGCGGTGCCGTACGGAGAGAGGCCGTTTCCCATCCGCGAGTGAGCGCGCGCGCGATGGCCATCATTCCCACGAGTTCGCCATCAACGAACGCGTCCACGTCGCTGTCGGAGAGCGTCGTCAAGGGACCGCGGAATCGCCAGGCACCATACGCCGGCATGATGATGGCGCAGTGCAACTGGCCGCCATCCTTCCAGAGTTGATCAAAGACCTCCTGCACGGACGCCGACCGAGTGCGATCGAGTAGCGATACGCGAATGCGTCGGTCCACGGCGTCTGTGCCCAGCGCTTCCGCCGCTGCTCGTACGCCTTCTTCGGAGCCCAACGTCAGCCGAACCTCGGCGCCGCAACCCGCCTGTACGCGCGCGACTGCGAGCGCATCAGTCACTTGATCGCCGGCGGCAACAAGCACGTGCACACCGGTTCCATCGACCGTGCGGAGCTCCGGGCGGGAGACCCACGTACTCCGAGACTCGGGACGTACCGTCATGCCATGGGTGACTTCGAAACTGTGGCCGTTGATGGCTCCGGACTCATCGCTGGCAAGAAAAACGATGGTGTTGGCGACATCGACGACCGTCGGGAATCCTTTGCTGGGCTCAGCGGATTGCACGGCACCATCCGCGACTGTGGCCGCGAGCGCACGTGCGGCGTCGACCGCGGGGTTGCGGGCAAGCGTCATGAGCCCCAGAAAGTCACTCGCGGTGGTGCCACTCTCCGCCTTACGCAATGCATCCATGGCAGCGAACACCGTGCGAATGCGAGGCGACTCGATCGGGCCCGGAAAAACCGTGTTGACCCGAACGCCGCGTGCACCGAGTTCCTGCGACAGGACGCGAGAGAACGCGTTGAGCGCGGCCTTCGGCACGACGTACGCCGCTCTCCCGTAGTACTGCGTACGCGAGAAGATCGTCGACACGTTGATGACGGCCGCCCCCGCATGGAGATGCGGCGCGACGGCGCGAACCAAGTTCCAGCTCAGACCGAGCAGATTTCTGGCCGCAGCTCCAGCTGTTTCAACTTCGTTTATCCCCACACCGCGGAGCTCGTCCAGGTCCGCTGGTAACAGTGGAATGTCCCGAATGCGACACTTCGGACCGGCGGTGCCCGCGTTGTTCACCAACACGTCGATCCGTTCGATCTTTTGCATCAGCTGCGCAATGGCGACGCGTACCTGCCCTGGCTCGGCCGCGTCCATCGGGAGCACATGTATACGCGCACCGGCCACGTGCGTCGACTCACGGAGCGACAGCTTCGCGGCTTCCAGCTTGTGGCGATCACGTCCGCACATCACCACGGTGGCTCCTTCCAGCAGGAATCGACGCGTGATCTCGGTACCGATGTTCCCTGCGGCGCCAGTAATGAGCGCGACCTTTCCCATCAAGCGACCCTGCACCGCGCGGCGACGATCCTTTGTGGCGTGCAGTTCCGCCGGCGATTCCGTGTGACCGTCGCTCATTTCCCCATCTCCATGGCGGCCCACGCCTCGTAGAGCTGATCAGCGGAACGCAGTCCGAGCGCCGGAAGCGCGTGATTGACCACGTAGGTCGCACCGGCATGCCGATTGTCCCACATGGCCTGATGAGCCTCTGCCAATGCAGACCACGGTACCACCGTGGGTGGCGTCACTTCCAGCAGACCTGCATCCACCATTTCATTCATGCGAGAGACCTCGTACGCGTTACACAGATGTGTGCCGAGGATACTCGCCGTCGGCATGAGAATACGACGTTGACGCGTCCACACCTGGGGCGCGTAGAAGCTGTAGCGTCGTCCCTGCATCGACTCGAAGTAGAGCACCCGGCCGGTGAACGGCTGGACGAGCGCAGTTGAGACGGCAAGCGCATCGTGACCCGCGCGTTCAATGATGAGTTCCGGTGCACCACGGGGATTCTCGGTGGACCGGAGAACGCGACCGACCGCGCTTCCGAACGGCTTGATGGTACGTTCCTGAAACGCTCGCACTGCATCGCGGAATGCGGCAGAGTTCTGTCGCACGTCAGGAAGGGCCGGCAACCCCTCCGGCCATTCGAACTCTCCGCCGCTGCGGCGCAGCAACTCCTCAATGCTGACGACGCCCCGAAGCGCGTCGCCGAATCCGAGTGACTGAACAAACTCGCGCTGGGCGTCCGTGCACGTGGCCACACAACACCGCGCCGCACGAGTGGTCGCCGCCTCGATCGCCTCAAGGCCGTCGTCGTCAAGCAGCTCACCCGGCGCGAGTCCGGCTCCATAGTAGATCAGCACCGATTCTCCGGCACGGAGCCCCGCGCGGTGCAGCATCGCGGAGGGCGTGGAGAGACCCGGCTTGCCCGCAAACGTGAAGTGGTATCCGGAAGAGGCACCATAAAACGCGAGTGCTCCGCCCTCGGCGAGTAGCTGAAACGATCGTGGAAACGCCAACGCTCCGGCGTGCGAGACCACGTAGTCGGCCAGCTTGCCGCCATGTTGCGCACGGAACGCCGCGAGCAGCGCCGCCCCCTTCTCTTCCCACGCTGCAATCGATGCTGCGTCGCACGGCACTGCGGTGAAGCAATCCCGGAGCTCAGGATCGTGGCGATTCAGCGCGCCGCGTGCACCGTGTGACAGCACGACCGCCGCACGCTCATCCGTGGACACCATCCCTGAGACGTCGCAACCGAAGCGCACCGCGGTCTTGAGCGCTTCGAGGCCAGTGCCCGTCGCCGCGCCCTCCACAAACACGGTGCGGCCCGGTTCCAGACGCAGCGTGGTAAACAACGCGCGTACGATCGTGCCCAGATTCAGGATGTACGAGCCCGCGGCTTCGAGGGTCAAATCCTGCGGTACCGGATGCAACTGGGGTGCCTGCACCGCAAGGAATTGCTGGTGACTGCCTGTACGCGACTCGTAACCCTGAATGCGGAAGTCGGCGGACATCGGATCGCGCCCCGCCAATGGTGAGAGCAGTTCACTCTGTCCTGAATAGATGGACACCAAATCGCCCAGGCGGAGCCGTCCCTCGGCCTTCGTCTCACTCCCCATGGACACGACGAGCCCGATGCCACCAGACCCGGTGACCTGCCAGTCCTGATCGTGATTGTCGAAGGGCGAGACGGGTATCCCGGTGATTGCCCAGATATCGTTGAAATTCACCTCGGAGGCGAGCACATACACCAGCGCTTCGTTTGGCCCGATATGATCCACCGGGACAATCAGCTCTCGTTCGACATCTCGGGGCTGTCCATGCATCGGCGCACCCGTTGCGTTGTCGCGTGCCACACCGATGCCGAACTGCCAGCGCGGAACCCGCGTGAATCCTGGATAGAACGGTGCGCCAACCGGGAGTAGCTCGCCGCCAGCCAGTAGTTCTGAGCGACGCGCGTCGTCGAAGGCTTCGTGGCGCCGTGTGGGCAACGGAGCGCTGCGTCGATCGAAGAAGGCCCTGATTCCGCGCTTGCCGCCGTTCGGATCGACGACGGCTTCGGCGAACAGCCTGGCCTCGCGAGCCAGTCCCGCATCCATACCCGCTTGCCAACCCGTGCGAACCGCGTCGATCACCCGCACGGCGGCGCCTTCGCGTCCCGCTCCGAGCGCCTGCCCAACGAGGCGTTGCACCGGCGGCCGCCGCAGTACGGCGTCCACGTCGATCTCCCCGGGCAGTCTCCAGGCCGCACGACGTTCCTGCACCAGTCGGTAGTGCCGTGCCAACAGACTCTGCTCGTCCGCGATGTATTGACGGGCCAGTGCAGTCGCGCGGGACACGACATCATCACTGCCGCTCACGACTTCATCGACGATCCCCATCGCCACGGCGTCCGTCGCCGAGACTTGGCGACCGCCGAGGATCACCTCCAGGGCTTCGACGAAGCCGTCGACGCCGCTACGGTCGGCAAGCAGACGCGTCAGGCGCTGCGTGCCGCCGTATCCAGGCAACAGGTTGAGCCGGATTTCCGGCTGACCGAACACGGCCAATGGTTCGGCGATGCGATAATGGCAGGCGAGGGCAAACTCGAGACCACCGCCCAACGCCACGCCATTGATGGCCGCGATGCAGGGCTTCGACATGTTCTCGATCATGCGGAACGCCAGATGCGCGACGTTGGGCAGCGGCAACGCCTGCTCCACCGTGTGCATCTCTTCGAGAAGCTGTCGGATATCCGCCCCGGCGACGAATGATGTGGTGCCGCTTCCGGTGAAGATCACTGCGCGCACGTCATCCTGACGCGACAGATGCTCGACCACGGTGCAGAGCTCATCGAGCGCGCGTTCGTTCAACGCGTTCACCGGCGCGTTGGTTACGGTCACCACCGCGATCCGTTCGCCGGACGGTACGGCGTGATACTGCACACGGAAGTATCGCCAAAAGGACAGGATACGCTGCGTCTCGCCGATGCGCTGCAGCGAGCGCCACGCCTCGATGGCGCGGGAAAGTTCGGGAATAGCTTCAGGATTGCGCAGCGTGGAGGTGTCCCCGAGCGGCTGCTGTTCGACCAAGGCGCGCACCATGCGGCGCACGTACTTTCCACTTCGCGTCTCCGGGAACTGCGACACCTCCAGAAACGCTTCGGGCACTGCCACCGCTCCCTTTTCCTGGCGCACCAGCTCAGTGAGCCGTCGCCGGTCATCCATGCTGATGCGTCGGCCGGGAGCGGGCATCACGAACGCGAGCGGCGTCAGTCCTTTTTCCCGATGTGGCGCACCAATGACGAGCACGTTGCCGACCGGCGAATCCGGGTTGATCGCCTTGTCGCGCAGTATTGCGCCCTCGATCTCCTCGGTGCCCATGCGATGCCCGGAGACATTGATGACATCATCGCTCCGTCCGTGCAGGGAGAAACTGCCGTCAGCGTGACGTATCGCGACGTCGCCCTGCGTATAGGCGTACTGATCCTGCCAACGCCGCCAATACGTGGACGCAAACCGTTCGAGATCTCCCCGCCACGCGGGCGAGACCTCGCCACCGTGCGTCACGAACCCATCCGAGTCGCCCCAGATCGTGCGGGCAAGATAGGGATAGGGCTCCGTGATCACGATGTCGCCCCGCTCGCCATCGGCAGCGCGCCGCCAAGGCAGACGTCCATCCGCGTCGGGTTCTCCCGCTGCGGTCCAGACGTCGCCGGCAATCCAGGGCAATGGGTACGTATGCGCATCCGGGCGAAGCGGAAAATCCTCGTTCCCGTAAAAGTGCGTCCAGACAATGCCGCCGTGTTCGGTCGCCCAGTACGAATTGATGTACCGTGGACACATCAGCGACATGCCGAACTGCTGGACGCTTGCGGACACGGGCTCGGCGCAAAAGGTCGCGACGCGGAGCGACGACAGGTCGTAGCGACGCACGTCGGCCGCGTTCTGTGGATCAGCCATCACCGACTTGAGGAACGTCACCCCGGCCTTGAAGATGGTGACACCGTATCGCTCGATGATGGAGGCGAAACGCCCCGCGCTTGGAAAAACGGGAGCGCCTTCCGCAAGCACGGACGTCACCCGCGTCGTCAACGCCGCGCTGAGCATGTAACTCTGACCGGTAATCCAGCCGGGATCGGCGACCACGTAGAGCACGTCTCCGGGGCGGGCATCGAACGAAACGCGCATGGTGTGCGCGATCCCTGACGCGTAGCCCCCGTGCACGTGCACCACCCCCTTCGGCTTCCCCGTGGAGCCGGAGGTATAGATGAAGAACAGTGGGAAGTCGGCTGCCACCGGGAGTGGAGCAATTGCGGTCCAGATCGCGCGCACACAGGCCACGTCGTCCAGTTCCCGCAGAGCTTCAATTGACGGCACTCCACATCCCGCGTCGCCCATTGTGCGGAGCAGTTCGGTGTCTGCCTGCAGAAGTAGCTCATGCGCCCAGAGATCGCGCCCGTCACGCCACGGGACGTCGCTTTGCGCCGTGTGCCGCACCACCACCACGTGTTCCACTCGGCTTTGCACGCCAACCAGCGCTCGTGCCACGGACGTTCGGGTTCGGCTGGCCGATGCCGCGTCCAGCTCGCCGCGCTCGCAGAGGGTCGCAATGGCTCGCCCGATCCCTCGCATGACGTCGCTACGCTCGACGGTGATCTCGCCGTCAATCGATCGCGCCGCGTCGTCAACCAGTCGCTCACACACCGTGGCCGAGAGCGACAGTGACTGCACCGCCGCCGTGACGGCGGCGATCGCCTGATCCACCGCGATGTAGCGGTCCAGCGCCGGATCCGTGTACGCGGCCTTGAACGGAATCACCTGCGCGTTTCGGTAGCCACCGTCCGCGGTGATGACAATGCGTGCACCAGCGTCGTGGATGCGATCGGCGAGCGTCTTCTCGGAAAAGCCACCGAACACCGGCGTATACACGATGCCGAGGCGCTTCGCCGCCAGCGTCCACGCCACCTGTTCTGGGATGTTCGGGAGATTCAACGCGATCCGGTCGCCTTCTCGGAGTCCGAGTTGACGCAACGCGATGGCGCAACGGCAAACGTCGACGAGAAGGTTCTTGCGGGACCACGGATGCGCGCTCACCGGTCCGCCACGTCCGGCGTCCAGCGATTGGTCCCACCGATCGCCCTCGACCAGGAACGCCGCCTCGCTGCCATGCCCGGCGAGCACGTGCCGATCGACCTCGTTGAAGCACGCATTGGTGCGCGCGCCTTCAAACCACCGATAGAAGGGCGCCTCGTCGTCGTTCAGCCCCCTCGTCCACGGACGATACGCGACCGTGTACCTGCTCGAGACCGCGTCTCCGCTCCGCGCATCGAAACCGCGCCACACGTCGTCGGCGCCCAGCGACAGCCATGCGTTGGTGGCGGCGTCGAACCAGTGAAGCTCCCGCGCTGCGATGTCGCCGTGAAACGCGCCGGGATCCTGCTGTGATGCGTCACGCTGACGTTGCCAGTCCGCGCGCGTACGAATTGGATTGCTTCGCGCCGCCGGATGTCGCGACGATGAAACCATGGACGACGCCGTCGGTTCTGCCGACATGGACGGATCTCGCGAGCAGGTGAACTACCACGAGCTGCGAGCGCAGCGAGCCTCCCCCATGAAGGCGGAGATTGTCGACTCGCGGCGCGACGTATCGTGGAGCTATGTGATCAGTTGCCAGCAGGCAACGGAACAGGGCGCGAGAACAAGCAGCAAGGCACACAAGCAATGAGTGCGCGACGAGATCACGCGCACATCAACACAACAAGAAGGACCGAGCGCCGATCAGCCTGACCGGGTCACGGACGCGCGCCGATCACGGAGCGCGCGTCTCCGACTCCTCAGGTGAGCGCCAACGTTCGGAGAATTGTTCCCGCTAGATCAGCATCGCCGAGATTCTCGTCCCAGCCAGGCTCAAGCAGCGCGATGACCCGATGGGCGCCGGAGTTGCACTCGACTGCCACGACCTCGGCGCTGAGCGCAGCAGCGGCCGGTTGCTGATCGGCAGGCACCTCGGGCAGTTCGAGGCAGATCCACATGATGCCTTTCACGTCGCGTACAGTCCGCATCACCTATTGCCCGAAGAGAGTACCCGGAGTGGGTCTCGAACCCACATGACCTTGCGGCCAAGGGATTTTAAGTCCCTCGCGTCTGCCAGTTTCGCCATCCGGGTGCAAGAATGCCCGGGTGCTCATCGTTGATTCGGCCACCACGTTGGAACGGCCGCCTGCGATGCTCCCGGATATGCCATCGGGAGCGAATGCACGCTCCCGACGCCCTGCCTCACTGATGGTCAGCCGCCGCACAAGGCGACGTCACTGAAAGCGGGAAACGGGACTCGAACCCGCGACCCCAACCTTGGCAAGGTTGTGCTCTACCAACTGAGCTATTCCCGCGCTTCGAGAAGGTACCAAACGCGCGAACTTGCGACAAGCGTTGAAACAACGGTGCTGGCCTTCGATTCCTGCGGATCACGGATCCGCGATACCACCCCGGTTCTCAACTGCGCAGACCGAGGGCGTGGGCCGCGTACCAGAGGGTGTGCGCCAGGAGTCCCGCCAGCGCCGCGTCGCCACCATTGCCAGTCGCGGCTCCCGCCGCATCCACGAACTGCGCCGCCACTCCGTTATCCAGCGGTGCGCGACGGAGCCACGCCAGGACCTCGGGAGCATCAGGGCCGAGCAACCGCGCCAGCTGAGGTAACAGCGCCCCAGACTCTTCCCCGACAGCGCGGACCGAGCGACGGTAGAGCGAATCCTCGCGATCCAGCGCCTCATACAACGGGAGCCAGAGGAGCGAGCCGACGGGATCATCCTCGAGGGACGCGCCGCCGACCAGATCGATGGCAGATGCCAGGCGGGCCTTCCCTCCGCGATCAACCGAGAAGTGCCGTCGCAACGCGGCTCGCACGGCCGCCGGATCTTCAACGGCCGAGGCTGCCTCTTCGTCGAGGGTTCGCTTGAACACATCGAGCGCCAGGGCCACCACCGCATTCCCGTGCAGCGTGAACGGCATCGGCGCAGGGGCGCCCGATGGCATCACCTCGGTGGAGTAAAGCGGGATACGCTCGTCGCGGCGCGCCGCGATGTCGTCAGAGGCGAGGTACAGCGTATCCGCGACCACCGGCTCCTCCACGATCTGCTCATCGTGGGAGTCGCGAATGTAGCGATCGGTGGCGATGGCAAATGCGGCGGGCCCCTCGATCGTGAAGCCGGGCTGGAAGAGCGTGCCGTCCAGATAGTGCACCCCCTGTCCGGGGGCATAGCCATGCAACTCGCAAGCCCGCACCAATAGTTCTCTGGCCAACCCAGTATCCGCGAGTTGCACGGCGGGTAGCGTCCACATGAGCGCTTCCCAGTCGCGCACGGTACAGCCAGCGGAATGCCAAGGCGCCCGCGATCTCACCAAGTAGTAGTGTGCGTCGTCCAACGCTCGTCCAACACCGTAGAAATAGGCGAACAACAGGTTCCGGTTCACGAGTCGATCCATGCCGTCGCTGCCCGTGGTTTGCTCCATGCTGGTGAGCGCCTCGCGGGTGGCGGTCAACAGCGCTCTCCAACCACGCCGACGCAACACCGCGACCGTCGCCTGGGCGCCATCGCGCTCCGGACCGACGGCCAAATAGAACGCAACCTGCACGGCGCCATGAGCGGGTGCGAGCACGTCACGGCGAATGGCAAACGGCCGGGCCGCCCGCGAGGCGCCGTCAGGCACCTCCAATTGCGCCGGTCCGTCGCTGCCAATGGCCAGCGCAACCATTCCCGGAATCGCTGTACCCTCCAGCAGCAAGACGTCATCGGGACCCACGGTCACCAAGTGCTCATCATCGAAAGGACGAGCTGTGCGTACCCGCTGCTGCCGGTGCCCGAGCGTTCCCTCCAGCGCGATCTCAACGCGGACCTCCCGCTCGCCGCGATTCTCAACGGCGAGGGTGTACACTGCGCCGGCCATGTCCGCATCGCGCCCGTACGGGGCGAAGACCGTGCCTCGCACCACCAGCGCCCCGACGGTGCACGTAAACGTCGGCAACCACCCGACCGCCTGTTCCCAGGCGATGCCCTCTGCGGCGAGCGTCACCACGACCCCGTCCACTCGCAATACTGGCACGCAGAGCGGCACACCGGCGGCACGTTCGAATCCAGCCGAGCCGGCGAACTCGATCGCCGCACGAGCTCCACGGTGCAAGACCCCGACCCCGTGAATCGCGCCGTCTGCGGGGTTGATGCACGGGATCGTGAGCCAGTGATTGCCGGTGAGCTGCCAGGGAACGGATGGGATCTGCACGGGGACTCGACGAGGTGACGCGCATGAAGACCGACCGGGAACGTCGACCAGTGAACGGGTACAGATTGAACGAAGGCACGGGCGCGATTGGCCGTGGCGCGAGCCGACGACCGAGCAGAATTCGTTGACGCCCCTGTGACCGTCGGCTAATCTAGCCGGTTCGCTCCGCTCCGGCCCCTCATCGTACGCATGACCCAGACTCCAGCTCAGCGTGGTTCGTCGATGCCTTCAACGCGGGTCTTGCACGCGTACGACATCAACCGAGGCGATCGCACCGACGTGCGGTTGGAAACGGTAAGGTATGGCTTGGCCCGGATCTCCCGGCGGTGGCTCGCCGCCGTCGTCAGCGTTGCCCTGATGGCACCGGCTCTCGTCGCGACCCCACAGTGGGCGCTCGCTCAGGCCGTCTCTGGCGCCGGCGACGATGCGATCCCGATACCGAAGGGTGGCTACCGATTTCGGATTGGGGGACTGTGGAACGACTACACCAACCTGTACACCGACGTCGGCGCGGGTTCGCTGGCGTCGCGTCCCCTGTTGGACGGGCTCGCGACCAGCAGCCTCGGAACCCGCGCCTTTCCGCAGCTGGGTGCAGCGGAGCAGTCCATCAGGACCCTCAGCGCACAATCAAACTTCGTGCTGTCCCTCGGCACCTTTGAAGCGGTTGGTGACGTCCGACAGGCAACCATTCCGTTGTCGCTGGAACGCGGAATCACACGGAGGATTTCTGTCGGGGTTGTGGTACCCTACGTCGAATCCCGAAATCGAAACCAGCTGGTACTCAATCGGAACGGAACCAGCGCGACGGTCGGCCAGAATCCGGCATACGCGACGGCAGCAGGTGTCGGCGCCGGTGCGCGCACGACCAACGGCACGATTCTTCGGCAACTCGCGCTGGCTCGAACTCAGCTGAGCGCCGAGATCAACCGCTGCGCGAACATCGCCGCGATCAACTGCGCCGCCATTCGCGCAAACCCCGCCGGCGCACAGAGCCTGTTGCAACAGGCGCTCAGTACCCAATCTGCTATCGGACTGGTCTACGGGGACAGCACGCGCGGCGGATCGCCCGTCGTACCGATCAGCGGCTCGACCGTACACACGGCAATCGTCGCCAACGTTGGTACGTTGCGGACGGCGTTCGCCGGTTTCGGCGTCACGAGCATCGCGCCCAATGTTGCACCCGCTCCCGCGACGGTGGTGTACGGACCGGGAAGTCTTGCGGCAATCGCTGGCGATAGCGCGTTCGGCCTTTCCTATACAGCGATCAACGGCACACGCCGCGCCGGCATCGGTGACATCGACCTCACCTTCACCGCACTGCTGCACGACACCTTTGGAGCGGACCAGCAACGCCGCCTCAGCAACCGAGACCGAGCGGTACGGTCGTCACTCACCGCTGGTTTCCGGTTCGGCAGTGCGGGCGCCGATCGCGCACAGGATCCGCTTGACGTGCCCATCGGCGAAGGTGCGAGTGCCGTGCTGTTGCGCAGCACCACCGACTACATCCTCAATCGCCGATTCTGGATCAGCGGAACCCTGCGCATTGTTCATCCGCTCAGCGACCAGGTCGTGACTGCTGTGCCGTTGCTGAGTGACAGCACGATGTTTCGTCCGTTCAGCTTGAGCCGCGCGCAACGCGACCTGGGACAACGGGCCGAAATCGAAATCGCGCCGCGGCTCATGTTCGGCGAGTTCTTCGGACTGTCCGGCGCCTATCTGTTTCGTCGGGTCGGTGCCGACGTGCTCACGCCAGCGTTGCCGCAAGACGCGCCCTCGACGAACACGCTGCTTGGCGCCTTCGACCCGCGCACGAGTCCAGCAAGAACCGTCCAGGCTATCACCATTGCCGCGTCGTTCTCGTCGCTGGCCAGCTATGTGCGTCGCGGTGCGCGGTATCCGTTGGAATTGCTGTTCACGCACACGGCTCCGATCCGCGCATCGGGTGGTACAAGCCCCGTGTTTGCCATGGACCGGCTGGAGCTCCGCATCTATCGCGGCTTCCCCCGACGCTGACCGACGTCGGCGGCTTCAACGACTTCGGCGGAATCAGAGACGCCGCGCACGAGCAACTCGCGCGCGTGCGCTCTGCTGACTTCGCGATCGGCATCACCGCCGAGCATACGCGCAATCTCCGTCACGCGGGACTCATCCGTGACCATGTCCGTATCTGCGGTGGTGACCGTGTCGACAGCGCTTTTGCGAACGACCACGTGGCGATGTGCCCGCGCGGCAATCTGGGCCAGATGCGAAATGGCGAGCACCTGATGATGGCTCGCAACGCGACGCATCAGAGCGCCGACCTGCCAGGCCACAGTACCCCCGACACCCGCATCGACCTCATCGAACACCAGCGTAGGTACAGCTTGCAGGCGCGCCACCACCGTACTCAGCGCCAGCATGACGCGCGCGAGTTCGCCGCCCGATGCTATTCGCCCCAACGGTCGCAGTTCACCACCAGCGTTCAGTGTCGCGAGAAAAACCACCTGTTCCGCGCCCGCAGGACCGATGCCTGTCCCGGGAGAGAACGACACCTCGAAGGCGCCGCCTGGCATGCCGAGTTCGGGAAACAGCGCGCCAACAGCCGTGGCCAGCCGTTTCGCTCCAGCCCGGCGAACACGCG
>JANNEV010000448.1:0-3057 GCA_031379145.1 Gemmatimonadaceae bacterium
TAGCCGTAGCAATCGCCCCATGTGCGCGCCACGCCAACGTGAGCCGACAAGGTACGCCAGCGAGCACCGCGCGCCGGCCGGTCAATGAAACGCTCATCGGTAATGAGCGCCGTGGCACTGGCCAGCGTGTCGATCGATGACACCCGCGCGCGCGCGCCGTTCCACCAGCATCCTTCACCGGGAGCGGCCGCCACCGTCTCCTGGACAGCAGGAAAGCAGGCGGCACCGGCCAGTACCTGCTCTCCGTCGCAGCAGGCGATGAGCGTGCCCCACAAGGGCACGCCACGAATGAAGGCCTTGGTGCCATCGATGGGATCGAGAATCCACTGTCGCCGCGCACTCGGGCGCACGGCGGGGAACTCCTCGCCCTGAATACCATCCTGCGGAAACCGTTCTGAGATCCACGCACGTGCCGCCAGCTCCGCCTCACGGTCGGCAATCGTGACGGGTGAGCCATCCGACTTTGTCTCCACTGCCACCCCGCAGCGGTACCGCTTCATCGCCACATTCGCTGCCAGCTCCGACACTTCGGCGGCGGCCTGCAACATACTCTGCGCCGACGCCGGCACAGCCCGTCGCGGCGGCGCGTTCATGCCGCCACCGCAACAACGGTTCGCATGGGAATGTTCGCGGCGCGCATCTGGTCCTTGAGTGCGCCGACCGTGGTGACACCGTCATGCAGAATCCCCGCCACCAGAACGGCATCCGCATGCCCCTGATGCACCGCCTCCACCAGGTGCGTGGCATTGCCCGCGCCGCCGGATGCAATCACTGGCACCGGTACGGCATCCGCAACTGCGCGCGTCAGGGCAAGATCGTACCCGGTGCGAGCGCCGTCGCGATCAATCGACGTCAACAGAATTTCGCCGGCGCCTCGTGACACGCACTCCTGCGCCCAGGCGACTGCTTCAAGCGACGTTTCCTCTCGGCCACCCTTCACCCACACGCGCCAGACGCCATCCGCGCCGCGCTTGGCATCGATGCTGGCCACGACGCATTGCGCGCCGAAACGATGTGCCGCCTCAGTCAGCACCTCCGGACGGGACACGGCGGCAGAATTGAGCGAAACCTTGTCAGCGCCGGCCCGCAGCGCGCGGGCCACGTCGTCCGCCGTACGAACGCCGCCGCCAATGGTCAGCGGCACAAACAGTCGCTCTGCCGTTCGACGGGCCACGTCCAGCAGTGTCGCGCGTTCATCCGCACTCGCGGAGATATCAAGAAACGTGATCTCGTCCGCCCCCGCGCGCTCGTAGAACTCGGACAATGCCACCGGATCACCCACGTCACGCAGCCCGACGAACTGCACGCCCTTCACCACGCGTGAGCCTTTGACGTCCAGGCACACAATCAATCGTCGCGTCAGCACGCTATCCCTCCCGGACTTCAAGCTGCACGGCACCCTTCGTACTGAACACCGCACCGGACTCGGCGAGCGCCTGACGCAGCGCGAAGCCAAGTCCCTTGATCGCCGCCTCGACGATGTGGTGCTTGTCCTTCCCGCGAAGCACGCGAACGTGCAGCGTGGCCTTGGCGTTGTCGGCGAAGGAGCGCAGGAAGTGGTCGTACATCGTGGATGGCAAGGGACCCCGATAGTATGGACGTCCTCCGATATCGAGTACCACCTGTACCAACGCGTCGTCCATTGGCACCGTGCGCTCGCCATAGCGTGCGCAACCCGACGGGGCGAACGCCGCCACGGCCTGCCCGAGGACAATGGCTACGTCCTCGATCAGGTGATGTCGCAGGTCGCCCGTGGCCTGTACATCCAGGTCAACGCCTGCATAGCGAGCGAAGGCGACAAGCATGTGGTCCAGAAAGGCATCGCCCGTCTCCACGCGCGCGACACCAGTGCCGACGGTGATGGCAATCCGAATCTGCGTTTCCTTCGATTCACGAATGACGATGGTCATGATCCGAACTCCTCTGCGAGACGGCGCGCGTCAATCGCGCCCGTGTAAAGCGCCATGCCCAGTACAGCGCCTGCCAACCCCCGGTGCTCCAAGGTGCGCATGTCTTCCAGCGATGACACACCGCCCGATGCGAACACCGGCCACGCACTCGCCTCGGCCACATCCTCCATCAACGGCAAGTCCGTGCCCTGCAGCTTCCCCTCAAGGTGAACCGCGGTGACGAGCACGCCGGCCAGCGGAATCGCCGCGAGAGACTCCACGAAATCGATGACGTCGAGCCTCGAGGTTTCGGCCCAGCCGCGCGTCACGACCAGCCGTTCACGAACATCGGCCGCCACAATGAGCCGGCCTGGGAACCGGTGCGCCATCTCATTGCGCCAATCTTCATCCTCGACGGCGCGCGTGCCGACCACAACCCAGGTCGCGCCATCGTCCAACAGGCTTTCGATGTGGAAGTCTTCGCGCACGCCACCGCCAACCTGCACCGGCACCAGACTGTCGCGAAGGATCGCGCGAATGATCTCGCGATTGGCGCCGCGGCTGGTCGCTGCATCGAGGTCCACGACATGCAGGCGTTGAAAGCCCTGCTGTGACCAGTCACGCGCCACGGCCACCGGATCATCGAGCGTGACCCGTTCATCCGCATAGTCACTGCCCACCAACTGCACGCAGTGGCCCGCGCGCAGGTCTACTGCCGGTATCGCAATCATGACTGCTCCGACGAGAGATGCGACCGAAGATCCTGGGTCCGACGATCGCGCGCCCGTGCGGCTCCGTCGAGGAACGACTGAATGAACCGCACACCCGGGGTGCTGGACTTCTCCGGATGAAATTGTGTGCCCACCACCGCACCCATGCGCACCACGGCGGGAAAACGATCGCTTTCGTGCGTGCTCCACGCCACGACCGACTGCGCCGCAGGCCCAACCGGCCGGCACACGTAACTGTTGGCATAGTACGCGACCTCCAACAATGCGTCCCGGAGCATCGGCTCAGCGACATCATCAAGGCTGTTCCAGCCGATTTGCGGTATGCGTTGCGCGGTCAACCGCGTCACGCGACCCGCGAGCACGCTCAGCCCCTCGCCCGGACCCTCGTCGCTTCCGTCAAACAGCAGCTGCATACCGAGGCGCACATCGCGATGGTG
>JANNEV010000136.1:0-2042 GCA_031379145.1 Gemmatimonadaceae bacterium
TGGAGGTGTTCGGCGACACGCTCTACGCCGTCGATCTACGCGGCAAGGTGTTCAAGTCGACCGACGGCGAGGTGTGGGAGCTGGTGGCGAAGGCCGAGATGCCGTCGCCGACGCACTGGGTCCGCGGCACCGCGCAGGGCAACGGCATCATCCTCGGCTCCGGGGACTACGGCAATTCTGTTGCTATCGTGGATTCCCCTAACTTGTTTTTGATTTTCGAGTTAGGGCTTTCTCTGTGGCGAAGTTGGGGTTCAGATGGGACGTTGGACGTTGCGTGGTGCGGTGTCCGTGAACCCAAGGATGGAAGCCGCCGTGATTCTCCCACCCCACCGGCGTACACCTCCCGCCAAGTACCAACAACCCACCGACTTCGCACGACAAGTCTTCGATAGCCTTCCACTGGCCCAAGCCTCACTCGCACTCTTCGCCTACGGCGTCACCACGCCCTTCCTCGCCGAACTCTTCCAGCGGCATCGGGGACGCTGCTACGAGGACGTCGTGACCTTCCCGCAACTCGTCGATTGGATCTTCGATGCCATCATCGAACACCAGGGATCGGGTCGCCAAGCACACCTGCAGCGCCACCGACAACAACACGACGCCGGCAACGAAGCCTTCTACGGTAAACTCCGCCGCGTCCCCTCGCGTCTGAGCGAAGCCTTCCTCCGCGAGGTCACCGACCGTTTCGCCGCCCTCTTCCCCGACGTCGTCGCGCACCACATCCCCACCCCCTTCGATGCCTTCGACGTCCTGGTTCTTGACGGCAAGAGCCTCAAGAAGGTGGCCAAGCGACTCGACGAAACGCGGGGCACGCCGGGCAAACTTCTGGGCGGCAAATTGCTCGTCGCGTACCGGCCCCGCGAGGGCTTGGTTCTCGACATGGCATCCGATCTCGATGGCGAAACCAACGAGGCCAAACTGATCCCCCAATTGGTGCCGCGACTGCATGCCCGGCCCGGCCTTGCGAAACTCGTGGTTGGAGATCGTCTGTTCTGTGCGTTAAAGCACTTCGACGAGTTCACCAAGGGAAACGGCCACTTCGTGGTGCGACACGCTCGGAGTTTGTCGTTCGAGCCGGACCCGAATCGTCCCGCCATCACGACCACGGACGCATCCCATCGAACGGTGGTCGAACAATGGGGGTGGGGCGGCAAGCCGAAGGAACAACGCCGCCGGTACGTCCGGCGGATCACCGTCGAACGCCCGACGGACGAGGCGATCACGATCCTCA
This sequence comes from Gemmatimonadaceae bacterium, assembly GCA_031379145.1. GTDB lineage: Bacteria > Gemmatimonadota > Gemmatimonadetes > Gemmatimonadales > Gemmatimonadaceae > Gemmatimonas. The sequence goes on from JANNEV010000136.1 coordinate 1,232, forward strand.
CCGACCTGCTCGAACCCGACCTGTATCCGGCAGCGGATCTGTTGGCCCTGTACCGGGTCCGGTGGAGCATTGAAAGCACGTTCCAAAAGGTGACGGAGATATTCGCGTTGGGCCGCTTCATCGGTTCGACGCCGGAGGCGACGGTGTTCCAGGCGTCGATGTGCTTCGTGCTGTCGAACGTGGTGCAGGTGCTGCAGGGTTATGTGGTGGCGAAGCAGAAGTTGACCTTCGATGATCTATCGACGAAGCAGTTCTGCACGGACTGGCACCGTCAATTGGTGGCATTGAAGGAGCTGGTGAGCGTGCCGATGATTGTGTCACTGATTCCATCGGATTTGACGGTGGAGAGCCTCGTCGAGTTGTTGGATCGGTTATTGGGCACGATGTGGAAACCGGGTTGGGACAAGACACGCAACAAGTCGCCCCGAGCCAACGGCCACGCCGCGAAACAGAAAGGGGCACACACCTCCGTTCAACGTCGCCGCCTCGCTCAGAAGCCCAAGGCTGCCAAGTGAAACTCAGTTGTGCATAGCACTGGGGTATCCCGCCCGTCCGCCCTGTCATCGGTCATGTTGCACCCCGCCCGCGATGTCGCGGGCGAGCGAGGTCGAAACGGCGACCGCGGCCGGACCTAGTCCGGCGAACGGTGTCGCACGAGGGATGATGCGTATCGCGATCAGCCGTCTCAACCCCGCGTTTGACCCCCCAGTTGTTTCGAAACGAACTCCCGCATCAAGGTCTCCAGCACTGCGATCTTCGTCCGGGCAACACCCGACCGGAAAGTGCGGCCCGCTGAGCGGGCCGGGTTAGT
>JANNEV010000453.1:0-1864 GCA_031379145.1 Gemmatimonadaceae bacterium
ACCGCCACTTCGTCGATCGGCCGCGCCTTCTCCAAATAGTCGCGCACCTTCCCCTGCGCCTCCGCCCAGAGCTGCTCGCGCCTCATGCTCGCGCTGCGATCCACGAGGAGCACCGTGCGCTTCCCCTGTCCCTCCGGCGTCGGCGGCGCATCGGCGGCGCTCTGGAAAAACGGCCGCGCAAACCCCAGCGCCAGCAAGCCCAGCACGAGACAGCGCAGGAGCAGCAGCCAGAGATTTTCCAACCGGCTGCGCTTCGTCACGCGCGGCGGCGTGGGCGAGAGAAACATGAGCGAACTGAACGGCGTCACCTCGCGCGTCGTCCGGCGGATGAGATGAAAAACGATCGGCCCGAGGACCGCGACCGCACCGAGGAGAAAGAGCGGGGCGAGGAAGCTCATGCGGAGCGCGCGAGATTCATTCTTCCTCGGCTCATCGACTCTACTTCTTTGCTACGCCCCTGCCTTTGCTCTTCCCTTTCGGGATCGGCTCGATGTGAGTGATGTGCGCCAGCGCGAGTTCTTTCACCGCCGGCTCATCCGGCGAGCGGCCTTGCACCAGGCGTGCGACATAGAGCCGCTTGCCCACCTGCCAGGCAAATTCCGGGTGCGGGATGTCGTGATGCGATCCATCGGTGAGATGCAACCGGATCGGGACGAACGGGCGTTGGTCGAGATACTCGCGAAGCAAGACAGTGGTGAACATGCAGAAGAGGCTAACAGTTTCTCAAGACGGCGCACTACTCGTGTGTGTGGAAGTTCACGCCGCCGCCCTCCGGCGCACCAGCTTCCCGCGATCGGCGCGCGTCTTCAGGAAATCGAAGAGCGCCAGCTCCAGCGGCTGCGCGGTCGAGATCTGGACGTGACTGATGCCGAGCCGCTGGCAAATGCCGCGCACACTCGCGAGGTGCGCCTCCAGACGGCGCTGATACTCCGCGCGGGCGAGCGTGGGCTCGAGGAAAAGATCGCGCCCCGTCTCCACATCGACGAAGCGCGACGCGGCGGAGAAATCGAACGACAACTCCGCGGGATCGAGCACTTGAAAGACGACCACCTCGTGCCGCGCCGCGGTGAGCAGTGCGAGCGGAGCTTCGAGCGTCTCCGGCGGCACGAGCAGATCGCTGATGAGCACCACCAGCCCACGCGTGCGCACGAGTTCCGCCACCCGTTTTAGCGGAGCCACGAGATCGGTGCTCGCCCCGGAGGCGGGTTTGTCCAGCGCGAGCATGAGATGCCGCAAGTGCCCGGGCCGGTGCCGCGCCGGCAGATACTCGCGGATGCTTTCATCGAAAGTCAGCAGCCCCGTGGCATCGCCCTGGTGCGCGAGGAAGTACGCCAGCGTCGCCGCCATCGTCCGCGCGTAATCGCTCTTCGTGTAACCGCGCGAACCGAAGGTCATCGAGCGACTGTTATCCACGAGTAAGTGGCAGCGGAGATTCGTCTCGTCCTCGAATTTCTTGATGAAGTACCGATCCGTCCGCCCCACGAGTTTCCAGTCGAGATAGCGCGGATCATCCCCCGGCGCATAAGGCCGATACTCCGTGAACTCGACGGAGAACCCATGATACGGCGACCGATGCAACCCATGCCAAAACCCCTCGACCACCGTGCGCGCGCGCAACTCGAGATTGCGGATGCTCATCAGCGCCGCCGGATCGAGGAAGGTGGAAGAAGATGGGTTCATTATTCGGCGAGGTGCTTCAGCTCAGCTCGATAGTCGCGGCGCGCCAGGTCAGGAGCGTAGCCCGCGAGGATGCGCGCGCGAGCCGGGGCAATGATCTCCCCCCGCACGTTGATGTCCTTCCCCCACAGCTCGAGCCAAAGCGCGCGCGTGTTGGTGGTAATGTCGCCGCACATTTCTTCGTCGA
>JANNEV010000213.1:0-5916 GCA_031379145.1 Gemmatimonadaceae bacterium
ATCTCGAAAATGAACGCACCCGCATCCAGTGCCATTGCGGTGCGAAAAATTGCGCGGGCCGTGTCGTACGTCACCCCACGCACATTGATCGCGGGTACCGTGAAGCCGCCGCACTTTCCCTGACCGCGCGCCATGTACAAGTCATGAATCGATGCCGGCCGTACGCCGATGATCTGACCCAGTTCCCACAGCAACCAGCGCGCGACCGTTCGCTCGCCCTCGTCGCCGAACACGGCTTGGCGAACCAGCGCGTCGAGATGGGACGACCGGAGGGCGGATGCATCGTGCAGCTGTACATGCCCATCGCGAACCGTGACGGCACCGCCGAACAGCGCGGACGCGGGGGAGTTGGTATCAGACATTCGTCTCGGAGTCCTGTCCGGCGGCATCGAGCAGCCGGTACGGCTTCATGTGAAAGGGTAAACGCGCGGCGTTCCTCTGCGCGTGGTGGAAAGTTCCTACCGATACGGCGTCCTCGGCAAGCCCAATCGCTGATTCCAGACGCCTGGGTCTCGGAAGCGTCAACTCATCCGCGGTCTGCCTGACCGTGCGGTGCAGGCTCGATCTGCACCACCAGTCCGTCGTACGCCGGACTGATGCCTGCGGGCAACTCGGCCGCGAGATCCGCGTGGAAGGACTCGTGCGTGAGATGCGTGAGAAAGGTGCGCGCCGCCCCGATTCGCTGCGCGACCGCGACGGCGTCGCTGATCGACAGGTGCGTCGGGTGCGGCTTGTGCAGGAGTGCATTCAGCACGAGCACCTGCACACCAGCCAACGCGCGAAGAGCGGCGTCCGGCACGGTCTTCGCGTCGGTCACGTAGGCGAGGGGTCCCACCCGATAGGCCAGAACCTCGGTAAATCCGTGCGGAACCGCGATGGGCATGATCTCGGTGTCGGCGACCCTGAACGGTACGTGCGCCTGCACCTGCACCATCACGCCTTCCGGCTTGGTTGTGCCCGGAATCGGACGCATCCGTTCGTCCACGATGTATGGAAAACGGGCCTGCACCGTGGCCAGTGTCTCGGCCGAGCCGTACAGGGCGAGCGGCGTACTGCGCCGCATGGTAAACGCGCGCAAATCGTCGATGCCATGGATGTGATCGGCATGCTCGTGCGTGAACAGGACTGCGTCGATGCTCGTCACCTGATTGGCCACCAGTTGCAGTCGCAACTCCGGCGGCGTGTCGATAAGCAGGCGAGTGCCGTCATCAGTTTCGATAACGGCACCGCATCGCGTCCGCTTGTCCCGAGGATCGTCGGAGTGGCAGACCGCGCATGGGCACGCAATCTGCGGCACACCGAAGCTGGTACCCGTTCCGAGAAAGGTCAGCTTCACTGCGCGGTCACACGGTTTCTACCTTCAGGAGGTTGGTGGTGCCCGGCACATCGAACGGCACGCCAGCCGTGACGGCCACACGATCGCCCTTGGTCACCAATCCGAGGTCCAGCGCCTCGCGCAGAGCCATGGCGACCATATGGTCATAGCCGCGCGCCGTCGGCACCAGCCGCGGCACCACGCCCCACACCAGCGACAGCTGACGGCAGACCCGCGGCTCGTCGGTCAACGCCAGAATGGGAACGGTGGGCCGGTGCGAGGCGACGATGCGCGCCGAAAATCCGCTCTTGGTAAACACCACCACGAGCGGCGCGTCCAGCATGCGCACCGCAGCAACCGTGGCCGCCGCGATCGCCTCCTCGGTGTTCATGCTGACAATCGCGCGGCGCTCGGTGCGCGTGCTCTGCACCGGACGAGGATGCGTCTCGATCTCGTTGATGATGCGACGCATCGCCTCAACAGCGAGTCGCGGATAGGCACCCGCGGCCGTCTCCGCAGAAAGCATGACGCAGTCCGTGCCGTCCAAAATCGCGTTGGCCACGTCGCTCGCCTCCGCGCGGGTCGGGCGCGGATTCTCGATCATCGACTCGAGCATCTGCGTGGCCGTGATCACCGGACGTCCCATCCGATTGGCGAGCGCGATGATGCGTTTCTGCGCGATCGGAACTTCCTCGAACGGCAGTTCGACGCCAAGATCCCCGCGCGCGACCATGACCGCGTCGGACGCACGCAGGATCTCCTCGATGTTCTGCAGCGCCACGTCCTTTTCGATCTTGGCGACGATGAGCATCGATTTCGGGATCAACGCGCGCATGGACTCGATGTCCTCCGCGCGCCGCACAAAGCTGAGTGCAAGGGCGTCCAGCTCATGCGCGACGGCGAAGTCGAGATCCGCCTTGTCCTTCTCGGTCAGCGATGGCGCGGACACCGCGATGCCGGGCAGGTTCATGCCCTTGTGACTCGACAGCATGCCGCCGTGCAGCACCGTAGCGGTCACTCGCGGCGCATCAACCGCGGTGACCAGCAACTCGATCAGCCCATCGTTGATCAGGATCCGATTGCCCGGCGCGACGTCGTGCGCGAGCGCATCGTAGGTAATGGGAATCTCGCCGTGCGCCACATGCTCTTCCGGCACCAGGATGACTGAGGCGCCGGCGTCGAGATGCCGCGGCGCCTCAAGGTCACCAATACGAATGCGGGGGCCCTGGAGATCGCCAAGGATCGCCACGGGACGCCCCAGCGCTTCGGCAACTGTGCGCACCGTCGCGATGGTCTTCGCGTGCTGCTCGTGGGTGCCATGCGAGAAGTTGATGCGGGCCACGTCGAGGCCCGCTTCGATGAGCGATCGAATTCCCTCGGCCGTGTTGCTGGACGGGCCGAGTGTACCGACGATCTTGGTGCGCGGAACATGGCGTCGGAGGAACGGCGCTGGGATCGCCTCGCCGTCGTCCGTGGCAGCGGCGGCGCGTTCCGGGCCGGTCCGGGGAATCGTCATGTCGAATTCGTCCAGTTCAGTGGCTGACAACGGCTGGTGCTCCGGATGCGAGAGAGGAAAGCTGCGCGAGCGCCGAGCGCTTGCGCGCGATCCCGGCAAGCAGGGTGACAAACGACTGTTCAAACGACGCCAGCCCTTCGATCAGCAACGTGTCGGTGACGCGCTGCAGCGACACGCCGTGCTGCTCAAGGCTCGCCAGGTCATGCTTCGCGCGCTCGAGATCCGCCGTCACACTCTGCCGAATCTCGCCATGGTCACGGAACGCCTCGAGTGTGGCCGGCGGAAGCGTGTTGACCGTGTCCGGCCCGACGAGTTCCTCGACATAGCGCACATCGCGATACGCCGGGTTCTTGCTGCTGGTGCTGGCCCAGAGTGGCCGCTGGACCCGTGCGCCGTGCACACGAAGGGCCTCCCAGCGTGGACCGGCGAACGTGGCCAGGAACAGCTGGTACGCCATTTTGGCGTTGGCAATGGCGGCCTTCCCGAGCAGGGCGCGGACCGCGGCGGCCTCGGCCTCGTCGGACGCGCCAGCAGCCATGGCATCAAGCTGCTTGTCCACCGCCGAGTCCACCCGGCTGACGAAGAAACTGGCCACTGAGGCGATGCGATCGATGGGATGGCCGCCGGCCATCCGATCCTCGAGACCCGCAAGGTAAGCCTCGATCACACGGGCGTGCGCGTCGACGGCGAAGAGTAAGGTGACGTTGACGTTGAGCCCGGCGGCGATGAGATGACGCACCGCAGCCGCTCCCTCGATGGTCCCGGGCACCTTGATCATGAGGTTGGGTCGATCCACGAGGCGCCAGAGCGACAGCGCTTCGGCAACCGTTCCCTCGGTGTCACGCGCCAGATCAGGGGAAACCTCGAGCGAGACGTAACCGTTGAGACCGCGAGAGTCGTCGTAAACGCCGCGGAATCGATCGCACGCATCACGAACATCAGTTGCGGCGACTGCCTCGAAGACAGATCGGTCCGAGAGGCTGGCGGGCAGGGACGCCAGCTGATCGTCGTAGGACGTGCCCTCGGCCAGCGCCTTCTCGAAGATGGTCGGATTGGACGTCATTCCGGTCAGCGCATCGTCGCGAATGCGTCGTTCCAGATCGCCATTGGAGAGCATGGCGCGGTCGATGTAGTCGAGCCAGAGCGACTGGCCGGCCATGTGCAGTGCGTGTAGGCGCGAGGTCATATTTCAGTCTGGTCAAAGTTCAGGACTCCGCATGGTAACCCAACACGCGCGACTCTCGCGAGGGTCGGCGCTCTGTTCTACTCCGTCCGAAACCGTCGGCGCCCGTTTTCGTACAAGCCCATCATGATGAATTCGCCCGTCAGCGCCACCCGTGCCCAACGCCTTCCGCATAGCGCGCTCTCGCGCAGGGCGCGATCGCGCTCAACGCTACTTCCGTGGATGACCGTCGTCCTGCTCAGCGGGTGCCATGCGGGCACCGCTCGACCACCGGCCGCGACCGCCGCGCTCGCGGCGGTGTCCGCCGACGTCGGCTGCAAGGCCTCGCCCCCAGTAGCGGCGACGTTGGCCGAGACCCCGGTCTCCGATCCCCTGGTGAGCTTCGATTCAGCTTGGTCCATCATCGGCCGGACGCACTGGGACACCACGTACAACGGGGTAAACTGGCAGGCCGTGCGAGACAGCCTGCGCCCGCGAGCCGCGGTCGCGCAGACCACCGGCGAGCTGCGCGCGGTGCTGCAAACCATGGTAGGGACGTTGCGCCAGTCGCACTTCTCCATCATCCCCCGGGAAGTCAGCGACGTGATGGCCCCCGCGGACGGAGCGCGCGCCCCAGATCGCTCTGGCTCACTGGGCGCGACCTTCCGCCTACTCGACGGGAGCCTCATCGTGGCTCGGGTTCGCGAAGACGGTGCCGCCGGTCGGGCCGGAGTACGCGCCGGATGGACGCTGCTTGCCGTTGACGGCTGCCGTGTCGCAGATCAGCTGGCTCGGATTCCAACCAACGCCGATCCTCGGCGCAGATCGTTGACCGCGTACGGTCTCGCCTTGGAATCGGTGGCGGGCGCGGTGGGCGACACCGCCCGCGTAACGTTCCGAGACGGCAGTGGCAAGGAGCGGACCTTGGCGATCCGTCGGGAGAACGAGCCCGGAACCATGGCGAAGTTCGGCAATCTTCCCCCGCTCAACAGTGCGCTGGAGTTTGAACGGATTCGGCAGGGCGACCGGACCATCGGGGTGATTCGCTTCAACATCTGGATGCCCGTCCTCGCGGCGCAGTTCGACGCAGCGGTCGACTCATTGCGGGACACCGACGGTATCGTGCTCGACGTTCGAGGCAATTTTGGCGGTGTAGGCGGTATGTCCATGGGCATCGCCGGGCACTTTCTCGACTCCGTACGCACCATCGGCACCATGCAGCAACGCGGACTCTCGCTCAAGTTCGTGGCCAACCCGCGACAGGTGGACGCACGCGCGCGTCGCGTCGCGCCGTACGCCGGTCCTCTCGCGCTCGTGGTCGATGAATTGTCCATCAGCACCACGGAGATCTTCGCGGCCGGTCTTCAGGCGATCGGTCGTGGGCGGGTGTTTGGAACCCAGACCTCCGGACAAGCGCTTCCTGCAGTGACAGAGCGACTGCCGAACGGCGACATTCTGTATCACGCCATCGCGGACTTTTTGTCGCCTGGCGGCCGGTCTCTGGAAGGCGATGGCGTCACCCCGGATGTTGTCGTTCCGCTGACTCGCCGTGCACTGCTGGCGGGACAGGACCCGGCGCTCGATGCCGCCGTTCGTTGGGCAGCAACCAGTGCCTTGGCTCGCAACAAAACCCGTATCACCCCGTAGGATCCCGCGCGGACATTCCGTCCATGAATGCACACAGGTCACTCCATATGAGGATGCTTCGATGAAGGCGTTTTTCCGTTTCGCGTCGGCCACTGCAATCGCATCGGCCGTCATTGTGTCATCGGCGAGCCCGCTCTCAGCGCAAGCGCTCCCGTCGGCCGCCGAGGTGATTGCCAAGTACGTCACGGCGATTGGCGGCAAGGATGCCATCATGAAGATCACGTCGCTCAGTTCCACCGGCACCCTGGAAGCACCGGCGATGGGGCTGACGGCGAT
>JANNEV010000225.1:0-5744 GCA_031379145.1 Gemmatimonadaceae bacterium
CTTCGCCTTTTCGCGCTCGCCCAATGGCAACTTCTCGTTCAACTTCTTCATTGCGCTCAAAGCGCAGCCCGAACTCAAGTTCAACTACGACCGGCAAACGTACCGGCAGAGCAGCTTCTGACCCCTTTCCGCGGGTGTACGTCGTGAGTCTCCTTCCACTCGATGGACGATCGCTGCGTATCGAGGATGTGGTCGCGGTCGCCGACCACTTTCAGCGCGTGGCGCTCACGCCCGAAGCACGCGTCCGAATGCATGCCACACGATCGGTGGTAGATCGCGCCGTCCTCGCTGGCGTGCCTGTGTACGGCGTGAACACCGGTTTCGGCAAGATGTCTGAGGTCACCATTCCGGATAGCGCGTTGAACGCATTGCAGCGCAACCTGGTGCGAAGTCATGCGGCCGGTGTCGGCGCGCCACTGCCGGAGCGCGAGGTGCGCGCCATGATGCTCCTGCGGGCCAATGTGCTGGCCTCGGGATACGCAGGGGCACGCGCGGAGCTCGTGGACACGCTGCTGGCCATGCTTGACGCGCGGATTTGGGCGGTGGTACCGGAGCAGGGGAGCGTCGGGGCCAGCGGTGACCTGGCGCCGCTGGCGCACCTGGCACTGGCACTGATTGGCGAAGGGCCCGCGATGCGGGAGAACGTTCGCGGCGACGCGGAGCTCCTGCTGCAGGAGGCCGGTCTTCAGCCGGTGGTTCTGCAGGCCAAGGAAGGGCTGGCGCTCATCAACGGCACGCAGGCACACACCGCCATCGCTGCGCTGGCCTTCCATGAACTTGAGCGGCTCTGGCGCGCGTCGCACGTGGCAGCGGCGCTGAGCCTCGAAGCCTTGCTCGGAACACCGGACGCGTTCGATGCTCGGATTCACGAGGCGCGCGGGCAGGTGGGGCAGCGACGGTCTGCCGCACTGTTTCGTGCCCTGCTCGGTGGGAGCGAGATTCGTGAGTCGCATCGGCACGGAGACCCTCGCGTACAGGACGCGTACGCGCTCCGCTGCGCGCCCCAAGTGTACGGGCCGGCGCTCGATGCGCTGGAGTTTGCCCGAGGCATCATTGAGCGCGAGCTGAACGCCGCCACGGACAATCCGCTCGTGATGGACACAGGCGAACTGTTGAGCGGCGGCAACTTCCATGGTCAGGCGGTGGGACTCGTTTCCGACGTGCTGGCCATCGTGTGCGCGAACCTGGCGGTGATCAGTGAGCGCCGTACCGACCGGTTGGTCCATCCCGACTTCAACCAGGGACTTCCCCCCTTTCTGGCCGGCTCACCAGGGCTGGAGTCGGGATTCATGATGGCGCAGGTCACGTCGGCGGCGCTGGCCAGCGAGTGCAAAACACTCGCGCATCCGGCCAGTGTCGATTCCATTCCGACCGATGGCAACAAGGAGGACGTGGTCCCGATGGCGATGGGCGCAGCCGTCAAATTGCGGCGTTCCGTGCACAATCTCCGACACGTTGTCGCCATCGAGCTGATGGCCGCGGCCGAAGGGATAGAGCACCGACGACCCCTGCGTTCAACGACGCGGTTGGAGCAGGCGCATGCCATCATCCGAAGCGTGGTGCCCATTGCCAATGGCGACCGGCCGCCGTCTCCGGACATCGTGAGACTGGCCGAGGGCCTCGCGAGCGGCATTCTGGAGCCGGTGACCGCCGGGGTGGAGATATGACGAAGACCACTGAAGCGCACGGCGTTGGGACAGCAGATGTGATCGAGGCAAGCGGTCCTCGGCCGGTTCGCGCGCCGCGAGGCAGCGTTATGAGCTGCCGAGGATGGGAGCAGGAAGCGGCCCTTCGCATGCTCATGAATAACCTGGACGCCGAGGTGGCCGAACGACCGGACGACCTCGTGGTGTACGGCGGGACAGGGCGTGCCGCGCGTTCGTGGAAGGCCTTCGACGCCATCGTGCGCACGCTGCGTTCGCTCGGGGACGACGAAACGCTGCTGATTCAGAGCGGCAACCCCGTTGCCGTATTTCGAACACACGTTGACGCGCCTCGGGTCCTGCTGGCGAACGCGAACCTGGTCGGACGCTGGGCCACCTGGCCCGAGTTTCGACGGCTCGAAAAGCTCGGCCTGACAATGTACGGGCAGATGACGGCTGGATCGTGGATCTACATTGGGTCCCAGGGTATCGTGCAGGGCACCTATGAGACGTTCGGTGCGGTCGCCGCAAAGCATTTTGACGGCACACTCGCTGGTCGCTTCGTTGTCACGGCCGGACTCGGCGGCATGGGCGGTGCCCAGCCACTCGCCGCAGCGATGCACGGTGCGGCGGTTCTCGGTATTGAGGTTGACGCGAGCCGAATTCAGAAGCGAGTCGAGACGCGGTATTGTGATCGCATGACCTATTCTCTTGATGAAGCGCTGCGGTGGGTGCGAGAGGCGCAGAATGCACGGGTCGGCTGTTCCGTCGGACTGTGTGCGAACGCGGCCGAGGTGCTTCCGGAACTTGTTCGGCGTGGAATCGTCCCCGATGTGCTCACCGACCAGACCAGCGCGCACGACATGCTCGTGGGATACGTTCCCGCCGGACTGTCGCTTGCCGAGGCCGCGCTGCTGCGATCCAGCGACCCCGACACGTACATTGCGCGTGCGACAGCGTCGGTGGTCGAGCATGTGCGTGCGATGCGCACATTGCAGGATCGCGGCGCGATCACGTTCGACTACGGCAACAACATCCGCACGGTGGCCTTCGATGCTGGCGTGGACGACGCGTTCCGGATTCCCGGATTCGTACCCGAGTACATTCGGCCGTTGTTCTGTGAAGGCAAGGGCCCTTTTCGCTGGGTCGCGCTCAGCGGGGATCCGGCGGACATACAGCGCACCGACGAATTGGTTCTCTCGTTGTTCCCGGATGATTTGCACCTTCGGCGATGGATCACCTTGGCCCGCGAGCGCATTGCCTTCCAAGGCCTGCCGGCTCGCATTTGTTGGCTGGGGCAGGGTGACCGTGCCCGCTTCGGTTTGGCCCTCAACGACCTCGTTGCTCGGGGCGAGGTCTCTGCGCCCATCGTGATCGGTCGCGACCACCTCGATACCGGCAGCGTGGCATCGCCATTCCGCGAAACCGAAAACATGAAGGATGGCAGTGACGCCGTCGCCGACTGGGCGATACTGAACGCGCTGCTCAACGTCGCGAGCGGAGCATCATGGGTGTCGTTTCATCACGGTGGCGGCGTCGGTATTGGGAACTCGCTGCATGCCGGACAGGTTATCGTTGCGGATGGCACCGATCGCATGCGACGTCGACTTGAGCGCGTGTTGACGAATGATCCGGGCATCGGTGTCGCACGCCACGCGGACGCTGGCTATGACATCGCCGTCGCCGCCGCAGCCCGCGCCGGACTGCGGCTCCCTATGCTTGATCGCCCAACCTGATGCTATCCAGCCGGTACCGACCGTGGCACGTTCCGCTGTTCCTGGGCAAGTACGCATGGCTTCGCGCCCGACGTCGACCTGTGCTGCTCAACTTTGAAGTCACCATGCGCTGCAACGCGCGTTGTGGTTTTTGTGACTACTGGAAGACGCCGAGCGATACCCGGGACACAGAAGTCGCACAGTTTGCGGAGATTGCGCGCGAGTTCTCACCCATGTTGGTGACGTTCACCGGCGGAGAACCAACGCTGCGCAAGGATCTTGAGGCCATCGTGGCAGCCGTGCGCCAATCTGTTCGTCTCACGTATGTGCAGCTTATCACGCATGGCGCGCTGCTTTCGCTCGATCGCGCGCAGTCGCTGTGGGATGCCGGAGTCGATCAGTTCAATATCTCCCTGGACTATCTGGATGAACGACACGATGCCGCGCGCGGCATTCCTGGACTGTCGGCGCGCATCCTGGACCTCGTCCCCCGCATGAAGGCCGTCGGCATTGGTGGCGTGCGCTTCAATACCGTCATCAAGAACGACAATCTCGACGAGTTGATGCCGATTGTCGAACGTGCGGCCGCGCTCGGTGGCGGAGTGAATTTTTCGTTGTACACTGACTTCAAGAATGGCAATGTCGACTACCTGCTCGATGGGGCGCACCAGGCCAAACTCGAGCGCGTGATCGCGCAGCTGCTGGCGTACAAGCGTCGGCGACGTGGCGTGATCACCAATTCCGACTACTATCTTGAGCAGATTCCGCGATACGTTCGCGGTGAGATGACCGAGCCATGTCAGAGCGGAATCACAACGATTCACATCGACCCGCAGGGCATGGTACGTCGTTGCCCCGACTTCCCGGCCGACGGACCATGGCAGCAGTATCAGCGGTACGCGCCGATTGACTGCAACGCCTGCTACTACGCGTGCCGCGGCGAGGCACAGGCACCGCTGCGGCTGATGTCCCGTATCCGAGACGTGATGGCATGACCGCGCCAACTGCTGTCGCCACGACGCTCTTCATAAACGCGGCGCAGACCATTACCTGCGCTGGGCCTGCGCGTGCGCGCCGGGGGGCGGAGATGGCGGACGCCGGCGTGCGCGGCGGTGTTGGAGTCGCCGTGCAGGGAACCCGGATTGTCGCCGTGGACGGAGACGACACGCTTCGCCGTTCGTTCGTGAACGCAGAGGAGATCGATTGCGATCGCGGATTGCTTGCGCCGGGTTTCGTGGATTCGCACACCCACGCCGTATTTGGGCGGGCGCGATGGGAGGAGCAGGAACTACGTGCGACGGGTGTGCCGTATCTGGAGATCGCTCGACGTGGCGGTGGCATTCATGCATCGGTGCGGGATCTGCGGGCGCGAACGGACGCGGAACTTCACGACCTGGCGGTGCCTCGCTTGCGTCGGCTCGCCGCCGGCGGAGTGACCACGGTGGAGATCAAGTCCGGCTACGGGCTGTCCACGCATGAGGAGATCAGGACGCTGCGGGTCATAAAGTCGCTGGCCAGCGCGCTTCCGCAGCGCATCGTCGCGACGTGTCTCGCGGCGCACGAGATTCCACTCGAACGGCGGGAGCGGCCCGAAGGCCGGGCCTCCTGGATCGAGGAGATCATCCACGAGATCTATCCACAGGTCGCCGCGCACAGGTTGGCCGAGTTTGCTGATGTCTTCTGCGAGCCTGGCGTGTTCACGCTCGTAGAATCCCGGGCGCTCCTCGGCGCTGCGTCGCGAGCGGGACTTCGGATGAAGATGCACGCGGACGAGCTGCACGATGGCGGCGGCGCTGGACTCGGCGTCGAGCTCGGCGCCGTCTCTGTCGATCACCTCGACTCCCTCGGTTGAGATGGCGGCTTCATCCACGGTGGCCACGCTGTTGCCGGCCACCATGTTGTTTCTCGGAACCGGTCGTCAGGCGCCGGCACGTGCCTTGATCGAGGCCGGAGCCGCCGTGGCGCTGGCCACTGATTTCAATCCGGGCACATCGCCGCTGCAGTCGTTTCCGCTGGTCATGACGCTAGCGGTGAGTGAACTTCGTCTGTCCGCTGCGGAAGCCTGGATCGCCGGAACCGTGAACGGCGCTGCCGCTCTCGGTCTTGCGAACCTGACCGGACAGCTGGCGCCCGGTTTCAGCGCCGACATCGCGGTGCACGAAGTCGAGGACTACCGGGCGTTGCCTTACTGGTTCGGCGAGCGTCTTTGTCGAGCGGCGTGGGCTCGCGGAACCGCTTGTCACGGCACGGGGTGATTCCTAGCTTCCGCCGAGCACGCCCCTGCCTGCACGCCCGTCGTGTCGGCCTCAGTTCAGTCCTCGGGAGATCGCCTCGAACGCATGTCGAACGCCGCGAAGCATCGGAAGAAGGCGGCTGAGTTCGAGCA
>JANNEV010000229.1:0-7068 GCA_031379145.1 Gemmatimonadaceae bacterium
CGAGGAAGCCGTACGCATGCTGAAGGCGGGCAGCAACGGCAAGATCTCCAGCAACAACCCGTAGTGCGGCGCCCGGTGCGCCTACGCCATGGTGTAGGCGCACCGAACAACCTTACATGGCGGGCGACTGCAGATCGCGCAGCGCCTTCTTGAGCAGGTCCACCTTCTTCGCGTCGCAGTTGCGGCTCCCATCCAGGTCGGCGACCAGCTTGGTGAGCGTGCTGTTGCGTGCCGCTCCGCTGGCCTTTTCTGCCGTGGAAATCTGTGAACGGATCTCGCCAATGCGCGATCCACTCACGCACCCTTTGCGCTCCAGCTGGTCGGTGAATGCCTTTGCCAGGGAGAACGAAGGCGGCCAGGAGATCTTGGGCTGCCCCTGCGCGTTGAGGTAGTCCCACTTCACGGTGTTGGCGGCGTCGATCTCGTTCTGCGAGATGAATTGGCTGGGTACCAGCTGCGCCACGTCCATGCCGCGCGCAATCTCTGAGCTAACGATGTTGCCGTTGTACCAATACACCGACCACGAGCCTCCCATTTCCATGCGCGTGGAGTCGACGGGGCCGCGGTCGAAACTGGCGATCTCCATAGGGTGCGCGGCGTCGGTCCAGTCAAACACTGAAATCCCGCCCTGATACCACGACTGCACCATCACGTCACGTCCGGGAATCGGAATGAGCGAGCCGTTATGGGCCACGCAGTTTTCATTCTTGGTCTGGTACGTCGGAATCTTGTAGTAGCTCTTGAAGACCATCTTCTTGTTCACGATCTCGAAGATGGCGTTGGCTCCCCACTCGGGCTTGTCGAGTGGACGGCACTTGGGTGAGCCACCGCCGCCCCATTCATCCGAGAACAGAATCTGCGTGCCATCGTTGTTGAAGGTGGCGGAGTGCCAGTAGGCGAAGTTCGAATCGGCGACGGCATCGAGGCGGAACGGTGCTACGGGATTGCTGATGTCCAGCAGCAAGCCGTGTCCCTCGCAGGCGCCACCGGCCAGCCCGAGAGCCGGGTACACGGTGATATCGTGGCACTGGGACCCTTCGCTTACCGTGGTGGCTTTCGTGGGCGCGGCGTTCATGCCTTGCGCCGCAAGCATGCGCTGCACCACCGCATTGACCACCGGCCGTGCAGCCGCAGTGTCAGCGGCATTGGGCACGGTCGCTCCCCGCGCCTTCATGATGCTGTCAATCGTCGGCTTGACCATTTGGTTGGGCAACACCACCTCCTCGCCCATCGCCGGAATCATGATGGTGAACGCACCTTTGGCCTTTGCGGCGTCCATCTCGGCCTTGTCTGCCGCCGATGCGCCGTGGCTCGTGGACGCACCGAGACCGGCAAAGATGTTGGCGCGGCCCACCACCGCCGCCTGCGCGGGATTGGCGAGCGGCACCTTGATGATTTCAATGCGCAAGCGCGACGAGTTGGCGTCGTTGCTTGGCGTCGCGGCGCATTCGGCCAACTCCCCGGCAGGCCGGATGCCGGATG
The DNA here is from genome assembly GCA_031379145.1 of Gemmatimonadaceae bacterium. Lineage (GTDB taxonomy): Bacteria > Gemmatimonadota > Gemmatimonadetes > Gemmatimonadales > Gemmatimonadaceae > Gemmatimonas. Next base: position 1,483 of record JANNEV010000229.1, read on the forward strand.
ATCCTGACACGTAGATGTACACGTTATTGCGATCTTTGGGATCTTCGAGCACGGTGTGTGTGTGCGAACCACGACAGGTTTGCACGTTGGCCACCAGTTTGGGCTCGCGAATGTTGCTGATGTCGAAGATGCGTACGCCGCGGATTCTGTCCTTGCTCACCGGTTCCTTGATGCCGCCGGGCTTGCAGTCAATGCGGCCGTTCATGGCTTCCGCGGACATGAACATCAGGTTCTTGTAGACCGAGACGTCGTTTTGCGAGGCGGGGCACTCGTACGCCACCACCAGCGTCGGCTGTGACGGATTGCTGATGTCCCACACGACCGGGCCGTTGTAGTTCCCCTGAATCACGTAGTTGCCCGTGAAGGCCAGGTCGGAGTTCGTCTCGCCGAGGAAACCTTTGGGAGAGACGGCCTTGGAAATGACCTTCAGGTTCGAGGTGTACTCGGCGGCATTGAACAGACCCGCCTTGAGGTTGTTGCGCGGGTCGCTGGCGGGGCTCGGTGCCGTGTTCGGCTTTCGCGACGGCGCGCAGGCCGCGAGCGAAAGCGCCGCAGCAAGCGCGAGTCCGCTACGCACTGAAGTGGAAGGCATGTCCATTCGGGTCGGCAGAGGGAGGGGGGTGGCGGCGCGGCCACGCTCGGAGCGCGACCGTGCACATCATGGAGCTTACTGCTTTTGACGCCTCGCGTCATGGTGGACGAGCTCAACCATTCACCTTTTCACGGCTCCGAGTGAAGATTTGCCGGTATGACGAACCCGCATTTTCAGACCGATCCGGCCGCGATGGAGTTCACTCCTGAAGCGATGCATGCCATGGGACACGCTGTCCTGGCGCGCGCCGTGTCCCACATTGCCTCGCTGCCGGATCAGCCCTCCCGAGGCGACGTGGACGCTACCGCCCTCTGCCGTGCGTTGCGGGAAGACGTGCCTGAGGGCGGCTCCGAGCTGGAGCCACTGCTGGATCAGCTGTTCGATGAACTCATCCCACGATCATTCACGACGCCCGGCGACGGGTACCTCGCCTACATCCCTGGCGGCGGCGTCTTCCCGGCGGCCTTGGCCGATTTCATCGCCGATGCGACCAACCGGTACACGGGCGTCTGGATGGCAGCGCCCGCGTTGGTGCAACTGGAGGCCAATGTGCTGGAGTGGATTCGCGATTGGATGGGCTTCCCCAGCGGCGCGGCTGGATTGTTCACGACGGGTGGTTCAGGCGCGACGTTCACCGCCATCGTGTGCGCGAGAGAAACGAAGCTGGGCGCGGAGATTCGGGCTGGTACGCTCTATACATCGTCGCAGGCCCACCACTGCGTGAACAAGGCCGCGAAGATGGCCGGGATCGCCCACGACCGCGTACGCATGATCCCGGTCGACTCGCAGTTCCGCATGAACGTCGAGGCGTTACAGGAAGCCATCGATGCCGACCGCGCGGCCGGATTCACGCCGTTCTTCGTGGCGTCGTCCGCCGGCACCACTAACACTGGAGCGGTCGATCCACTCGATGCCATCGCCGATCTCAGCGCGCGCGAACACCTCTGGCACCATGTGGACGGCGCCTACGGCGCCTGTTTTCACCTGTGCCCTGAACTGCGCCCTCTGCTGCGCGGCCTTTCGCGCGCGGATTCGCTCACGCTTGATCCCCACAAAGGCATGTTCCTGCCCTATGGAACGGGCGCTCTTCTGGTGCGGGACGGAGCGGTGTTGCGTGAAGTCCACTCGGCCACGGCTGGCTACCTGCCGGAGAACCAGGAGGAGTTCTACGACCCGTCGCAGCACGGTCCCGAGCTGTCGCGCGGATTCCCCGGGCTCCGCGTGTGGCTGTGCATCAAGATGTTCGGCGCGGCGCGCTATCGTGCCGCGATTGCCGAAAAGCGAGCCCTCGCGCTGTGGGCGGCGGAACAGGTGGCGCGGATTCCAGGGGTGGTCATGGATGCACCTCCCCAGCTCTCCCTTTTTGCGTTTCACCTGGAGCATCGAACGCTGCGCACGATCGACGAGGAGAATGCGGCCACGGCGATGCTGCTGGAACGCGTGATTGCCCGCGGACGGATCATGCTCTCCGGTTGCACCGTGGAGGGTCGCTACCTGGCGCGCGTTTGCGTGATGAGTTTCCGCACCCGGCGGGAAACCATGGATACCTGCGTGCAGCAGCTGCGTGAGGAAATTGCACTGCTGCTCGACGCTGCATAGGTGACGCGGCTTCGGCAGCGCCGCGTCAATGGCGCTGCTGCCGAGCGAGCCGCACCGTCCAAGCTATCGGGCTCTGACTTGTCGGCGATCGCACTGTACTCCCGCTGCGGGGTCGACGGCTTCTATCATGCTCAGCGTCAACGGTGGCAGTGCGCTGGCGGGCGCTGATCCGATGATTTCTACCGTCCGCTCGCGACCAGTGGCGCCGACAAATGGGCATAGCCGTCGGAGTGATGCCCCCGTGCGGGCGATCGCCAGGGCAATGATGCGGAGGTCACTCGCCGGCACGTCGGGACCATACGAGACCGCGTTGGTGGCAATGTCCTCCTTGAACGCGGGCTTGGTGACCACCGCAAAGCCAAGCTCCTTCAGCGCGAACTCCACGCGTTGCGCGTCACTTCGCTTGGCGTAGTAGTTGATGGAAATCGAGCGCGTTTGCGCGCCACCGCTCTGCTTGACCACGCGCTGCAGCGTGCGATTGATCTCGACGCTGGCTTTGACATTCGATGCGCTGGTATCCTCGAGTCCCCAGGATTTCTGGTAGAGCACGGTGGACACCTTTCGGGCGCTGTCCATCGCTTGCTGCAAGTCCTTGAATGCGCGCGCTTTTTCCTCGATGGCGCGATCCTTGTCGTCGAGCGCGGACTTGAGGTCGGCATTCTCCTGGTAGGCGGTGAGCCCATAGGTCACTCCAATCGTGACGACGCCGAGCAGGAGCAAGGCCCCCAGCACAATCGCCTGAAAACGCGCCCCGGCCTTGATGTACTCCTTCACATATGGCGGGGTGACGAACGCTGGCCCCTTGTTGAGCACGCGAGCACGCTCGCGCCGCCGAAGGTCGAAAATCGCGCGCACGGCTCGTTCGGGTTGGGTCAGTAACAGCAGACGCGTAGGGCGACCAAGCCGCTCCCACTCCTCCGCCATCTTGACGATTTCCGGGTCCTTCTCGCGCTTCCATCGCTCGTTGTCCCGAAGCACGGGCTGGATCAGGCGGTCGTGCGACAGTTCGTACCAGATACCGCCGCGTCGTTCATCTCGGCGAACCACATACCGGTCGTCGAGCGCTTTGAGCCCAAGCGCGGTCACGCCGTGTTGTGTCTCCTGGCCAGCCAGTGCCTGTGCGCGTACGCCGTTCACGATGAACGCTTCCCCAATGTACATGCGCAGGCTACGCTCATCGCACGACCCCGCCGCGGCCGATGCCGACACTGCGGCGGCGTAATAGCCGCCGAGGGCCGAGTCGACCGTGCCAACGTTGGCGACCTGCGCTTCCCCGATGCGCGTGGTGCCCGCGGGTAAACCCAGCCACAGGTTGGTGCACACGACCTGCAGGTGCACCGGTTCGATGTACGGACCAAGCCGTTCCTCAATGGTGTTCGAGGATGTCTGCTGCTGTACACGGCGCAGGTCGTCGACCAACCGATCAACGGCGCGTTCCTCGTAGGTCACGCCAACGCCTTCTGCCGGACGACGGATGGACTCACGCGCCGCTTCGGGAGACAACAGTTCAAGACGAAAGCGGTTGGCCAGCCGCGTCGGGAGCATACCAATGAAGGGCGCAAGGCCGCCGATGTACTCCTCCCGCATGGCGAAGATGGCCCATCGCGATCGGTCGGACAGTATCGCGCCAACCTGGCGGCAGAATTCCTGCTTGGCCTCGCGATCACCGGAGTCGAGCGTGAGCAACTCCTCGAACTGATCGAACACCATGAGCGTGGGGGATGGTGTCGCCGCTCGTGCGGCGAGTGCAGCCACGCACTCGTCCAGCCTCATCGTGCCGGCGAGGGCAGGCGCATCCATGTCGCTGGTCAAGTCGCGCGTCGCACTGACCAGGTACCGGTTCGCGCCGGCCGACTCCTCGCCGGGAAGTGGCGGACGCGAGACTCGGATGGTGGGAAGGACGTCGAACCCTTCCTCAATCAGGCGTGGAATGACTGCCGCATGGATGAGCGAGGTCTTGCCTGCGCCCGATTGCGAGTGCAGCAGCACGATGCGTTCCGACAGCAGCAGGTCAATGAACTCGGTTGTTTCGCGCGCTCGGCCGAAGAGCTGCTCGCTGGTGGTGAACGACCGCGGGCCGACGTACGGATTTGTCGCTGCATCCGCGCGTGATTGTGTGCTGAGAGCGGGACTGTTCATGCCGTGAGGCCCGACGGATCCGATGTTTGACGTTCCAGCTCGAGCAGGAAGTCGCCCACGGATCCCCAGTAGATGTTGATCTCCTCGTCCTTGAGGTACTGCGCGAGGTACCGTCTGGCAATTTCCGGATCGTCGAATTCGCTCTCTTCAGGGTCAATCTGCACGGCCACGTGCTTCTTCTTGCGCAGCAGTCCTGCGCCCTCCTGCCGCATGATGAAGCGAAACAGCGCCCGGAAGCTCCAGTCGTCCGGATGAAAGCCGAGGAACAGGAGGGTGCGGCTGCTCAAGGCGGACCGGACTTCGGCGGGCACGGCGTCCTTGCGCGACGCGGCAATGAGCGCATCGAGATAGTGGTCCTGCGACACGACCACGCTTTCCTGCTGTTGGGCCGAGCCAAAAAAGTGGTAGACGAGTGGTCGTTCGATCGTCGGGGCGTATCGGGCGTCGTCGGTGTAGACAGAGGGCACCGTGTCGAGTTCCGGATTCCAACGCAGTATCTCGGAAACGGCCGCGGCGCCCGGCCGTTCGCGTTCGAGCGCGCGTTCCATCAGTGCGTCGGGATTGGCACTCACGTAGAGCTGGAAGGGCAGGCGGGCGAGTATCGCATGCGCTTCGCTTGCACCGGATCGGTCGCTGGCAAAAGCGAGCGTATCGCGGAGGCGGGCGAGCAGTTCTTCCGGTGTGGCGTGCACCGGTAGCGGCAGCTCCAGCGCCGCGGGCAATACCCCGCGATAGCGATCGCGAACCATGTCCATCACGGCGAGGAGCATGTCCCGACGGACGCCCTCCACGCCGTGCGTGGCCGAGAGCTGTTGGCCGACGAGAGCAAGCACGTCGCGTTCGGCGCGGGGCGCAGGTAGGTGATACTGCAGCGCCAGCCGGTTGGCGAGTTCGCGCCGCGGGCCAACGTGCTGTTCCAGCAACGCGGGTCCCAGCAGCGGCGTGCACCGACGGTTGGCAATCGCCGCCTTCAGGGCTTTCCAGTACTCAAACTCGTCATGAGGCGCGTGGAATCCGGAGCGGTGAAAGAGTTCTCCGGTACGGAGTCGCATGATGAGCGTGGGCACCCACCAGTCGGGGTGCTTCGCGCGCAGCTGTGACCGCGCCAGGCTGACCGCGCGATCGACGGCGCCCTCCTGCACCAGCAGTCGGAAGAATGCGGCGACAAAGTCGTTGGCGGTGGCGATCGCCACGTCGCCCTGCATGGCGATCACCGCAGGGATACCCGCGTCGGCGAGACGTGGGCCCAACGGCGC
>JANNEV010000246.1:0-10334 GCA_031379145.1 Gemmatimonadaceae bacterium
GTCGGTGGCATACGCTTCCACCGCAAAGTGCGGATGCGCGCTCACGAACACGACGCGCACACCCGGCGACACGTCGCGCAGCGCGCGTGCGACGGCCAGCCCATCCGTACCCGGCATCGAGACATCGGTGAAGCATGCCGCTGGACGAAGGGTGGCGCAGGCATCGATCGCCGCTGTCCCGGAGCGCGCCACCGCCACCACGTCACACCCGAGCCGCCGCAGCTCCACCGCCAGTGATTCGGCCGCCACCGGTTCATCGTCCGCCACAACCACGCGCAGCGGCGCGGCCGATGTCATTGCGGGCGCGGTCATGTCGGCGACACCGGAATGATCAACTCGGTGCGTGATCCGCCGACGCGTGTCGTCAGCGTCACGCTCGCGCGCCCTCCGTAGAGCAGGGCGAGCCGTCGCTCGACCGTCGAGAGGCCCAGCCCGAGCCCGCCAAACGGCGCCTGCGAGTCAGCATGCGTCGCCCCGCGGTCATCGTCTGGTCCATCCGCGTCGACGACCAGATGCAGCGCGAGCGCATTCCGGACCACCGCGAGCGACAGGTTTCCCGGCTCCACGCGACGGGCGATGCCATGCCGGATCGCATTCTCCACCAACGGCTGCCAGACCAGTGCCGGCAGTCGCGTGGTGCGCGCAGCGGGATCGAGCGTCCAGGTGACGCGCAATCGATCGCCGAGTCGCGCCTGCTCAATCGACAGGTAGCGCTCCACGATCTCCCGTTCCGCATCGAACGGAACGGCGTCGCCTGACTCGGCCAGTGAGAAACGCAGCAACTCGCCGAGATCCGCCGCGACTTCGGCCGCGCGCTCTCCGTCGTTGCGCCGCGCCAGTCCAACAACCGTGTTCAGCGTGTTCAACAGGAAGTGCGGCTGCAAGCGTGTCCGAAGTGTTTCGAGCTCCGCGCTTACCACCGACGCCGTCAGCAACGCCTCGCGATTCGTCGCAAGCTCCTGTTGACGACGAGCGCTGGTCCAGCTCCCCACGAGCGAGATCAGGCAGAGCGTCAGCGCATGTGTGGGAAGCAGCGCCAGCGTCAGCTCGGTACAGGAGGTGAACGCGGAGTACGGGGATGGAGGCTGCAAGACACGATAGATCAGATTCGCATTCACGATCGTCGTCACCAGCGCCACGACCGCCAGTCCGCCCAGCGCTCCCGCCTGTGAGTCGGCGAGCGACCAGCGCCGGGCGATCGGGCGTGCGCACAGCATCCACACGATCATCGATCCGAGCTGCCAATTCAGCGCGATCTGCGCGCCAGGAATCAGCTTCAGCCGCTCGAACGCCTGATCGAGCGGCACGAATCCGAGCAGGCAGCAGATTACCACCGTCGCTGCCAGCCAGCGCAGCGGCGGTGCAGGATCGCTCCGCGTCGCACCAGGTGCGCCGGGCGAGAGCGTTGTCGTGCGCGCGGCCCCGCGCGTGCCCGCTTCCATCAGAGGTGCTGTGTCATTTCAGTAGCTGCATCTCGAATGCAGGCCCATTTCGCATCCGCACCACGCGGTACGGTGCCGTTTTGGTCACGTTCGCGATCATCAGGCTGCGATCGGCGCGCAACTCGATCTTCCAGGTGTCGAACACACCGGCTGGCACCGTGGTCGACTCCGTCCCCACGACGCGGAGCCGCTGCTGCGACACGGTCCCTTTGCCGCTGGACAAGACCGGGAACGAGAACTCCATGCTGTCGCGCCACCGGACCACCGCCAGCAACGGCGCGACGGCGTTGTCGTCGATCACGCCAGTGAGTGCAACCGTGTCGATGGACATCGAGCCGGACGGCCCGCTGGACGGCGTCATCGCCGTGCCCTGTACGCGACCGTTCTGCCAGTCCAGCGAAATCTTCATCGGGCGGCCCATCATGACGCCTTCCTGTCGCAACGAACGCTCCTGCAAGTCGGCGTCGAAGCGAATGATGCTGCCCTGCGTGACCATCGAGTCGATCGTGATCGCGTCGCCCACCTGCCAGCCCTTCCCATCACGGGCCATGGTCAGCCGCTGCCAGCCTTTCGTCTTTCCCTGCATGATCACGGCGAAGGAGTCCGTGCCGACGCGGAGGCGCGAGCGGTCGATGGCGTCCCGCAACGTCGATTGCGCCGCGAGCGGGGCGGTGACCGAGGTCGCGAGCAGAATGGTCAGGAATACACGGGAGAGCGTGAGCTGCATGAGCGTGCTTACGCGAGTGCGCATGATCGGATTCAGAGGCAGAAGGAGAATGGCCGCCAGTGTGACGTGCCTTCGGCAGGCTACGCTATCCGGGTGCCGTCTGTTCTGCAGATGCATTGAATCACCGTGCGGCTGCAACCAGTCGCCTGTCGCGTGGCCGACGCGACTCGGACGACGCCGCAGCGCGCCCCGGTCGCGGGACGCGCTCAGGCGCGGCGTCGAGCGCGGGAATATCGCCGCGCGGTAACGGCCGAAGAACGACAATGCTGTGAAACGCCCGTCATTCGCGGCGAACGGTTGAATCGGTCAGGCGACGTGGGCCGCGCCTCGGACCACCCGCCCCACGAGTGCCGAGGCGGATGTCAGCGCGCCGCGGTGACTACTGGAGCGTCAACCCCTTTCGCCAGCGGCGCCGGCGTTCGCTCGGCGTTGACGCCATAAGCACCTCAACGCCTTTCACCAGCGGCGCCGGCGTTCGCTCGGCGTTGACGCCAAGGGAACCTCAACGCCTTTCTCCAGCGGTCGCCAGCGTTCGCTCGGCGTTGACGCTACGGGAACGTCAGCCCCGTTGCCGACGCCGTGGGCGTCAGCGCTGACGTCGTCGAGCCGCGACCGAACTGGCCGCTGCTGTTGAGTCCCCAGCAGAGCAACGAGCGCCGCGAGAAGACGATCACGTTGTCTTCGCCCGTGACGGCGCCGAAGGTCACGCCGCAGGTGAAGCCTTGGCCGCCGGTCAGCTTGTTGAAGCGCGCCGACGCGTTGGCCTCGGTTGGCGTCAGCCGCGGCGCGGTGAACCCGTCACCGATCTGGCCGTCGGCGTTCAGGCCCCAGCACACCGAGACCGAACCGGACGTGATGCCGCAGGAATGGCTGTCACCGAGCGTGACCTGTGTCAGCGCCCCCGCCGCCTGCACGACGACTGGAACGCTGCTCGGCGATGTGCTGGCGTTGCCGAGTTGGCCTGCCGCATTGGCGCCCCAGCAGCGGACGATGCCCGTGGCCCCGGTGGCGCAAGTATGCGCGTCACCACCGCCAGCCAACGATCCGAAGAGCTGATTGCCTGTCACCTGGACCGGCACCGAACGATCGATGGTCGTACCGTCACCCAGCTGGCCCTGCGAGTTGTCACCCCAGCACCAGGCGGCGCCGGTCGTGTCGAGCCCGCAAGTGTGGTTCCGGCCTGCTGCCAGTGTCGCGAAGATCCGGCCTCCACCCACCGCAACGGCGCTAAGCGCGTTCGTGGTGCTGCCATTGCCGAGTTGACCATCGCTGTTCCGGCCCCAGCAGAAGGCGTTCCCATCGACATCGAGGGCACAGCTGTGCGCGCCGCCTGCGGTGACGAGCTGGAATGGGCCACCAGGCCCAGGCGCCGGAGAGAGTCGGTTGAGCGTCGTGCCGTCACCGAGCTGGCCCTCGGAGCCATCACCCCAGCATCGCACGATGCCGTTTGGTTCGCGGCCACAGACGTGGCGTGCACCGGCACTCAAGCTCGAGAAGCTCGTCGTGACTTCGACCGGGAGAAGCGCAGGTGACGTGGTGCCATTGCCCAGCTGTCCAGTCGCGTTGTTGCCCCAGCAGAAGGTGCCCTGATCGGCGATGCCACACACGAACGCATCGCCGGCGCTCACGCGCTCGGTTCCGGGCAGCGGCGCACAATCGACATTGAGGTCGAGAATGGTGGTGTCAATCGGTTGCACCGCAGCGGCACGCGTCGGTGGAAGCGGGCAGCCTGATGGCAGCACACTCACGTCCAGGAGTGCAGTGCCCGCTGGCAGCGTCAGGAGATACGCGCCATTTGACGTGGTGACGGTCGTCGCGCCCGTGGTCTCGTCAGTGACACGGACGCCGCCGAGGATGCCGCGGAACGGCGAACGCACGATGCCGCGGATCACACCATCAGGAATCGGCGCCGGTGGCGGTGCGGGATTCGTCCAACCGGAGAACCACGGAATTGCACCTGCACTCGTGAGAATTGGTGGCACGGCCCCGACGAACGTCCCGCCGTTGAAGAACGCCCCCGACGGTGGCGTCGCGGCGACGGCCAGCGCGAGCGCAGAGTTGCGCACTGGTCGCAGGTCCGGAAGAATCAGGTCGTTTTCGCTGACGAGCAGACCACTCGCTCCGGCCAGCACCACGTTGTTGTCCGTGGCCGATTGCAACAGGGCCGCTTCGGTGGTGTTGCACGACGACGGAATCAACCCTTCGCCAAGCGATGTTGCACCCGCCGTGAGCACGTTGCGCAACGTCAGCGTGCCACTCGTTAGTTGTGTGCAGGTCGATGTGCCTGACACATCGAGCGCGATGTGTGGTGCGTAGTAGAAGAGATTGCGAATGGTGCCCGCTGTACCGCGCTCGAGTACCAGAGCACGCGCCGTCGCATGCGTCGGATTGGCCGGCACTGACTGCGCGATGACGGTGAGATTGAACAGCGTCGGTGCGGACCGCGGTGTTGCGTCGGCCGCGGCAGCGCTGGTCGTGGTGCCGTTCTGTCCGACGATACCGGCCGCAAACCGCACGATGTCCTGCTGCACGACGATGAATTGCGCGCTACCGCGCCAGCCGCCGGTCCACCGCAGTCCGGTGCCGTTGGCGGTGAGGAACAGGTCCCGCACGTCGACCATGCCACCGGTGACCAGCACGCCGTCGGCGCGCGTCCGGTTGGCCTGCACGTCATGGACTTCGGTGCCGCTGCCAACGCCCGCAAGATGGAGTCCGCGCTCCGCGTATTCGATGCGCATGTAGCGCAGGATGCCGCTGTTGTCGGCGTCGTTGCAGCCGCCGTACTGCTGATTGGCGGCGATCGGGTCGGTGGCTTCGAGGCAGTTGCCGGTGGGGCTGCGTGTGGTCGACACGGGGCTGGTGGGCGTCCCGGTGTTGATGCGCGCGAACCCCTGGACGATCAACCCGCCCCAGCACCCCGGGTATTTTTGCGCGGCGGTGCAGGTCATCTGGATCGGTTCGAAGACGGTGCCGCGGGCCTCGATCGTGGCTTCGCGCGACACGACGATGTACGCGCCGACCCTGCCTTCGATTCGCGTGCCGGCTTCGATGATGAGGGTGCCGCCAGCAGCCAGATCGATCGGGCCGTCGAGCACGATCGTCGAGCCGGCGGGCCAGACTTCGCGCCCGGCGATGTGGGTCACGAGGCCCGACTGTCCGATGTGCCGGAATCTGGTCTCAGCTCCCGAACCCGTCCGCGCTGCCGTGCGGTCTGCTGCGTTCGAATCGCGACCCGGTGATGAAAGCGTCAGCGCGCCGGCGAGCGCGACGAGGAGTGCGAATGGCGAACCAGACATGGGGCGGTCTCGGTGGCGGGATGGGCTCCGTCACAGTGCCTGCTGCGCGTCACGGCTGGCGTATCCGAGCTTCTCGATTGTGCCACAGATCGGTCATGGCTGGCTGGTCACCACCCGTGCCGGGCGCACAGGCCCACCGGCGCAACCGGACTTTCCGGGTCTCGTCGGCCCGCGATTGACGAGAATTCCGGTGGGCGATGATTGCGCCAGTGCAGGGCTGGACCACGAGGATTCGGCTTGGCTCACCAGCCTTGAGCGCCTCAACTCATGCGGCGCTGCGTGAGCCCGGCATCGACACCAAAGCCATTTATCGTTGAGATCGCTGCCAGGGAGTACAAGGCGCGCGCTGCGGCACGAGTCCCATGCCGAAGTGGAAGCGGTCGGGAAGACTGGTCCCACACATCTGCGCTCAGGCATGGAATTGTCCCGCATACGGTAGGCCTTGACGCCGGTTGATAGCGCACCGGACCGATTGTAGTATTGTCATTACGGGTCGAATTGAGCCGGCAAAGGACCGGCCGAGGCCTTCTGGGTAAAACCGGAGATTCTGCTCCTCTCGTCTTACCGGGGGGAGCAACTCTTTTTTGGGAGACTCTATCGTTGATTGTCACGCTGCATTTTCCAGTCAGTGACGCACGAAGTTTCCTGCCCGGTGCGACGACGCCCTGTGACGCTCCCAGCTGGCCGAGTCCCAGTGTTGGGGAGTTCGTGAGGCACATCGGGCCTGTCATTCCCCCGGCGCGCGGGAATGCTGGTGGGTGGAGTTCTGGCGAATCATGGTGCGACGCGAAAAGGGCTATCCGATTTGACTCGAGACCGAGGCTGACGATACGAGGGCGCCAGATCGGGCCATTCCGAATTCTCTTCCGGAGAAACACGACGGACGGCTCGGCGGCGTCCCGCTTTGAATTGTGCTTCGGTGTCAACTCCGACTACCTGTATTTTGGAGATGGAAGCGGCCCGGCGATCAATGCCGCGATCCGATCAATCTTGCAGCATCCAGTGCGTATCGCCGGCCCAACCGGCCACGTCTCCACCACGCTCGGCGGTGCGGGGAAGTCTCTCGCGCTCCTCGTGCGCGGCTCGGGCATCCTGACGGGCTCGCCCGATCCGCATCCAGACTGGAGTGTCGTCGGGTGCCTGCCCCTCGTGCAGATCTGCCTGACAAAAAGCGAGGAAGTGCCACGACAATTGTCGAGCACATTCAGTTACAACCCTGATGCGTCGTCTCGAGACATCGAGTCCCTGACGGTTGCGCTCGGAACACACCAGTCGGCTGGGGGAACGTGTCGCGTGTCCGTGGTGCGATACCGAGACCCGACGGTGCGCTCCAGTGAGGAACACTTCTCGCAGGAAAAGTCACGTGTGCAGACAGTGCATCGGGCACTCGCGCAACTGCACTATCATCAGGTAGTTCTCGCGAACGTGCAAAATCATCTCGCCTCCGAGCGTCTGTCTGTAGATGCGAAGAGCGACGAAGGTCAGCGGCTTCAGGCCTTCGTGCGGCGATCGGTAAAGGCCATCCGGCGTGGACAGAGGAACTTGCACGGCTTGGATGAGGAAGCCCTTCCCGAGTGGCCGGAAGAGACGGGCTCCATTGGTGCCGATCAGGCTGGGTCGACTCCGGAGGACATCGCCCGGTCTCTATCGGCGGCGATGGATGGAATGCGGCCGGCGATCATTCGTGAAGCAGTGTCGATTGGAGCCATCCACATCAATGTGAATGGCAATATGAATGGTAGTATGAACGTGGCTGGCACTGCGTGGGGGCAGGGCGCGGGCGCGATCGATGCGCGTGTAGATCGCTCGGTCCGCTGGAACGATCTTTCGCATGCCATAGAACTGACCGCTTTCGCCCGAGATATCCGACGTCTGGAGGCCTTGCTGCGATCGGATCCGAGTCGTGCGACATCGAGCGCGGAGGTTCAGGCGGTGGGGGAAGCCGCGGAACGCGCGGAGCGCGGTGACGGCGATGGTGCGCTCGCCGTCCTCACTCCGGTGAAGCAGTGGCTCAAGAAGGTCGCATCGGAGTTTAGCTGCAAGGTCGTCGTGGACTTCGCGACCCAATTTCTTGCTCTGAGTGGCAAGGCCGATTCGCTTTAGTCGACTCCAGAATCGGCGTGAGAACGACGGCGCGCTCCTGAGTTCCCTCTCGAGCATCGACGTCACGATCGTGCGAGCGCCAAAGCGGGCAATGACGCTCGCACCTGTAGCGGCTTGACTGATGGCTCAGTGGGCGACCGGATTCGTCCGTCCTTGAAGCAAGCCGTCTGGTGTGGGGCAACCGCACCGCCGCCGCCCCTTCAGACCCCGAACTTCAGTCTTCAGGTTGCGGGTTGGTCGTGCCCTGCCGCTTCTCGCGCCCGCAATGGCGCGGTGCCCGGACCGTCGACGCAGACGGTGCCAGAATTGCCCTACACAAGAGGTAGAGGCGGCAACTGCTTCAAGTGCTTCCCTTGGCCGTGCCGGCCGAGCGCCGTATTCGCGCCAGCCATACTCCGGTTGAGATTGTATCTTCAACAGCCGAGCTGCGCCTAAATGGGCGGGGCCGGCTGCATCAGCCCCAGCGACCGACATGTTCGAGCAGACTTTCAAGAACATCGACGACATCCTCCATAAGGATGCCGGCTGCACCAGCGAGCTCGACTATACAGAGCAGTCGTCTTGGCTCCTGTTCCTGAAGTACTTGGATGCCCTTGAGCAGGACAAGGCCAACGAGGCTGCCCTCGAGGGACGGAAGTACACCTTCATCCTCGCTCCAGAGTACCGCTGGGAGGCATGGGCTGCGCCAAAGGACAAGGGCGGAAAGTTCGACCACAACTCGGCCAAGACCGGCGACGACCTGCGCAAGCTCGTCGACGAGAAGCTCTTCCCGTATCTCGCCGGCTTCAAACAGCGCGCAAGTGGCCCGAACAAAATTGAGTACAAGATCGGTGAGGTGTTCGGCGAAATCAAAAACAAGATCCAGAGCGGCTACAACCTGCGCGACGTGATCGAGCTGGTGGACGAGCTGCGCTTCGGCTCACAGAGCGAGAAGCACGAGCTCTCGCACCTGTACGAAGCGAAGATCAAGAACATGGGTAACGCCGGTCGCAACGGCGGCGAGTACTACACGCCACGCCCACTGATCCGCGCCATGATCAAGGTGCTTAACCCGAAGATCGGTGAGCGCATCTACGATGGCGCCTGCGGCTCGGCCGGCTTCCTCTGCGAGGCGTACGACTACATGCTGCCGAAGGCCACCAAGGCCGACGACCTGAAGACGCTTCAGACGCGCACCTTCTACGGCAAGGAGAAGAAGAGCCTCGCCTACGTCATCGCGATCATGAATATGATCCTCCACGGGATCGAGGCGCCGAACGTCGTGCACGCGAATACGCTGGCGGAGAATATCAGCGACATCCAAGACAAGGATCGCTACCACGTGATCCTGGCCAACCCGCCGTTTGGCGGGAAGGAGCGCAAGGAGGTCCAACAGAACTTTCCCATCAAGACCGGAGAAACGGCGTTCCTTTTTCTGCAACACTTCCTGAAGTCGCTGAAGGCAGGCGGGCGCGCGGCGATCGTGATCAAAAACACGTTTTTAAGCAACACCGACAACGCGAGTACGAGCATCCGCAAACTGCTGCTCGAAGGTTGCAACCTACACACCGTACTTGATTGCCCGAGCGGGACCTTTCAGGGCGCCGGCGTTAAGACCGTGGTGTTATTCTTCGAAAAGGGCGCGCCCACGCGCAAGGTCTGGTTCTACCAACTGAACCCGGGCCGAAACATGGGCAAGACCAACCCGCTCAGCGACGATGATCTTGTCGATTTCGTCGAGCGGCAGAAGACCTTTGCCGAATCGGCACAGAGCTGGTCGGTGGACGTAGCCGATTTCGACGTCGCTACGTATGACCTGTCCACCAAGAACCCGAACGGTGGTGACGAAGTCGCGCTGCGAGCGCCGCAGGAAATTCTCGACGAGATCGCAGCACTCGATGCTGAGAGCACCGAAGCTCTGTTGGCAATTCGGGATTTGGTGGCATGACGGTAGGCTGGGAGACTAAGAGAGTGGGAGAGATTGCCCGGCACTCTTTGGGAAAGATGTTGGACAAAGCAAAGAACCGTGGCGAGCCGCGTACGTATCTTCGCAACTTGAACGTACGGTGGTTTGACTTTGATCTGTCGGACCTCTTGCAGATGCGATTTGAGCGAATCGAGGAGGAGCGGTACTCAATTCGCAAAGGCGATCTTGTTGTTTGTGAGGGTGGCTACCCGGGTCGAGCTGCCATCTGGAACCATGATGAGCCGATTCTCTTTCAGAAGGCGCTTCATCGTGTTCGCTTCCATGAACCGGAGCACGCTCAGTGGTGCCTCTACTACCTGCACTACTGTGACAAGGCTGGAACACTTCAGCGATATTTCAATGGCGCTGGAATTCAGCACTTCACTGGCGAGGCGCTCGCTCGATTCACCTTGCCGCTGCCTCCGTTGCCCACTCTGAGGCGCATCGTCGCCATCCTCGATGAAGCCTTTGAGGAGATCGCCAGTGCCAAGGCAAACGCTGAGAGGAACCTGCGGAACGCCCGCGATTTGTTCCGGAGCCATTTAGAACAGGTCTTCTTGCGCCACAGGGAATCGTCGACAGTGCGGCCGCTCGCGCATCTGACCGAAATCGACTCGCCGATTACCTACGGCGTTGTGAAGCCCGGTGCCGAGGGGGACGTTGCTTTTGTCCGTGGTGGCGACATTTCACAAGGCCGTGTGCTCGTCGAGCAACTTCGCACGATTGATGCAACCGTCTCGCGCCAGTATCGCCGAACTCTGCTGAAAGGTGGCGAGTTACTGATCTCTCTTGTTGGGCAACCAGGCCAAGTCGCCGTTGCC
>JANNEV010000281.1:0-16583 GCA_031379145.1 Gemmatimonadaceae bacterium
GCCAGCGTGCGGCTGGCGAAATCGCTGATGCCCTGGTTGCCCGTGGTACCATAGCTGCCACGCAACTTGAGGCTGGCGAAGCGCGCCAGGCCGGACGCGAAGCTTTCGTCGGAAACGGTCCACGCACCCGAGACCGCGGAAAATTGCCCGTAGCGATTGGCACTACCAAAGCGCGACGATCCATCGGTGCGGAAGCTGGCCGACAACAGATAGCGATCCCGCATGGACCAATTCGCACGCGCGAAGTACGACACCAACGTGTTCTCCGTGGCACCGCCGTCAAATGACGAGACGGCTGCCGCGTTGCGTACGTAGCGCTCGAAGCCCGTGGGGAAACCGGTACCGGCCACATAGTTGAAGTCGGAGTCGTTCAGCTCGACGCTGCTGCCTCCGGTCAACGAGAGCTGCTGCTTGTCGTTGCGTAGCACATCGTAGTTGGCAAACACCTCGGAGACGTATCGCGTCGCGGATGTCCTGCCGCTGGCACCCTCGCCACCGACACTGCTGCTGACAGCGCGATCCACCTTGGGCGAGCGCCAGCGCAATTCGTCCACGCCGTACACGTCGGTACCGAGTCGGCCCGTGAGCGTCAGGCGATCGGTGGCCGTAAATTTCGCTTCGATGTTCCCCAGCGCCCGAATAGTCCGCGAATTGAGCGAACTGAAGTCGGCGTAGGCAACTGGATTGGAATACAGCAGGTTCTGTGAATTGCCACCGTACCCAAACGACGTGCCGATCACCGGCGAGAATGGCTGCAGCGCCACGGCATTGGTCACGATGCCGTCCAGGTTCAGATCGCCCGGCACCCGGTCATTCGACTCGCGGGTGAGGCCGACAGAACCGGTGACGTACAGCCGCTTGGTGGCCTGCGCATCCAGGTTCAGGCGTACGGTCTGTCGCTGATACTGGGAGCCGATAACGATGCCGTTCTGCGAGAAGTTGGCACCGGAGAGAAACATGCGCAGCCGATCGGTGCCGCCGCTCACGCTCAGTTGCACGTCACTCATCGGAGCAGTCCGAAAGACCGCGTCCTGCCAATCGGTGTTGATGCTGTCGGTGCCAGCGGCGAACAGCTGGCTCTGCCCTTGGTTCGCACGCCCTTCGTTCATGAGCGTGACGTAATCCTTGGCGTTCAGCAGGTCGAGCTTTCGCTCCACGTTCTGTGAGCCCGCCGCACTGTTGATGTTGAAACGAAAGCGATTGCCGCCTGCTCCACGCTTGGTGGTAATGAGCACCACGCCGTTCGATCCGCGAGATCCGTAAATGGCCGCTGCGGCCGCATCCTTGAGCACGTCGATGCTGGCGATATCGTCCGGATTCAAGCCGGAGATCGGCGTCATGCGCTGGCCGCTCGTGCTGGTGATCTGCTCGAACGTGCCCTGCAACATCGGGACGCCGTCGATCACGTACAGCGGCTGATTGCCGGCGTTGAGCGATGCCGGACCCCGAACACGCACCGACACGCCAGTGCCGGGCTCGCCGCTGTTTTGCATGACTTGCACGCCGGCGATACGACCTTGCAACGCATTGTCGATGCTGGCCACCGGCAAGCGCGCAAACGTGGACGAGTCCACCGAGGAGATGGCGCTGCTCACGGTGGCCCGCTGGCTGCTGCCGTACCCGGTGGCGACGACGGTGGACAGCACGGTGGCGACGGGACGAAGCACGAAGTCCGCGGTGGCGCTCGCGCCGGTGGACACCGTCACCGTGCTGGTGGCCGCGGCGTAGCCAATGCGCTGGGCTCGTACCGTTACCGAACCCGCAGCCAAGCCAGAAATCTGGTAGGTGCCGGACTCGCCGGTCACCACACCGCGCGATGTTCCGGGCACGGTCACCTGCGCACCGGCGATGGCCCGCCCGGTGGAGGAATCAGTGACGGTACCTCGTACGGTGCCCGTCTGTTGGGCGGATAGCAGGCGGGGGGATGACAGCGCCGCGGACAGCGTCAGTACGGCAGCGGTGAACAGGCCGGGCCATCGCGAGCGATGGGAGACGAACATCAGTACTCTCCAGAGTCGGGAAACGAACGATCGGCGAAACGCGTGTGCCACGAGCGGTCTGTGCGCGTTCGGGCTGTGATGATCCCGTGACACAGGCACTAAAGTCAAGGTCCGAGTGACAACCTGCGGTTCTGCCGTGGCGACACGTTGGCTAAACCCACCGACGAGGGCGGCGCGTCACCGCGGCCCGCGAGCAACGATCGATATCCTGCCTGGCGCGGATCGTAACATCGACCCATCCGAGACCGTATTTTTCTCCAATATGACATTGTCAACGCAGCGCCCGACCCTGGACGACCTCGCCGCCCTCCGCCAGGCACTTCAGGGCCAGTACTCCGTCGAACGCGAACTGGGCCGCGGCGGCATGGGAATCGTGGTACTGGCCCGAGATGAGCGGCTCGACCGGCAGGTGGCACTCAAGGTGCTCCCGCCCGCCCTCGCCGACGTCGCCGAAACACGCGAACGGTTCCTGCGCGAGGCGCGCATGTCGGCCAAGCTCTCGCACCCGAACATCGTACCGACCTACCGCGCCGACGACATCGGCGGGTTCGCGTTCTTCGCCATGGGCTTTGTGGACGGCGAAACGTTCGGCGATCGCATTCGCGATCGTGGGTCGCTTCCACCGGCCGAGGTGGTGCGCATGCTGCGCGAGGTCGCATGGGCACTCACGTATGCGCACGCGCAGGGCATCGTGCATCGCGACGTGAAGCCCGAGAACATCCTGGTCGAGCGGTCCTCCGGGCGCGCGATCGTCACCGACTTCGGCATCGCGCGCGCCGACTACAATCCGTCGCTCACGCAGGACGGTCATGTGCTAGGCACGGTGCACTACATGAGCCCCGAGCAGTCCACCGGCGAGCCGATTGACGGACGAAGCGATCTGTACGCGCTTGGCTGCGTGGGTTTTTTCGCACTGAGCGGACGGTTGCCGTTCGAAGGCACGACCCCGCAGGCGATCCTCATCGCGCACGCGACCAAGATGCCGCCAACGCTGCGAAGCGTGGCGCCCAATGTGCCGAGCGCGCTCGCCACCGTGATCGATCGGCTGCTCGCCAAGCGACCGGATGACCGATACAGCGCGAACGAGCTCTTCGCCGCGCTCGACAAGGCCTTCGACGCGGTCGCCAACGACGAGCGCGATACGGCGGGCGCATCGACCGTCCTGTCCAGCGACGAAGCGATGCTCGTGTGGCGTCGCGCGGCGGAATTGCAGGCGGAGGCGGCGGCCCGTCTCGAGTCGCGCATGCGCAGTGCGAACGACACCCGCTCAATGGTGGCCATATCGGTGGGCGGCAACGGTGCCGCGCCGGAGAGCACGGCAACGTCGAAGGCATCGCCGACTGTGCCGACCGATGCCTATCGGCTGCGCGACGTGGAGAGCGCGGCGGCCGAGGTCGGCATCTCGCAGCAGTACGTCGCACTCGCGCTCGCCGAGTTGAAGGCGTCGCCAGACGCCCTGCTGCGCGCGCAGCCCGCGTCGCGTTTAAAAGAGCAATTGGCAACACGGGTGCTCGGCACCTCGCAGCGCACACTGTCGGTGTCGCGCGTGATTCGCTCTGCTCCGCGCGAGGTGCTCCAGGCCGTGGGACGGACGTTGCAATCGCCGCCCTACTGGCTCTCGTTGCGCGACACGCTGGGCGGGCATCCGTTGGATGGCGGCGTGCTGGTGTTCGACCTGCCCGCCATGACGGACGGCAATTATCGCTGGACATGGACGCGCTACGGCGTGTACGCGCCCGAGATACGCGTGACGCTCGCGCCGGTACCCGGAGATTCCCGTGCGTGTGAGGTCAGCATGCATGTGGACCTGCGTCCCGGGATGACGCCGAACCTCTGGGGCTACGGGATCATCACGGCCGGCATGTCCGGCTTCGGCGGTCTGATTGGCGCGGCCGTCGCCAAGAAGGCGCTGTTAATGGTGGGCACGGCCTTGCTTGGTCCGGCCTTCGGGGCCGCAGCGGTTCTGGGACTGGCGGCGTTTGCGTTCACCGGCCCGTGTTATCGCTGGGAGCTGGGCAAGACGACCGCCGAACTCAATGCCGCGCTGGCCGCCGTGGACGCCTCGATCCGCGCGTTCGACATCTTCGGTGCCGCGCCTCCAATCGCCACCCCTCGGCCGCGATCCTCCTCCGACGATTCCTTCCTGTTGGGCGGCGGGGTAGCGTAACGTCGGCACGAGACCGCCGTCCGGCCACAGTCCCTTTACCGGACGAGCTCTCAGCGGTATCCCCGCGCGGTCGCGGGGCTCACAGGACGGTCGGAGCGGTCGGTACCGATTTCGCGGTCCGGTGGTAGCGGCCTGAAATCATCGAACAACGCCAAGTAATGTGTGGGGGGAACTCGCCGCGTGCAGCGGTGGTCCACAAGAGATCTGGCACCGGTATACTGTTGGAGAATAGATACTCGACGAACGGTGCCAGCCAATCACTCCTACGTGGAGCTCCAATGAGCACAGAGGGTAACCGGAAGATTCTCATCGCCAACTTCGATTATGTCGGGGGAGCTTCCCGCGCGCTCGAGTTGATGAAGGCGGCCTCGATCGGGCTTGGCAACACAGCCGTCGTGACCCGCGATGCTGAAGGCAAGGTGGATTTCACGGAGTCCGCAGACTGGGGGATTGGCAAGAGCGCGCTCGTGGGTGCGATCGCAGGCCTGCTGCTCCCGGGCGTGGGGACCATTACGCTGGCCGCCGGTGGCGCGCTCGCCGCGTACTTCATCGACCTTGGCTTTCCCGATGCCCTGCTCACGCAGATGGGCGAAGGGTTGAAGAGCGACAGTTCCATGCTCGTGGCGCTGGTCGAGGACGCGAGCGTGGCGCGTGCAACGGCCGAGATCGTGGAAGTATCCGGCACGGTGATGGGCTCGACTGGGGAAACCGACCTGGCTGCGGCCTTGGCCACGATGGCGCGCCGTTAGCCGCACGTACCGCGGGCGCCGCCGCAGTGACGTGGCCCTTGTCGGGGATGTGCACGAGCACCCGGGCCGGGTACTCCAACGGATCCACCCTCTCGGTGCCGGCCGTTGGCCCCTCGGCCTTGTCCGACCGGGACGTCGAGCCGCATCACGGCACGGCGAAACGCTTCGGTCAAGCGTGCGGAATCGTGCGCGGGCCACGACACGAAGGTCCCATCCGGCCGGAAGCCGACGGCCAGGTCACGACAACAGCCTCGCTGGTGCCGACAAGTTGGCCGCAGCCATCAAGACGATCGCAGCGCGCGGTTGGTGGAGCGACGGGCACTTACCCATTCGCCTCATCCGCGCGCGGCACCGCTCCGGTTATCTTCGTGATGAGGCGTTCGCATCGCGGAAAGAACCGGGCACGCACCAACACGCCGTTACACCAGCCGAGCGCAATGCAGTAGTTCGACACGTACGGCGGAGCGTGGTGCTTGGCGTGCTCCGGGTGGCTCAACAGCAGTCCGTACCGCTGCATCACGCGAACGATGCGCGGCGGCGACGCCATGTGCGCCCATTGATGCACCTGATTGGTAGGCAGCGTGGTCGCGGCGACCGCCAGAAGAAACGTCAGGCTCGCCTGTCCGGCAACATTGTCGAGCGAAATGAGCAACGCCACCGCCAGCACGACGCTCACCATCGTGGCGACATCGCCGTTGGTGTCGATCCAGTGCCGCGTGAGGAAATCGGCGGGATTGATATGGTGCACACGGAACGGACGCAGCAGACGCTTGCCGAACACCGGCATCGTGTCCGATCCCCACGTGTCGGCCCCCCAATGCACCAGACCAGACAACACATCTGCCGCCACCATACCCGCCACGCACAACGGCAGCATCCACCAGTGCAACCCACCGTCTGACTGCGCGAGTCGGACGGCATGGAAGCCCAACAGCGCGACCGCGGCAACGATGGAACCCAAGGCAAACGCCCTCGTCGCGATGCTCGGCGTTTCCAGCACGGGAAGCGGGTCGTGGTCGGCGCTGCGCAGCACCTCGTGCACGGAGTCGCTCACGTGGAGTCCCCCGAACGACGCGGCACACGCACCGGATACACGAACTGCGCACCGAATCCTTCCGGCACATCGCTGTGTTGGATGCCATACCCGGCAGGCCACTCGCCCTCGGGCCCGTAGTACGTGCCCAACAACTTGTCGATGAACGGAAAGTGCACGGCGAAATTCTTGTCGATGGCCGCGTGCTCGATCGCGTGATGCCAATGGTGAAACCGCGGCGTCACAATGATCGCTTCCACCCAGCGCGGAAAGCGCCACGACACATTGCTGTGAATGAACACCGCGTGCACTGAGACGAACACGAGATACGCATACAGCGGACCCGTGTCGAAGCCGAGTACGAAGAGCGGCACAAAGGTCAGTCCGCGCGTGAGGACGATGTCCACGACATGCAGCCGTGATCCCGCGAGCCAATCCATTTCGGTGCTGGAGTGATGCACCGCATGAAACGGCCACAACCATCGCGACTTGTGGAAGAACCGGTGAATCGAGTACTCGAACGTATCGGCAACCAGCATGCATTCGAGAAACTGCAGCACGGCCGGCTGTGCGCGCACGGCCGATTGCACGGCCGGATGAATCGCCCAATCGAAGAACACCTGGGCCGGCATGAGCGTGAGCAGTGTGGACACCTGCACCAGCAGATGGCTCATGAAAAAGTAGATCGTGTCCGTGGTCCAACCGCGACGAAATACGGACTGGTCGGCGCGGTGTGGCCACACCTTCTCGAGCGGGACAAATACCACCGCCAGCAGCAGGAGATTGAGCAAGAACCAATCGAGCCCGAGGTACACCGGGGTCGTGGGCACTACGCCTTCGTATGGAATGTTGCCGCCACCCGCGAGTGCGGCCGTCATCGCGAGCACGACACCGGTGACGCCCAGTGTCTTGCGACGGCGGAGCAGCATGCTCATCAGGCCCAGCAAGAACCCCACGCCGATCACGAGTTGGATGGTGGTGCGCACCATCGGCATGGGAAGCACCGTGCGCACCTCGGGGCTGGTGAGCAACTCGGGCACGTAAAAGCACGCCACGGCGCCCACGGCCAGCGCACCGAAAAACACGGAGACCGTGCCGCTCATCCATCCCGACCCCACTTGCGTGGGTTCATCGTCCCCGAAGACCCGCGCGACCCGATCATCAAGATTCATGGCGGGAAAACTAAAACCACACGCTCACCGCGCGCCCACCGCGCCGATCTCGGGAGACACGGTCAGCGACGTGCGCGAGGACGTGGCGCCCCGCAGCGTCAGAAGCGACGCCGAGCTCGACTCGCGCAGCACGGTCACGGTGGGGTTCCAGGTCAGCGCGCCGGCCTCGAGCAGCAGCAGGCCACTTGGCCCGCCACAGCTGCCCTGCTGACCGAGGCGCCTGGGCTGATCTCTGCGGTCGTTACCGAACCGGCGCACGTAACAGGCGTCACCCGAACACCACGCCGTGCCCGACTCGGGATAGACGGTGTGTCATTTCCGAGGGCTGGGCACATGCTGATCGACGAGAATCGGGTTCCCATCGGGGTCGATCAGCATCAGGCTGGCGGGTCCCGTCGACGATTCATCAGCCGCGCTCGCCAACTCGAGGCCGTTCGCCTTGAGCATCCGCTGAATGACGCGGACGTCGTCAAAGTCAGGTAATGCGTTGGACGATCGGTCCCAGCCAGGATTGAATGTCATTGTGTTCCTTGGGAACACTCCTTGAAAGAGTCCAATCGTGCTGGATTCATTTTGCAGAATCAGCCAGTTCTTCGCCTGATCGCCCAGAATGACTCGAAAGCCGAGCTTCTCGTAGAAGGCACGGGAAACGGCAATGTTTTTGACGGTAAGGCTGACCGAGAAGTTGCCGAGTCGAATCGGAGCGCCTCGTGGGCTTTCAATGGGGGCGGTTTTCGTCTCTTGCGTTAGCAGGGCGCCACCCAGCAGTCCTGCAAGCACACCCATGAATATCCGTGTCACCGGTCGCTCCTGTTGAGTAGTGGTCCGACCATTGGCTGAGCCGGAAAACTCGACGCTATCATTGCCAATATCACCCGTTCTTTGCTCGGCCGTCCGACGAAGTGAGCCCGTGCGCCAACGCCCCGAGTGCGATGCCGGCGACGGCGTAGAGAAGCTCCCAGCTGCCCGCGCCGAGTCCTGCGATGGCCGGCCCAGGGCAGACTCCCGTTATGCCCCACCCGATACCGAAGATGGCGGCCCCGATGATCGTTGGGCGGTCCATGATCGACTCGTGCTTTCCGAAGTTGCCCCCGAAGAGCGGCTGCTTGAGCGCGCGCGGCACCAACTGATACGCGATCATGGTGACCGTCGCCGCGCCGCCGAGCACGAACATCAAGCCAAGATCGGTAAAGCGCAGGAAGCTGAGGACGACGTCGGGGCGAATCATCGTGGACAGCGACAACCCGAAGCCGAACAGGGCGCCGCAGAGCAGCGCGCTCCCGAGTTGCGCGAGCGACCGCACCGGAATGCGCGACGTGACCGTTTCGGCCGGAATTGGCATGCGGGCGGTAGTCATGCGCCGACCACCCATGCCAACACGTTGGCCGTGACGAACGCCGTGGCCATGAACGTCAACACGGCGAGCAACGAGGGGAGTCCGAGCGACGCGAGTCCGCAGATGCCGTGACCTGAGGTGCAGCCACGAGAGAGGCGCGCGCCGTAGCCCACCAGCAGGCCGCCCACGAACAGTTGCACAGGGGCAATCGATACCGCCACGCGTTGGGCTGGTCCCATGAACCGCCACCAGACGAACGCGCCCACGATGAGCCCCGCAGCGTACGCCAGTCGCCAGAGGCGGCTGTTCACCAGTTTCGCCTGTCGGAAGAACGGGCGCTGCACCACGAACGACCAGGTGGAGGTGTACACCGTGCTCATCCCGCCGACGAATCCGGTGAGTACGAAGAGCAGCGCCACCCCGGTGCCGATCGTCAGGCCGCCGAGCAGGTAGTGAGACCATCCGTTGGGGAGAAGCGATGTGAGATTGGGCATCGTGCAATCTTGCCGCGCAAGCCTCCCGCTCGCCAACTTGGCCGAATGGGAATCTTCCGACGCTCTGTCGCCGCTGCGCTGATTGGCAGCCCGCTCTTCGCGCCTGCCGCGCACGCGCAGTGCCCGAACGGGAGCCCGCCGCCGTGCCGCGTTGTCGCGAAAGCGCGCCCGGCCGCGCTGGCGCTCAACCCGCGCGGCTGGATCGTCGTCCCGTTCGCGAACGCGATGCGTGTGGCCGACCTCGAGTGGGTGCGTGATGCCGCCGTGAACATGATGTCGCTCGACATGCAGCGGTGGACCGACATTTCCGTGGTGCCGGACAAGCGCGTCGCCGACCTGCTGCGCACCCTCCCCGCGAGCCGGGCGGGGCAGCCACTCGGCCTCGAGGACGGACTCGCGCTTGCCCGCCGTGCCGGCGTCGGCACGCTTGTGATGGGCGACTTCTTCAAGACAGGCGGCGGCGCGCGACTGGTCGCGAACGTGTTCGACGTGAAGACCGGCGCGCGGCTGCGCAGCGTGACACAGCAGGCCGCCGCCGTCGATTCGCTACTCGTGGCATTCGGACCGCTGACGCATGCCGTGCTCGCCCTCCCGCCCCCAACCGACGGACAGACGGGGGATGTCGGCACCAGTCGCATTGATGCGTATCAGGCCTACCTGGCGGGTGTGAAGGCGCGAAACAGCATGCGACTGCGCGAGGCCGAGCAGGCGTTCCGCGAGTCGCTCAAGCTCGACTCTACCTTCGCGCGTGCGCATGCCGAGCTGGCGAATGTGCTTGCGTGGGGCGCGTCGCCCAAGCGTGCGGCGGAACGTCTCCCCCGTGCATTGGCCGCCGAGCGACTCGGGACCAAACTTCCGGCACGGGAGCGCGCGCTGATTCGCGCCTCGGTCGCGTACGCTCGTCGCGACTACCCGGCCATGTGTGCCGCCGCTGCCCCGCTTGTCCGCGCCGACTCCACCGACGTCGAAGCGATGTTCGCACTGGTCTCGTGCAATACGGCGGACGATGCCCTTGTCGCGGTGGATGATTCAACGTGGCGGTATCGTGCCGACCCCAATATTGCGTTGCGGCTTGCGAAAGCGATTCTGCGCACGGATCCGTCGTTTTATCCCGCCTTCGAGCAGCTGGCCCAACTGCTCCTCGTGGAGACTCGCTATCCCTGCCCGGCCGACAAGCTCTGTCGCAGCTCTGGCGAGCTATATCAGGCGTTGCTGGTCGTGCGTGGAGACACGATTGTGACCCGATTCCCGCGCGACACGGTGGGGATCGACCTCCGGCGGCGTGAGTACGTTGAACAGAGCCGAGCCAAGACCGCGCGTCGGCTGGCGCGAAGTGTGGTGGACGATTGGGTCGCCTCCGACCCAACCAACATGTGGGCCCATCAGGCGCGCGCCGAAGTGCTTCACCTGCTCAACGAAGGGAGGGCTGCTTACGCGGAGCTCCACCGTGTCCCGATCCCGGCCTCGCCCGAGAACCCGCGGGGGCCGGCCGTCGCTCTGGAGATCAACGTCGCGCTCGGCAATGCGCGGGAAGCCCGGGCCTGGCACGATTCGCTCCGCAAGGCAACCCGGGAGGACACCGCCGCCAATGTGATCCGGCTTCGTCGATACGATTTCGTGTTCGGCCGCGAGAAACGTTTGTTGGCGCCTGTTGACTCCGCCGAACTGAAGGCGAGAGAGCGGGGCGAGCTCCCGGCAGCACTTCGCGCGAGCAACCGCGAGCTTTTGCGCGTGTTCGGCGGGATTCCGTCGCCGACCCTCGCCGCCGCGGAATCGTTGGTCGTCTTTGCACGGCCAGACAGTTCGTGCGATCTTCGCTGCCGTTTCGGCCGGCTGCAGCCTTTGCTGTACACCTATCAAACTCCGCGGCCTTGGCTGGTGGATTCGCTGCATCAATTTCTTGACGCAAAGACCCGGGCGGTGGTGCGTCGCGACACGGTCGCGATGCTCCGCCTGGCGCGTGAGGCCGAGGCATTCGGGCGAAATGCACCTGCCGACGCGAACACGGCCCTCTGGGACGCCGCCATGTTGTTCCTCGCGGCAGGCGATTCCCTCAGTACCCTGCGGATCGCCCGCAGCTGGTTGGACACGGTCTTTCCCTCCGAGTTCTTCGGCAGCAGACGCAACGGGTTCATCGGCAGCCCAATGATCGCCGTCTGGGTCATGCGCCTGCGCGGGGAACTGGCGGTTGCGCTGGGCTACCCCGACGAGGGCGCCAAGTGGCTCGATCGGGTGCTCGACCTGTGGGCCGAGGCGGATCAGGGATGGCCGGATGTCGAACGACTGCGTGGCATTCGCGCCACGATCAAGACCAGGATCATGCCGTAGCGGTGCGAGCTACTTCTATCGCGCGCAGCGGAATCCCGTGTACGGGAGCTCATCGGACCGGGTGCTGGCCGGGTAGAAGCCACGCATCCAGGTGGTGGCCAGGGAATCGGGCGTGTTGAACGCGCCGCCGCGAATGACGCGCATATCGGTTTCGGCGGGCGGAAGGGCGGGGCCGTTCGGATATCCCGCGCGCGCCGAACTCGTCCACTCCCACACGTTGCCGCTCAAGTCCTGCACCCCTTCCGGCGTGGCGCCACGTGGAAAGCTCCCCACGCGGCCCGGTGCATTCCGTTGCGCGGACGCAGTGTTGGCGGCCGCAACATCTGGCGCGCCGCCGTACGGATACTCACGTGCCGCCGCGCCGCGCGCCGCAGCCTCCCACTCGAATTCGGTCGGCAGCCGGCCGCCCTCGGGATATTTCCATTTGCAATACGTCGCCGCGTCGCCGTAGGTAACTCCGGTGACCGGAAGCAGCGAATCCGGGCGCGCGCCGTTCTTCCACGGGGCAGGTGCAGCCGTCGCAGCGACGAACGCCGCATACGCGCCAACGGTGACCTCGGTGCGCTCGATCTCGAAGCCGGCAACCGTCGTCACGTGACGCGGTCGTACGAAGGCCGGGCCGCGGTCGCTTCCGATTGTGTAATCGCCACCGGGGATGGCCACCAACGACGCTGGCGGGGTGACCGGCGGCGTCGCGGAGGTAGAGGCAGCGACCGCGGGCTCCCCGGTTCGACCGTTGAACCAGGACACGCTTGCCCCCAGCAGTGCGACGCCAAGGACGGCTATCGCAATCAGCCGCGTGCGGCTCGATGCAGCCGCTGATGTTGCGGGGGGCCAGGTCACCGCGCGCGGCTTCGTGATGGCGATTGAGCGCTCGCCGTTGAGCGCCGCCACCACATCCGCCGCATCCTGCACTCGCTCGGCGGGGTCGGCCGCGAGGCACGCGGTGATGAGTGAAGCCAGCGACTCTGGCACGTCGGGGCGTGCGACGGTGATGGAGACCGGCGGGCCGGCGAGTCGCTTCATCATGGCGGCCGTTGGCGTCGGCGCGTCGTACGGGACTTTCCCCGCCAGCAGTTCGTACGCCAGCACGCCGAGCGCGAAAATGTCCACGCGATGGTCGAGCCCTTCGCCGGTTACCTGTTCCGGCGCGAGATACGCCGGCGTGCCGAGCATCATGCCCGTGGCCGTGAGCGTGCTGCCTTCTGCAGTACGGGCGATGCCGAAGTCGGTGACGAGGCAGCGGCCGGAGTCGGCGTCAACCAGCACGTTGGCGGGTTTGATGTCGCGATGAATCACACCGCGCTTGTGCGAATACGCGAGCGCGCTCGCCACTTCACCGACGATCCGCACCACGTCGGGCACAGGCAAAGGGCCCTCGCGCTCAAGACGGTCGGCAATCGACCCGCCCTCGACGCACGGCATCGCGAGATACAGCAGGTCGTCGCGCTGACCGATGAAGTGGAGCGGAACAATGTTGGGATGGGTCAGCTGGGCGACGGTCTCTGCTTCCCGACGAAATCGCTCCAGGACCGCGCGCGATGTAACCAGGTCCGGAGAGAGCACTTTGACGGCGAGCCGCCGCTTGAGCGCGAGGTCTCGTACAAGGAACACCACCGCAAAGCCGCCCTCACCGAGTGGCCGTTCGACGGCGTAGTCGGCGCCGAGGGCGGCCTGGAGACGTTCGGAGAGCTCGGCGAGTTCGGTCACGGCGGAAATGTATTCGCAAGTTCCTTCGACGCCTGGGCCGTGCGGCAGTCGATGCTACGGCTTGTCGGGTGGGAGCGTTACGCGCATCCGCTGCACCGTGGGTTCCAGCTCCGGATCGGCGTCTGCCCACAGGTCGAGCATCCGCGTGTACCACACGCGCGCCTCGTCAGGGTAGCCGAGCTTCGCCGCAAGGTCGGCTCGCCACATCATCATGAGCGGCAGGAGTGCGGTGGGCCTGTCCGACGTCCCCTTGGCCGCTCCGCCCGACCAAGAGCTCTCCCTGAAATCCCAATGTCATCAACGAGTGGGCGACGATGCGCTTCGTCGCGCACGGGGCGCGTGCGCTCTTGCTCGGCCCGTCCGGTGTCGGCAAGACGCGCTTGAGCGTGGCGCTGGGGCTCGAAGCCTGTCGGCTCGGGCTCCGCGTGATGTTCACGACCGCCGCGGCGCTCATCACGACGCTCGGCAAGGCGCGAATCTCTTCTTCCAACTGGTCAGTCGGCGCTACGAACGCGGCGCCATCCTGCTCACCAGCAATCAGAGTCTGTGCGCGTGGGGCGAGGTGTTCGCTGACGCGGTCAACGCGAGCGCCATTCTCGATCGGCTGCTGCACCAGGCGACCACGATCAATATCAATGGCGACTCCTATCGGCTCCGTTAGAAGCGGAAGGCCGGCCTGATGCATTCCACCCTTGCGGCTCACTCCGAGTCGTGAGGATTCACCGGGTGGGGAATTTGAGACGATCGCAGGTGGGGAGAATCAGGCGATCATTGACATTCCGCATGCGGCCTCCTCTCTGCTGAGAGTCTGGCCTCGCTTCATTTCCGAATCAAACCGCGAGTGGGGCTGGAGGAGATCTCGGGGACCCAGGCGTCACTGGCGCGGCGGGACAAGTTCAAGTTCAATGCCTCGCGCCGGTCGGCGCGGGCGCCGCGTGATGAGGCGCCGCGGGTGACGATTCAGCACGTCTTCAACCAACATCACGAGGTATAGGGCGTGCGAAAGATCTGGCACCAGCTTCGGCGCGACGGCGTGATCGCGGCGCGCTGCACCGCGGAACGGCTGATGCGCGTCGCCGGCCTACGCGGGGTGGTACGCGGTCAGCGTCCCCTCACCACGCGGCCCGACACGGCCACGCCCTGCCCGGAGGACCTCGTGCAACGACAGTTCGCCGCAGAGCGCCCCAATCAGCTCTGGGTGGCGGACTTCACGTACGTCGCGACGTGGCGCGGCTTCGTGTACGTGGCGTTCGTCATCGACGTGTTCTCGCGACGGATCGTCGGCTGGCGGGCGCACACCACGATGCGGACGGATCTCGACCTCGATGCGCTCGAGCAGGCGCTGCATGATCGGGAGCTCGACGGCCGCTGAATCGTGCATACGGATCGTGGCTCGCAATACGTCGCGATGCGCTATACCAGCCGCTTGGCGGATGCGGGCGCGGCGCCGTCCGTTGTCAGTGCCGGCGACGCGTATGATAACGCGCTCGCCGAGTCGATCATTGACCTGTACAGGACCGAAGTGATCCATCGGCCTGGGCCGTGGAAGCGCTTCGAGGGCGTGGAGTATGCGACGCTGGAATGGGTCGCCTGGCTTGACACGCAGCGTGTTTTGGAACCCTTGGGGTATGTTTCCCCGGCGGAGTTCGAGGAGCAGCACTACCGCACTCAGGCGGCTCCTGCGGAGCGCTTGGTACTCGATTCACCGAGTCTCCTCAGAACCCGAGGCGGTTCAGCGCGAGGGTGTGCTCTCGGTGTCGACGGTCTTGGTCGGGGCTCGCCGCGTTGCGTCGGGTGGACGATGTGTGACACCCTCAACGTCGACCGCGTGACGCCTGCGCCTCGAATGGCGCGGGAGGCCAACGGCGCACCACCGCATCGAGCGCAACACGCAAGTCCTTGATGCTCGTGCCGACGTCGTGCCCGCGACCCGGCAGGCGCACACGTTCAACTGGCGCCCCGCGCTGGTGCCACGCGGTCCAGCGCGGGGTGGTCAGCGAATCGGCGTACAGTCCATCATCAACGCCGGAGTACGCGAACAGGGGAGCGAGCCCGCTTGGCAACGCCGACTCCGTCGCCTGACATCCGCCATAGCCACTGACCGACGGCCACGTGGAGAAGTGCGCGGTGGCGGTGGCGAGGCCGGGGTGGCACAGGGCGAACCAGAGCGCACCGCGGCCGCCGTCGGAGTGGCCGCCAATGACGATGCGCGTGGAGTCGATATTGTATGTGGCCCGCACGCGGGCGATGGCCGTGGCGATGGTTTCGAGCGCTGACACATCGTCAACCCAGTTGAAGTCGCGCCGTGCGTACGGCCACACAAAGAACCAGCCGCGGCGGCGCGCCTCCTGCGCGGCCGCTTCGTAGCGGGCCACTTCGTAGTCGGTCGCGAACCGCGAACGTCCGCTGACCGCTCCGTGCAGAAACACGAGCAGAGGCGCTGGACGCTGCGGATCGTACGCTTTCGGGATGTAGGTGAGAAACGGGACGTCGATTGAATCGCCGGTTCGCCCTGCGGCACGCACCGAGTACAGCGCCCAGTGATTCCGCCGTGCGGCCCTACGCCGTGTACTCGCGGAACGCTCGGGCGGTGTGTGCCCGAGTGGTAGCGTCTCGAGCGGCAATCGCTGCGCGCTGTCGGTGACGACGCGCGACCAAGCTGTACGACGCGCGGTGTAGGCGCGGTAGCCACGCGCCATCTCGGCAATGAACGCACGCCAGCGCTTCGTCGCGTGCAAGCAGCGCGTCAGGGTGTCTGCCTCGAACGCGGTGTAGTTCTCCGGATTGTCGCGCAGGGACCGCTCGGCGCGACGAAAGTAGTGGTCGGCGCGTACCGTATCCTGCAATTGGCAGGCGGCCTGCGCCGCGAACCAGAGGGGATAATTGTTGGCCTCGATGGTAAACGCCGAATCCCACGCGGCCAATGCCACGGCCCACTGCGCGCGATCCATCGCCGTCATCGCGCTGGTGGTCAACCGGCCGAGATCCGCTCTCGTTTGCGCGGGCACGGGGCCCGCGGTGACGGCAATCAGACCCGACACTTTCCACCACTGACGAAGACGAGCCATTGAGTGCCCCTGCGCAGGACGCGTTGTGCCGACGTTCAGTATCTGTCGGGCGGAACAGTGTGCACTGCCTCCGCTTCGTTTCGTTGGTCACAGCCGCCCCGTTGCCGGTTGCCGTGAAGAATTGGCTCTCGCCGCTACGGCGCTGCGTCTCCACGCGTCCGACACTCGCCGTTCTTGGTCCATGACAGCCGAACCTCA
Organism: Gemmatimonadaceae bacterium; assembly: GCA_031379145.1. Classification (GTDB taxonomy): domain Bacteria; phylum Gemmatimonadota; class Gemmatimonadetes; order Gemmatimonadales; family Gemmatimonadaceae; genus Gemmatimonas. The sequence goes on from JANNEV010000281.1 coordinate 16,256, forward strand.
CACACGTGTCCCGACAACGGCGCGCGCCCCCTGAATCGCGCGCGCGAGTCGCTCGGCGGCATTGCTCCAATTCCCGCGGACGGCCTGCTCGATCTCGCGAGCCGTCCCGTCGGTGATCGCATTGACGATCGCGTGATGTTCATCGTAGGTGGGGGCAAACGGGTGTCCGGCCATGCGGAGCAGCGGGCCGTGAAACCACTCGTAGCGCATGCGGCGCGGCGACAGCACCCGCAGCAGGTCGCGCGTGACCTGATCCGCCGTTGCGTCGACCAGAGCTTGATGGAATGCGTGATGCGAGGCGAACAGGCGGCCTTCATCCAGCGCGGCC
>JANNEV010000297.1:0-21745 GCA_031379145.1 Gemmatimonadaceae bacterium
CCAGAATCTGTGGTGGGCGGCGGGCTACAATATTTTCGCAATTCCTCTTGCAGCGGGTGTGCTGGCACCGTGGGGAATCGTGCTGACGCCGGCGGTCGGTGCCATTCTGATGTCGGTGAGCACCATCGTCGTCGCGATCAATGCGCAGCTGCTGCGTCGTGTGAAACTGTAGGGTGATCGCCCCCACTTCCGGAAGCGGTCCCGCGCGTCATCTGCCTTGGTGTGCACAATGCTTGCACAGTTGAAACGGCGTGAAGACAGCAGTATCTGAATGAGGGTGGTTCACTTGTGGCCATCCTGATCACCCACCTCCGGACCCGCGCCTCCCGTGTGGCGCACGCCGGGCCACGGAGCCCCCCAACGACGCGGGCCCGCCCGAGCCGGGGCACGGCGCGCGCCCCACGCCCGTCCGCCGACGCGGCGCCGGTCACCTGAGGACGGCCCCGACGCCCCGCCACCACGCGGGGACCTTCGGCGTGGGCGGCCGTCCCACCGGCGCGTCCGATGGGGCCCGGCCAGGTTCGGCCACCTACCTTGACCGCCGTTCCCGCGGCGCTTGAGGCGCCCGAGCGAGATCGACGGTACGCCACCGCCCGCCACGCGGCACTCGCGAGGTCGGCGATCGCGCGGGATGCTCGCCGGATAGTCGACCCACCCCGATCGAAACTCCTATCCCCGATGAGTTCGTGCAGTGGGACTCCTCGAGCCAGGACTTCCTCCGACGCGAAGCCGGTCAACTCCTCCGCCGCGGGGTTCATGTAGGTGCACCGCTGCCCCGCATCCATGAGGAGGATGGCGGTGCTGGCGTTGTTCGTGATGGAGCCGAGCATGCGGTTGCTCTCGCGTACGGCCGCCCGCGCCCCTTCCAGTTGTTCCTCTCTCCGGTTCAGGCTGGTGGCCACCCACCACACCGGCGCCACGAGCACGGCGATCTGCGACACGGCCTGGATCACCAGACCGAACGCCGCATCATACCAGCCGGCTGTCACACCCAACCGTCCGATCCAGCCCACGGTCAACGGAAGGATGACCGCCGGCAAGAGCAGACGCCGAGCCACCGCGGCTTCGTTGTCATTGCGTGCCAGGGCTTTCATCAGTCCCTGATCCGGTATCGACACCACGAGGCCGATGCCGGTCACCGCGATCATCAGGGCTGTTTGCGGAGCGATGCCGGTCAATCGGGGCAAGGCGTACAACTCGTCGGCAGCGTAGAGCACACCCACGAGCGAGATCGACGCAATGGATGCCGCGACGACGCCGAGCGTGGCGGCCCAGTGTTGCGCTCGCCCGCGTCCGGTGCTGAGTACGAATGCCAGCCCCAGCAGCGCGAATGACAGGGCTGCCGGTGGGCGCAGGCGACCGGGAGACACCGTCGCGAAGGCCCCGAACGCTCCCCATGACACGAGATCATCGATTCCGAGATCGAGTCCGGTGAGGAACTGCGATAGCGTCAGGAGGCCGACCAGCGCGATGAATACCCCCGCTGTCCGAACACACTCCTTTCCGAACGAAGCGCGGTGACACAACAGGGCCACGCCGCAGGCACTGGAGCACAGGGCCGCATTCGCCACTACGGGAATGCCGGTACCGAACCAATCGGACAGGCGCGGGATGAAAGGGCCGCGCCGATCAGAATCAGGAGGCCTCCACCGAACAGGAAAGCTCCCAGAGCGGTGGGCAGGTCACGCCTGATGGAAGTCAAGCTACGACGATACGGATGTGAGTGCGCACTTGCCCAATTACGGCGGGTCACGTCGCGCCTCGCGAGGGTCCAGCAGCTTACCCCTCGATCCGTCTCGAGGCGGACATCGTCGAGTGAGCTGAAGGGTGCGCGTCGAGCGATTCCGTCGGGTAGCACCGGAATCGAAGGGCAGGACGGCGTTTGCGTCGGCGCGTCCGACGGGTGGTCGCGCGCCGCGGGGTGGGCCGACGGCCATTGGGGGAAGCCACGCTGGCCGCTGTGTGCCAGATTACCCACGTGACCGACCTCCTCGACCACCTCTCCACGGCCCTCGCCGACCGCTACCGCATCGAGCGCCAGCTGGGTGAGGGCGGCATGGCCACCGTCTACCTCGCGGAGGACCTCAAGCACGGCCGCAAGGTCGCCCTCAAGGTCCTCCGCCCCGAGCTAGCTGCAGTCCTCGGCGCCGACCGCTTCCTGCAGGAGATCAAGACCACCGCCCAACTCCAGCACCCGAACATCCTCCCGCTGTACGACTCCGGTCGCACCACCGCGACCCACGGCGGCGGCCAAGAGTTCCTGTACTACGTTATGCCCTATATCCAGGGCGAGACCCTCCGCGACAAGCTCGACCGCGAGCAGCAGCTCGGCATCGACGACGCCGTGCGCATCACCACCGAAGTCTCGGACGCGCTGCAGTACGCCCACGAGCAGGGCGTCATCCACCGCGACATCAAACCCGAGAACATCCTCCTGCGCGACGGACGCGCGATCGTCGCGGACTTCGGGATCGCCCTCGCGGTGAGCGCGGCGGCCGGCGGACGGATGACCGAGTCGGGCCTCTCGCTTGGAACGCCGCACTACATGTCGCCCGAGCAGGCGACGGCCGAGCGGAACATCACCAACCGCTCCGACATCTACTCGCTCGGCTCCGTCCTGTTCGAGGCGCTCACGGGTGAACCGCCGCACACCGGCTCGTCGGCGCAGATGATCATCATGAAGATCGTCGCGGACACCGCGCGGCCGGTCACGGAACTGCGCCGCGCAGTGCCGCCGCACGTCGCGGCGGCGGTGGCGAAGGCCCTCGAGAAGCTGCCGGCGGACCGGTTCGAGAGCGCGAAGGCGTTCGCCGCGGCGCTGCACGATCCGGCCTTCACCTCGCACATCGCGGCGGCGAGGACCGTCGGTAACGCAGGGCCGTTCTCCCGACGGTTCGTGGTGCCCGCACTGGCGGCCGTGACCCTGCTCAGCATCGCCCTCGCCGTCTGGGCGTGGAGTGGCGCCGGTCAAGGCACGACCTCCGTCGCGCGTCACCTCACCACGCTCGGCGCGCCCGGCGCCCTCGATGGACTCACCTTCGCGATCGAGACGGCGCTCGCACCCGACGGATCGGCGCTGGTCTTCCGCAGTCCACTCACAGGACCCGGCCAACTCTACATCAAGCGTCGCGACGAAGTGGCCGCGCGGCCGCTTGCCGGCACGGAAGGTGCCTCGGGACCCTTCTTCTCCCCCGACGGTGCGTTCATCGGATTCGTCGCCAACGGCCAACTGCGGCGCGTCCCGATCACCGGCGGCGCGTCGCTCGTGATCGCGGAGGGCGTGGACACCTCTTACAACCGCGCGGCATGGCTCGACGACGGCTCGATCGTCTACTACGACCTGATGACCCACACCCTGCGCCGCCTCTTGCCGGGAGACGCCACAGCGAAGGTGATCGCGTCGCCAGCGGTGCTCGACGGGCATTACCCCTGGCTGCCCTCGCCGTTGCCCGCCTCGCGCGGCGTGCTCTTCACGGCCCACCTCACCAACTGCGTGGGGCCGGTCAGCTGCAGGCCGAGCCGAGTGTTCGTCTATGATGCGCGCAAGGATACCATTCGCGCGCTGTTCGACGACGCGATCGGTGCCTGGTACGCGTCCACCGGTCACGTGCTCTACCTGACCAGCGCCGGCGTGCTCATGGCGGCGCCGTGGGACAACGATGCGCTCGCCGCGACGGGGCGGGCGGTCGCCGTGATGGACGGGATCCAGGCGCCGGGGTTCCAGCTCTCGGCCGAGGGGACCGCGTACTACCTGCTCGGCCGCCCGGAGTTCGCGCCGGGGCCGGTACCCAATGCGTCCATCGTGTGGGTCGATCGCACCGGGCGCGTCGAGCCGGTGGATTCCTCGTGGCAGGTGAATACGGGGGGCAAGGACAACGGGTCCGTCGGCACTCAGTGGGGAATCGACCTGTCGCCGGACGGACGGCGCATCGCGCTCTCGCTGCTCACCGAGGTCGGCACAGACATCTGGATCAAGGATCTCCCTTCACGACCGGCGACACGGCTCACGCTGCACGAAGGCGTGGACCAGTCGCCCGCGTGGACGCGCGACGGGCGCGCCGTCACCTTCCTCTCCGACCGGCCGGTCCCGAACGAGGCGGCCGGGAAGGGGAGACCGTTCAGGGTGTGGCAGCAGTCGGCCGATGGCACCGGCGAACCCAGACTCGTCGACGGCGAGGACAGCTTCTCACGCCGCGTCGCGACGACCGGCTCCGACGCCAAGGCCGCGGTGCTCTCGCCGGATTCCCGCTGGATCGCGTACGTGTCCAACGAGCAGGGCGCGAACGAGGTGTTCGTCCGGCCGTTCCCGGACGTCAACGGCGGCAAGTGGCAGGTCTCGAGCGGCGGTGGCAGCGCTCCGCTCTGGGCACACAACGGGCGCGAGCTCTTCTACGCCAACAACGGGAAGATGCACGTCGTGCGGATCGATCCGGGTCCGCGCTTCTCGGCGGAACCGCCGCGCGTGCTGTTCGCTATCCCGGAGCGCGTCCGCACGGGTTGGCTCGCCAGCGGCACGTTCGCCATCACGCCGGACGATCGCCGCTTTCTCATGGTGCGCGACAACAGCTGGGGCGAGATGGCGGGAACGCCCACGCTCGTGGTGATGCACGGCCTCCTCGACGAACTGCGGGCGAAGCTGAAGCAGTGATGCGTTCGGCCGCCTGAGGGCCGTTCGCACCGACTGCACCTCCAGCTCGCCCTCGGCCTCGTCGAGCCGCACGAACCGGTCGGGGGACCACAGGCTGGAACCAGCAGATCTTCGAAGTCGACCCGCGCGCGTGTCCGACGTGTCAGGGCGCGATGCGGATCGTCGCCTGCATCACGCAGTCGTCGGTGATCGACCGGATCCTCACCCACCTCCGCGCCCGCTCTGCGCCGCCCGCCTGTCCGCCGACGCCCCGACTCCCCCCTGAGGACGCGCCCCCCGACGCCCCGCCACCACGCGGGGACCTTCGGCGTGCGCGGCGGTCCCACCGGCGCGTTCGATGGGGCCCGGCCAGGTTCGGCCACCCACCTTGACCGACGTTCCCGCGGCGCTTGAGGCGCCCGAGCGAGATCGAACGTACGCCGCCGCCCGCCACGCGGCACTCGCGAGGTCGGCGATCGCGCGGTATGCTCGCCGGATAGTCGACCCGCCCCGACTGAAATTCCGATCCCCTAAGGCACCATCCGTTTCATCGGCGCGAAGCCACCGATCGTCAGCACGTCCGCCGCACTGATCGCGAACGGAATCGAGGTGCCGGCGCGGGTGGAGAAGCCTGACGTGCCGTTGGTGTCGAATCCAGCGTCGCCATCCGGACGGCAGGTGGCTGAGAGGTTGATGGTGAAGTTGCTGCCGTTCACCGTGTAGCAGCCGCGTTCCACGCCCGGTCGGTCTCCCGTGTTCTGACCGTCCTGCGGATCGACATAGATGTACGTGCCGTTCGCTTCAAAGATCACGGCGCTCCCGTCGTGTCCATCGTTGCGGGTCCACGTGCCGACGATCGAGCCGACGGGTGACGCGAGCCGGTCGAACAGGAGAGCTGAACCACCCGTGGGCGTGAGAGTGAGCGTCGTCGCCGTCTCGGCGATCTTCCCGACGAAACCGGAGAACGGGGTCGTGGTCGGATCCCAGATACCGCAGCTGCCGGTGTTGTCGTACATCCCCCACATCACTTGCCACGCGTTGTCGCTGCCCCAGCGGAAGTGGCCGTATTCGAGGCCGTTGCCGTTGTTCGGGCACGCCGCTTGATCGGCGCGCTGCACGAGCAGGAAGTTGTTGTCCGGGAAAATGATGAGAAACTGCCGCTTGCCATTGAACGTCGTCACGAAGCCGCCGCTCTGATACTGCGGCCCCGCAACGGAGCAGTGAATGTTCACATTCGTGACGCTGTTGGTGCCGACGATCTGACCGCGGCCCAGGCCGACGCCGCACGCTGTCCGGGCTCCACCTGGGCTACTTGGCTGTGCGACGATGAGGACGCTGTATCGGTCGCCCGCTTTCAACGTGGTGGGCGGGAAGGAGAAGACGCCATTGCCCCCCGATGCCGCGATGGGGAATGGCGCGCCGCCGTTCAGGCTGAGCGCGAGCCCATCGAGACCGAGGCCGGCGGTCCGGCCGCCGATGGTGATTGCAGGCGTCGCGCCGATCACGCTGCAGATGACCTGCACCGTCGTCACGTTCACATCCCTGACACTCCCGGCGCCGTTGTTGATGACACACGTCTGCCCGGCAGGTTGGGCACCGATGGTGACCGCATACAATGCGCCGCTCTCGATCGGCGGGAAGGTGAAGACGGTCGTACTCGCGGCGATGACCTGAGGAATGCCGCCGTTGAGCGACAGCGCCAGTCCAGCGGCGGTCAGGCCGGCAATCGACCCGCGCACTTCGAACATGGACGTGACACAGGTGATCGAGATCGTCGTCGTGGGACCGGTGACCTTGCCCGCTCCGCCGGCGACGGTACAGATCTGCGACGGATTGGTCGGCTGCGTCTTGATGGTCACGTTGTACGACTGCCCCGTCGCGAGGCGTGGAAACTCGAAGTTGGGGGTTCCCCCTCCCGCGGTCTGCTCCACGAGGCCGTTCGACCCCGTGTTCACGATCACCATGCCAGAGCCCTTCAGATTCACGATCGGGCCCGTAATCAGAAACTCGTTGGCAGCGGGCGTGGTCGTGCCGCCAGCAGTGCTGCTGCCACTTCCACCACCGCAGGACATGAGTACGACCGAAGCAACGGTCATGACCACCGCTTTCGTGCAGGTACGCATCTGTTGTCCGGGCGTTGGGGAGAACGGCGATCAGACCATGTGGCCGAAGAGCGCTGAAACGGGTCCGGGTGCTCACCGTTCGCGATAACGGAACGCGCTCGGAGGTTGAGAGCAAGGGCTGGCGCAGCTGGCGCCGACCCTGGCGCGGCCATAGGCTGCGAGACAACTGCGGCGCAGGTGCGCCTGTACCTTGTCCCTGAACGCAACCGGGTGCCCCGATGGCCATTCGCCCCATGTTCGCGATGCTGTTCCTCGCACCGACGTTGCTCGGTGCGCAGGCGGCGAGCGTCGTCGCCACAGACAATCGCGCAGACAATCGCGCAGATAATCGCATCGATGTGGTAACCCCGCTCGCGCCGGAGCTGGCCGCGTTCGGGGCGTACGCCATGGGTGTACGGACGCTCACCCTCACGGACCCGAACCGTCCCGATATTCTGCGTACCAGGCAGGGCGAGCCCACGGCGCGATACGATCGGTCGCTGGTGCTCGAAGTGTGGTATCCGGCCGCGGGCGGCGGCGCCGCGCCCAAGGGCGGCGAGTACCGTGCCATCATGCGCGACCCCGCGGTGACGGTCACGTTGCAGGGTCAGGCGCGACGCGATGCGCTGCCGCTCACCAGCGACGGCCCGTTCCCGCTCGTGATCATCTCGCATGGCTATCCCGGCAATCGCTTCTTGCTCAGTCATCTCGGCGAGAATCTGGCCAGCAAAGGGTACGTGGTTGTCTCCATCGATCACACTGAAAGCACGTACGAGAACGCGCAGGCGTTCGCCAGCACGCTCTACAACCGGTCGCTCGACCAACTGTTCGTCCTGCGGGAGCTCGCGCGTCTCGGCGGTGTCTCCTCCGGCAGTTTTCTGGCCGGTCGCGTGGACGCTTCGCGCACCGGAGTCATTGGTTACTCGATGGGCGGTTATGGTGTAGTGAACGTGATCGGCGGGGGCTATCGGGCGGCTGCGGCATCGCTGCCGGGCGCACCACCGAATCAGCTTCTGCTCGAGCGCAGCGCAGAGAATTCTGCGTACACGGCCTCGGTGGATATGCGCATCAAAGCTGCCGTCGCCATCGGGCCGTGGGGCATGCAAGCCGGCTTCTGGGATGCGGCGGGGTTGTCGGGCATTCGCACGCCGACGCTGTTCGTGGCGGGTAGTGCGGATGAGGTATCGGGCTATGAAACCGGCACCCGCGCGCTCTATCGCAACGCGGTCAACGCCGATCGATACCTGCTGACTTTTCTGAACGCCGGCCACAACGCCGGTGCCCCCATTCCCGCGCCCGCCGAGAGCTACGCGTTCTCAGAAGCGCTCAAGTCGTTTCCGTTTACGCACTACGCCGATCCGGTGTGGGATACCCGTCGCATGAACAACATTCTCGCCCACTTTGTGACCGCGCATTTTGATGCGCGACTCAAGGGCGACACCGCACGGCTCGCGTATCTCGCCGTCGTGCCGAATGGAAAAAACGGCGTGTTCGCGCTCGATCGCGACGGGAAGCCGCAAGCCACGCACAGCTACTGGAAAGGGTTCAAGCGTGGAACGGCCGTGGGACTGATGCTGGATCACGAGCGCGCGGCCCCGCCGAAATAGCGACGCGAGAGCAGCGCGCGCATTCCGCTGCAAAGCGAGCACGGCGACCGTGCTCGCATGTGGCGTTACTCGGCCAAGGCGCGCTGCGCCGCGCCGACCTGACGCAACAGATTCGCAGCCTCGAGCCCGGACATCGCTCGCGGATTGAAGACCTCTCCCTGGCTCTTCCCACTCAGCGTCGTGCGAAATGCAGCAGTGGCTGCATCGGTCCAGTCGATGACGTTCATCGACCATTCGCCGAAGTCCCGCGCGGTGATGTCTTCGACCAGCATCACCCGGGAATTGGCGTGTCGGGGATCGGTCTCGATGTGATGGTAGAGCGTGTTGACGGCCTTGCGTTCTCCCTAGAGCGCCTGCAGAAACTGCCCGCTGCCGTAGCAGAGCATGCCCGTAATTCCGACGGCTGGGTTCAATGCTGCCGCGACCTCTTGGATCTCCCGGACATCCCGGTATGACAACCCGGACCGGGCATCACTGACGTAGATCAGGCGGATGGTATGCACAGCGCGATCATGAACGGAGTGTGGCCCCGGCCGCTACCGTGCAGACGTGCAGCAAAGCACCGCGCTGACACAATGCGATGCACAGATTGCCACGAGCACCGCACGCACCGCTCTGGCGAGGAGCGCGGTGCTGGTCGCGTGCTGCCCGCATGACTCACGGTCTGCCTCGTGCCAGTAGCGCTTTCCAGACAACGGCGTCGTTTCAGCCGACACGTATTGCTGCCACGGGATTTCCATCCCACGTTCGAGGCGTTGTCACCCGAACCGAGGCAAGAGGCTATGCAATGGATTGTGTTGAACGGGAAGCTGGCTGGCGATTTGCCGACATCACCTCCAATGCCGTTCGCATGCTCATCGATGCGGCCGCCGCCGCCGGCACCGCAGCAGATGCGTGGGTCGTGCTCGCTTCGTCCGACGGAGTGCAGCCGTGCATCGGTCTCTACCGCCAAGCGATTCGAGCACGCCTGGCCGAACGCGTTTACGGTGGTAACGGACGACTGTGTGATCTCGCATCTCCGGGGCGGCTGCTTCTGGTGCCCATTCCCGGGCACGAGGTGGTGAACGTGAAGGTGATCGACGCCGGCAGCCGGTTCAGGGAATGACGCTGGTCTGCTTGGTCTGATCCGCTCGTAGTAGCGCAGCCGCGCCGAGCGCGACTACGCTCAGTCCGTCGCCACCGGCATCCGCGTGCGCGATCAGCGCCCGGCGCATGCTCGGCGCCCAGAAGTTCCGTAAATGCTCCGCCGTCGCTGACGCCGCATCGTCGCTGTGCGCGGCCTGCAAGTTACGGGCGATGTCGTTCGCCATTCGGACCAGCGGGTTCTCAGTCATGCATTGCTCGACCGATCAACTGATGCAGCACCCGTTGCAGATCCTGATGCGGAACCTGATGTAGCCCCTGATGACGCAACGGCGACCGAGAACGGGAGCCCGTGCACGTATTGATCGCCGTTGAACACCAGCGCGCTGTCACGCCGGGCGATCGCCAGCAGCGTCATGCCATGCAAAATGGCGCGCTCCACTGCCAGCGACGTGGGCGCGGAAATCGCCACAATCGTAGCCGCACCGTATACCGCCGCCTTCTCCACCATCTCGAACGAGCATCGGCTGGTGATGACCACGAAGCCATCGGCAGGTGCATGCCCGGCCCGGATAAGCGCGCCGAGGAGCTTGTCGAGAGCGTTGTGACGACCGACATCTTCGCGCACGGCCACGAGTGTGCCGTCAGAACGGGACCACGCCGCCCCGTGCACGGCGTGGGTTCGCTGATTGAGCGTCTGCTGCACCTCCAGCGCATCGAGCGCTCGACGCACGGCCAATGGATCAATCAGGGCGGGCGTGCGCGCTCGAACCGCTGCCTGCGGAATCGCGTCGAGCTGATCGATGCCGCAGAGTCCACAACCCGTACGCCCCGCAGTATTGCGCTCACGGTCGATGCGCCGTGGGTGGATGCCCTCGGCGAGCGTGACCACGAGCTCGATTCCGCGTTCGTGTGCGCGGTACGCCACGTGGGTGATGTCAGCGGCGCCAGCGATGATGCCTTCCGTAAGGCTGAATCCGAAGGCGAAGTCCTCGAGGTCGCTCGGAGTCGTCATCATGACGGCGAAGGGCGTGCCGCCATAGATGACGTTGACCGCGACCTCGACGGGTACCTCACGTGTGGTATCCGGGAGCGTGGCGCGGCTGGCGTCGTCGCTGCGGGACAGGTCGCCGTCGTGCTCCCGGTGATGATCGCCAGCGAAGCGAACCGTTCGCACCGGCAACACCTGCGACGGCGAAGACATTGTCGCCGACAACGCCGCCGCGTCAGCCGGGCACATGCGGCGCCTTCTCGAGAATGCGGTTCAGGAATGCGTCGCGCTCGACCGCGTCCACCTTCCAATCAGCCGGGCCCGACGTCCTGGAGACCTGCACCGCCGTGACCTTGTACTCCGGACAGTTCGTCGCCCAATCCGAAAACTCCGTGGTCACGACGTTGGCACCAGTCTCAGCGTAGTGAAACGTGGTATACACCACCCCAGGCTGCACGCGCTCAGTCACCAGCGCGCGCAGCGATGTCTCGCCGACACGGCTTTGCAGCAGCACGCGATCACCCGTGGTCAGGCCACGATTCTCCGCATCGAACGGATGCATCTCCAGAACGTCGGCGTCGTGCCAGATCGTGTTCGGTGTGCGACGCGTCTGCACACCGACGTTGTACTGCGAGAGGATACGCCCGGTGGTGAGCAGCAAAGGGAATCGATCGCCGGTGCGCTCGTCAGTGGGAATGAACTCGGTGAGCATGAAGCGACCCTTGCCACGGACGAAGTGGTCCACGTGCATGACCGGTGTTCCGTCGGGGGTGGCGGCATTGCACGGCCACTGCAGCGAGCCCACCGCATCGAGCTTTGCGTAGGACACGCCGGCGAAGGTCGGTGTGAGCTGGGCAATCTCGTCCATGATCTCCGACGGATGCGCATACGGCATCGACAGCCCGAGTGCATCGGCAAAACGCATCGTCACTTCCCAGTCGGCCAAGCCGGCCAGCGGCGGCATGACCTTCCGTACGCGACTGATGCGCCGCTCTGCATTGGTGAACGTGCCGTCCTTCTCCAGGAATGACGATCCGGGGAAGAACACATGGGCGTACTTCGCCGTCTCGTTCAGGAACAGATCGTGCACGACGACGCACTCCATCGCCGCCAGCCCCGCCAGCACGTTGCGCGTGTCGGGATCGGAATGCGCAATATCTTCGCCCTGCACATACAGTCCCTTGAAGGTGCCGTGCACGGCATCATGCAGCATGTTGGGAATGCGCAGTCCCGGTTCGGCCGAGAGCGACACCCCCCAGAACTGCTCGAACAGCTCTCGCGTGGCATCGTCGCCCACGTGCCGGTAGCCCGAGTATTCGTGCGGAAACGACCCCATATCGCAGGCGCCTTGCACGTTGTTCTGGCCGCGCAGCGGATTCACGCCGACCCCATCGCGCCCGATGTTGCCCGTGGCCATGGCCAGATTCGCCATGCCCATGACCATGGTGGACCCCTGACTGTGCTCGGTCACGCCGAGCCCGTAGTAGATCGCGCCGTTCCGTGCGGTGGCGAAGAGTCGTGCGGCAGCGCGCACATCATGGCCAGGTACACCGGTCAACGCTTCAACGGCTTCTGGCGCGTGACGCGGGTCGGCGATGAAGCGCGCCCATGAAGAGAAAGCCTCCACGTCGCAACGCTCCCGCACGAAATCCTCGTCGGCCAACCCTTCGGTCACCACCATGTGCGCCAGGGCGTTGATGAGGGCCACGTTGGTGCCAGGCCGCAACGGCAGGTGATAGGCGGCCTCGACGTGCGGCGAACGCACCAGATCAATGCGGCGCGGATCCGCCACGATGAGTTGCGCACCCTCGCGCAGCCGACGCTTGAGCCGGGATGCGAAGACGGGATGCGCGTCGGTAGGATTGGCGCCAATCAGCAGCACAACATCCGACTCGGCCACCGACTTGAAATCCTGGGTACCAGCGGAGGTGCCGAACGTCTGTTTCAGCCCATAGCCGGTTGGCGAATGACAGACGCGGGCGCATGTATCCACGTTGTTGTTCCCGAAGCCCGCACGCACGAGCTTCTGGACCAGAAACGTCTCCTCGTTGGTGCAGCGCGATGAGGTAATGCCGCCAACCGCATCCCGGCCGTAGGTGGCCTGCAGGCGACGGAATTCGCTCGCGGCATACTCGAACGCTTCGGCCCACGAGACCTCGCGCCACGGGTCGGTGATACGGGCGCGAATCATGGGCGTCGTTATGCGATCGGCGTGCGTGGCGTACCCCCACGCGAAACGCCCTTTCACGCACGAATGCCCTTCGTTCGAGAGGCCGTCTTTCCATGGCACCATGCGGACCACGCGGTCGCCCTGCGTCTCGGCGCGAAACCCGCACCCGACCCCGCAGTACGCGCATGTGGTGTGCGTGACATCGGTTGGTGTGCCCTCCTCAATGACGGACTTCTCGTTGAGCGTCGCGGTGGGACAGGCCTGCACGCAGGCACCGCACGACACGCATTCCGATGTGAGGAAGTCCGCCGTACCCGTAGCCACCTTCGACGCGAGTCCGCGTCCCAGAATGGTGAGCGCGAACGTGCCTTGCACTTCTTCACAGGCCCGAACGCAACGCGAGCAGACGATGCACTTGGACGAGTCGAAGGTGAAGTACGGATTGCTCTCGTCCTTGGGTTCGGTGCGGTGCTTCTCGCCACCGTAGCCATACCGCACTTCGCGCAAGCCAACGACACCAGCCATCTCCTGCAGTTCGCAGTCGCCGTTGGCGGAGCAGGTCAGGCAATCGAGCGGATGGTCCGAGATGTAGAGCTCCATGACGCCCTTTCGCAGGGCGGCCAGACGCGGGGTCTGCGTGTGTACGATCTGGCCATCTTCGGCAGGGGTGGTGCAGGAGGCGGGCGTACCGCGACGACCCTCGATTTCCACGAGACACAGCCTGCACGAGCCGAACGCGTTCAGTGAGTCCGTGGCACAGAGCTTGGGGATCTGCGAGCCGTGGCTGCGCGCCGCCGCCATGATGGACGTGCCCTGCGGTACGCGGATCGATTTGCCATCAATCGTCAACGAGACGAACGCGGAGGGCGACATGTCCGGTTGCCGCTCGCCCACCGTGAGCGGGCGTATCGGTGTCCCGAAGTCGATTTCTCTGGTGAAGGCCATCGTGTGCGTCTCCTCAAGCCGTCGTGCGTGGACCGAAGTCCTCGCGGAAGTGGGTCAACGCACTCATGACCGGCAGCGGCGTGAGGCCGCCCAGGGCACAGAGCGATGCGTCGGTGAGTACGGTGCACAGGTCACGCACCAACGCCAGCTGCGCCTCCACGTTCTCCCCTCGTGCCACCGTGTCCAGCAACTCCACACCACGCGTTGATCCGATGCGGCACGGCGTGCACTTGCCGCAACTCTCGATGGAGCAAAACTGAAAGGCGAAGCGCGCCTGTGCGGCCAGATTCACCGTGTCGTCGAACACTACCACGCCACCGTGCCCAACCAGGCCGCCCGCCGCCGCCATCGCTTCGTAGTCCAGGGGAACGTCAAGCAGGTGGTCCGGAAAGTATGCTCCAAGCGGTCCGCCTACCTGTACCGCGCGCACCGGACGACCGCTGTACGTCCCGCCGCCAATATCGTACACCAGTTCGCGTAACGTGATGCCCATGGCGCACTCGAACAGGCCACCACGCTTGATGTTGCCGGCGAGCTGAACCGCCATCGACCCGCGTGATCGGCCCAGTCCGTACGCGGCGTACGCCGCCGCGCCATGTTCGAGAATCCAGGGCACGGCCGCGAGTGAAAGCACATTGTTGACCACCGTCGGACGGCCGAACAGTCCGTGATGTGCAGGTAGCGGGGGCTTGGGGCGCACTTGTGGTCGCCGCCCTTCGATGCTTTCGAGCAGCGAGGTCTCCTCACCGCACACATACGACCCGCCGCCCACGCGAACGTCCACGTCGAACGCGCCATGCAGCAGACCGTTGGCCCGCGCAATCACAACGGCGCGCCGTAGTATCGAGACCGCATCGGGATACTCCGAGCGTACATAGATCACGCCACGGGTTGCGCCAACGGCCAGTGCCGCGACGCACATGGCCTCAAGCAGCAGGAAGGGATCGCCTTCCATCAACATGCGATCGGCAAACGTGCCGCTGTCACCCTCATCCGCATTGCAGACGATGTACTTGAGCGGTGTGTCCACCTGTAGCACCGTGCGCCACTTGATGCCCGTGGGAAACCCTGCGCCGCCGCGTCCGCGCAATCCGGAGGCGATGACCGTTTCGACGATATCCGCTGCCGACATCGCCTGCGCGGCGTGGAGCCCACGCAGGCCTCCGCTCGCGCGATAGCTGTCGAATGACAACGGGTCCGTGACCCCAACGCGTGCAAAGGTCAACCGTTGCTGACGTTGAAACCACGGCGTCTGCTCGGTGAGTCCGTGACACAGCGGGTGCGACGCCAGCGGTGAGCCATCGAGAACGGCGTCGGCATCGCAGCGCACTGGCGCAAACAGCCCGGCGCCCACGAGCGAGAGAACGTCATCTGGCGTCACTGGTCCAAAGGCAACTCGGCCCGCCGACGTGTCGATCTCCACCAGCGGCTCGAGCCACAACATGCCACGACTGCCGGTGCGAACCACGCGTACGTTGGCCGACCGGCCGTGCGCGGCGGCGAGCACGGCATCCGCCGTGCGGTCTGCTCCAACCGAGCGGGCCGCCGCATCGCCGGAGATGTAGATCACGAGCGGCGCAGCCATGGCTTGGGACTCACCGCTGCTCACGAAGTCGGCACCTGTAGCTTGGTCATGAGAGCATCGGCCGCCGCTTCGTCGAACCCGCCCACGAGCATATCGTCGATCAGGGCGGCCGGTCCGAGCGCACAGTTCCCAAGGCAATACACCGAGCGCAAGGTGACGTCGCCAACCGTGGCGTTGGGAGTCAGTTGATGTACGCGCTCGAGGTGTGCGGCCACGCGCTCCACGCCTGACGCCTGGCAGGCTTCCGCGCGACAGAGCTTGATGACGTGCCGCCCCGACGGCGTTTCGGAGAAATCGTGATAGAAGCTGATGGTACCGCGTACTTCAGCCTTGGAGATGTTGAGCGCCCGGGCCAGCAGCGGAATCGCTTCGGGAGGTACGCACCGAAACTCGTGCTGCAGCGCGTGCAGGATGGGCAGCAGAGCCGTCGCACTGTTGGCATCTTCGCCATAGAACGCACGAGCGGTCGCGAGTTCGGCCGCCACCAGCGTCTCGGCCGCTTCTGCGTTCCAGGACACGTCGCTCGTCATGCCGCCCCTCCCGTCACGTCCATACGTGCGCGCCAATGCGCGATGCTGCCGACGACCCGCGCGAACGCTAGCGTGCGACGATGTGGTCGCGCGTGATCGCCGCGAGCGTCGTCACGCCGGATTGCTTCATGGTGGTTTCGAACTCCTTGCGCAGCAGCGCCAGTACCGTCTCTACACCCTCCTGACCGAAGGCGCCCAGTCCCCAGATATACGGACGGCCAATGCCGATTGCTGTTGCGCCGAGCGCCATGGCCTTGAAGATGTCCGTACCGCGCCGGAAGCCGCCGTCGCAGATGACCGGGATCTTGCCCGCCACGCCCTGCACGACGTCCGGGAGTGACGTGACTGTTGCGCGTTGTGAGTTTTCCGCGCGGCCGCCATGGTTGGAGACGAACAGACCGTCCACACCCCGCGCCACCGCCAGCTCGGCATCCTCGCGGGTGACAATACCCTTGATGAGCACCTTCATCTTCGTGGCGTTCTTGAGCCGGTCGATGTACTCCCACGTTGGCGTGCCGACTTCCGGAATCGGCGTGCGCTTTTCGTAGCCCACCAGATTCGGCTTGCGGCGGTTGTCGCGATCGTCGAGACGTCCGCTGACGCCCGGAAGCGGCGCACCACCCAGATGACACTGGATGCACTGACGCGTGTCCTTGCGGGCTTCGCGAATCATCGTTTCCCGATTGCTCCCGCCCAGCAGGTCGACGGTGAAGACGAGCGCCGGCGCGCCGGCCCGCTCCACGCGCTGTACCATCTGTTTCGTGAGCGCCCAGTCCGTTTGGTGGTAGAGTTGGAACCAGACCGGCCCGCCGCGTGCCGCGATGGCGTCCTCGATGGACGTGGTGGCGACGGTGGAGAGCACCTGCAGATGATCGCGCGCCTTTGCCGCACGAGCCACGGCGATCTCGCCTTCCGGGTGAAACGCCTTCTGGCTTCCCACCGGGTTGATGATGATCGGTGTGGGGTAGTGCGTGCCGTACAGCGAAAGTCCCGCGTCGACCTTGCTGACGTCGACGAGACGCCGCGGCCGGAGCGACCACTTCTCGAAGCCATCGCGATTGGCGCGAATGGTGCCGTCGTCGTCGGTGCCGGTGGCCAGATATCCCCAGTGTGCGACCGGAATGCGTTGCTTGGCCACCGGTTCGAAATCGAAGACATCCAGCGCCTCCTTGGCGGCGCGAATGACCAGCGATTGAGGCTCGGCCGGCGCGGTGTCTTGCTCCGCCACCTGCTGTGCGAGGGCCAGCGTATCGGTGCCGCTTGGGGATTCGCCGAGCAGCCGCTGCAAGGTGGACGAGTCGATGCCGGCGGCGGCGAGCAGTGGGCTACCGGCCAGAAAGGCGAGAAACTGACGACGGGCAGGTTCGTGGTTGGGCATGCATCAAGAGGTGGGTTGCGCATTCAGTTGTCCAGCCCCGAAATAGCTTTACTGTCGCCTCTGTGTACACGCGCGCGGCTGAGCACCATCGCCAGGCCCGCGTCCACCCGTTCCTGAGCCAATGCATGCCGCACATTCCCTTGCGCGCCGATCTGTTCGGTATCACCAGTTTGCTCGCCTTCCGCCCGGAAACGGCTGCGCCGCTGTGCGAGCTGACGCAGGTGCTGCTCCGTGGACCGTCAACGCTCAGTGAAGCCGAACGCGAGCTGATTGCGACGTACGTCTCGCAGCGTAACGCGTGCGTCTTCTGCGCCACGGCCCATGGGTCCGCGACTTGTCATTTGCCGGGCGGCGACCAGGAACAGGTTGATGCCCTTCAGCACGATCTGAGCGCCGCGCCGGTGAGCGAGAAGATGCGCGCCCTGTTGCGCATCGCCGCTCAGGTGCAGGAAAGCGGACGAGCGGTCACCGCGGAGCAGGTGGATGTCGCGCGGTCGCACGGAGCGACGGATCTGGAGATTCACGACACGGTATTGATCGCCGCGCTGTTCAGTCTCTACAATCGCTACGTCGACGGCCTGGCTACGCGCCTGCCCGACACCCCCGGCTTCTTCGACGCGCTCGGCGCTCGTATCACGACGCGCGGGTATGGTATGCCGCCGAACGGGTACCAGCCGTTGCAGGCGCCGGAGCGACCGTAGGGGTGCGATGGTTGGTGACGCACCGGTTGCAATTGAGGGGACGAAGCGCAGATTCGGGCTAAACCCTCTTTCGGTGCTCACATGACTGTTCCGCGTCGGTTGCTCGCTGCTTGTCTCAGCTTTGCCGTTACCGCAACGATCGCTGGCGCGCTGAGCGCAGCCGCGCAGGGATTCACTGCACCGTCGACGCCGCATCCGCTCGACGGGCTGTCAGCGCGCGAACACTGGACGATTTACGACGTGCTGGTGGGCTCCGGGAAAACCGACAGCACAACCAAGTACCTGTACACGGGTCTCCATGAGCCGCCCAAGGCGGACGTGGTGGCTTGGCGTGCGGGCCAGCCTTTCCGCCGGGAAGCACTCGTCCACCTGACGCAGGGTAAGCGAGGGTACGAGGCGGTTGTCGATATCGCCGGCAGGAAGCTGCTCTCGTTCACGGAAGTGCCGGGCCGACAGTACATGACCAGTCGCGGCGAGGGCGAGAAGGCCGAGGCGCTCGTGCTGAAAGACCCGCGCGTGCGCGCGGCGATCGCCAAGCGCGGCGTGACCGACTTCACGCATGTGGGCTGCGGGCCTGCAAACCACGGCTACTTCGACCTCCCCGAAGAACGGAATCATCGCGTGGTGCACGTGACGTGCGGCGACGATCGCGGACGCGTCACGGGGTACGGCACGACGTTTGATGGATTGGTGATCGTCGCCGATCTCACCGATGACAAGATCCTGCGCATCATCGATACCGGCGTGCAGCCCAGCCCCGGGCCAAGCGGCGACCATGATGCCGACGCCATCGGCCCCACACGCGTGACAAAGAACCCCGTGAGCATGGTGCAGCCTGGCGGCCCCTCATTCACGCTCGACGGGCAGCAGGTGAGCTGGCAGAATTGGAAGTTCCACTTCCGGACCGATCCGCGTCGCGGCGTCGTGCTCTCGCAGGTGCGCTACACCGACGGCGGCAAGGATCGGTCGATCATGTTCCAGGGCTCGCTTTCCGAACTGTTCGTGCCCTACATGGATCCCGAAGATCCCTGGAACTATCAGGGCTACTTCGACCTCGGCACCTATCCCTCGGCGTTCGGCGGCATTGCCAGCACGCTCGAACCCGGCATCGAATGCCCCGCCACTGGCGTGTTCTTCAGTTCGGTCGTGGTCACCGACAACGGCCGACCGCGCGAACGCGCGCGCACCGCATGCCTGTTCGAGCGATCGGCCGGTGATGTGGCCTGGCGCCACGCGCGTGATGGCGAACTCAATGTCGAGTCACGCGCGAAGCGCGATCTTGTGTTGCGCATGTTCATGCACGCGGGCAACTACGACTACCTGTTCGACTGGGTCTTCCAGCAGGACGGGACGCTCAAGGTGAATCTCGGCGCCACCGGCATGGATCAGGTGAAGGCCATCAGCGGCAAGGGAAATGACGAAGCCTACGGCCGACTGATCGCTCCCAAACTGATTGGCGTCAATCACAGTCACTTCTTCTCGTTCCGGCTCGACATGGATGTTGACGGAGCGGCCAACTCGCTCTTCGTCGACAAGCTCGCCACGGAAAAGTTGCCTGCCAGCAACCCGCGCCGAAGCATCTGGTCAGTCACGACCACCGAAGCCAAGAAAGAGTCCGATGCGCAACGCATGTCCATGATGTCCTCACCCGAGATCTGGCGCATTGTGAACCCGGGCGTGAAGGGCGCGTATGGCGGCGTGGTGGGCTACGAAATCGAAGCGATGGGCGCGATGACCATGCTCACACCGGACGACTACATGCAGCGCCGTGCCGGCTTCACCAATCACACGCTGTGGGTGACCCCGTTTGCGCAGAACGAACTGTACGCGGCGGGCGATTATCCCTCCGTCAGCACTGCCGGCGCGGGCCTGCCTGCCTGGACCGCGACCAATCGCGCCGTGGCCAACACCGACGTGGTCGCGTGGCTGACGATGGGCTTCCACCACGTGCCGCGGCCCGAAGACTGGCCGATCATGCCGGTGGCCTGGCACAGCTTCGAAATTCGACCGGTGGGCTTCTTCAGTCGCAATCCGGCGATCGATTTGCCAAAGGTCCCGTAGCAGGCCAGCGTGCTACGGACGCGCGATTGCGTCTCGCCACGGCGCGAAGTCCTCGTACAATCGTCGCACGAGTCCGTCGCTGAGCACGATACGTGTGACGGCCCCGCCACGCATCGCATCGCGTACGACCACCTCGAACTTGGGCAGTGATCCGTCTTCACGGGGCATGAACGTGGTGGGTGCCACCAGCGCGACCATCGCGTTCGGCACTGGTTTGCCCGCCGCGAGGTGCGCGGGCACGTTGGCCAACGCCGGAATGCGCGCTGACTGCTCCAGTGCTACCACCACGCCATCGCGCAGCAACTCCACCGATTCCACATCGCCTCGACGAATATCGAGCACCTTGTCCGGCGCATACGATGGCCACGGCGCTTTCTCTGGTGTCACCTCGAGCACGTACATCGCGCGCCGAGCGGAGACCACGGACTTCCACGCGCTCCACCCCTCGATGGGATCCACGAACTCGAACGTGACGCCCGCTGCACGCTCTTTGGATTCCTTCCAGGCTTGTCCCTGCTCGGCGCGCCAGACGAATATCGGGGTTGGCATGATCACCGCACGCACGTCGCCATTTTTTGAGATGCGCGCCTTGCCGTCTACTCCCCGGGCGATCATCGCTCGCGCGGCAGCCTCAGGATAGCGCGCGCGCACGCTCGCCATCCGAGCGAGGCTGTCCGCGCGCTCGCGTTTGGACCGTTGCGCGGCCAGGCGTACTGAATCGCGCTGGACACGTTTCGCGCTGTCCGCCTTGGTCAGCGCGATGGCCTTGGGCGTGCCCGGTGCCGCGGCGATGGCTGGTGCCGTCACAGGTGTTGGCGTAACTGCTGGTTGTGGCGCGCCTGCACTGCCCGCGCTGGCTACGGCTGCGGGAGGAGTTGGCGGCGAATCAACCGCAGCGGTACTCATCGCAGTGCTCGGAGCGGCCACGCTGGATGTCGGCGTACGCCAGAACGTCAACCAGAGCGCACCGGCCACCAACACGGCGGCGCCTGCGAGCATCCGGCCGCGAACCGAACCAGAGGACGTGAGACGTACGCCTTGGGTCGTGCCCTGCCCGGTCGCTGCAGACTGACCATCGGCGCGCATCGGCTCGCCTGACCCCGTGCCACCGGGCACCGCAGTGACGTCCGCAGTCCCGTTTACCACGCTGCTCGCCGCAGAACTCGCACGAATCACGCCAGCCGCCGTGCTGATCGCGCGCATGCCATCACTACTGGAGTGTGGCGTTCGCGCGGCCACATTCGCCACGCGGGTGTCCAGTGCGCGCCGGTACAGCTCTGCGGTTTGCGTTGGCGTCATGTCGCTGATCGCGCCGGCCAGCGCATGCGAAAAATCGGACACCGTCTCGAATCGCTCCGCAGCGTCCGGCGCGAGCGCGCGGTCGAACACGGCCTGCAGCGGCTCCGGCCACTCGACGTCCGCTCGGGCGTCCAACAGAGTACGTGGGCGACTGGTGAGGCGCTGAATCAGCGACTCCTTGGATGACTCGACCGGAAACGCTTGTTTGCCGGTGAGTGCGTAGAACGCCACGAGCGCGAGTGCATACTGGTCACTTCGCGGATCGAGCGTATCGCCCGCCAATTGCTCCGGCGACATGTACTGCGGCGTGCCGACGGCATATCCGGTGCGCGTGACGCGCGTATTGCTTCCGTCCATGGTACGCGCGATGCCGAAGTCCACGAGCTTGACCATGAACGTGCCGTCACTGCGTAAGCCGAGCATGATGTTGTCCGGCTTGATGTCGCGGTGGAGCATGTGCAGATCGTGCGCGGCCTGCAGCGCATCGGCCGCCTGGCCCAGAATGTCTGCGGCGATATCAGGGTGCAAGGCGGCGTCCCGGTCCAGCTTGTCGCCCAGCGACTCGCCGTCCACGTACTCCATGGCGAGATACACGATACCGTCGCTGGTTTCGCCGAAATCGAAAATCGCCGCGATGTTCGGATGCGACAGCTGGCTCGCATTCTC
>JANNEV010000300.1:0-9340 GCA_031379145.1 Gemmatimonadaceae bacterium
CGTCGGAACGGACTATGATCAGGTCATCGAGCTCAGTGTTCTCGAACACCACGCTGCCCTTCACCGCGTCGTCGACCACGGTCTGGCCAACTGCGACCGCCATTTGCGCATCGAACGCGCCAGGCGAGTGGTGTTGGCTCGCATGGTCTGCGATGGCGGGCGAGCTGAGTCCCATCGCACGACGTCAATGTCGATAATCAGCGCCTCGAGTGCTCCCCGCTCAGCCGCGCGCAGGAGAATGTTCTTGACATTCAAATCCGGGTGGATCACGCCGTGCTCTGCCAGACGAATAAGCAGCTTGAGTGTCGCCCCCAGCGCGTCATCAAGATCGATGTGCGGCGCCAAGCCAGCGGCCACCATGCCGAGATCATGGGCGTCGGGAATGAAGCGGGTCACAACATCCACTCGGCAAAGTCCCAGCCACGCCGAGTAGCGCGCGAAACCCAGCACCTCGACGGTCGGAATGCCGATGTCCCGCAGCATGCGGGAGTATTGCATTTCGGTGGGTGCTCGGGTTGGCGCGCGGAACAGGTCGCCCGTGAGCGGCGCGAGCAACCCACCGTGCCACGCATGACGCACGACCACAGTGAGATCGGATTCCGGCAGTGTCGCCACGAACACGGGGGCGCGTCCACGCAGGGCACGCGGCTGCGGCCGGTCGGCTGCCCACTCGTACAGCGTGCCATGCGAGGAGACGAGCCCCGCCAGTGTACCGACAATCTCAGGCCGACCCGTCACATCGCCGGCGGGCAGCACTCGTGTCTCGATATCCGGCTGATTCAGGGCTTCTTTCACGCCGACTGGTCCACCGACCACACTTGCAGCGCGGCACCGATGCGGCGTTCCGGCACGATGTCCGGGCGCGGGTGCATTGCTCGCGAGACGGTGAGCGATGCACGGAACGACTCACTGACGAGGATTTCGTCACCGGCGGCGCTCGCGCAGAGGCGATCCGCCAGATTTACAGTGTCGCCGATGAGCGTGTACTCGAGGCGGCGCGGCGAACCGATGTTTCCCACGAACGCCTCGCCGCGATGCACCCCGATTCCGATCTTGAGTTCGGCGCGACCGGACGCTCGCCATTGGGCGTTGAGTCGCTCCAGCTCTCGCTGCATATCGAAGGCCGCGGCCAAGGCACGATCGGCATCGTCGTCAAATGCGTCAGGAGCGCCCCAATAGGCCAGCAAGGCATCGCCGATGAACTTGTCGAGCGCGCCCTGATGACGAAACACGCACTCCACCATCGCTTCGAAGTACTCGTTGAGTTGGGCCGCCATCTGCATCGCCGGCAGCGACTCCGCGAGCGCGGTGAACCCGCGAATATCGCTGAACAGCACCACCACCACCCGACGCTCACCGCCCGGCGTCACCGCGCCAGCCTCGCGTGCAATACGCTCGGCGAGCTGCGGCGTGAAGTAGCGTTCGAAGTTCTCGCGCACCTGCAGCGCCTTCCGAAGCTTTCCCGCCGTGACTTCGCGTTCCGCGGTCACGGCGGCAAGGCCGGCATACGCGACGAGATAGTCCAGATCGGCCTCGGCGAATGCGTGCGTATCATGCACGTTGTCCACGTACAATACGCCAAGTGTGAGTCCGTCCTCGCCAACCAGCGGCGCGGCCATCGCCGACCGGACCGCCTGTGTGAGCACGGTCGCGCCGGTGGTACGGACATCTTCGCGCGCGTCATGCGTCAACAGTGCCACCTGTCGCTCGGCGACACCAGACGCGATGGCGCGCGGGACAGCTCGAATGACATCGCCGCCCATGCGGTCGCGGGCGATGCGCGGCGCCAAGGTGCCGCTCGCATCGGGTAGGAGAACCGCGACGCGGTCGGCGGACATCGTAACAAAGAGATCGTCGACGATGGTTTGCAGCATTGCGGCCACACTGGTGACAGCACCAAGTCGCTGCGCCCCCGCCACCAGCTGCGCCAGCCGCCTGCCGTTGACCTCGGACAGCGCGAGATCCAGCGACGGCATGGAGCGCTCACGGATGACGGTCGATGTGTCATCGCTCGCGAGCTCTGGACGCGGGGCATCCACGTCGGTCGCCGTGTGCACGACGACAAACGTTACGCCGCCGAAGGCAACGGTGTCGCCGACGAAGGCGTGCGCCTGCTCGGTGCGCACACCGTTGATCCAGGTGCCATTGCGCGAGCCGAGGTCTCGCAGCTCGATGCCGGTTTCGTCGGGACGCACCTCGGCGTGCCGCCGCGAAACTCGTGGGTCCAGAATGGGGAGTGCGCAGGAGAGTTCCCGTCCCACCACGTGCACATGGTCGATCGTCAGGACGAACCGACGATTGCCTTCAGGTGCCACGAGGGCGAACGCACCCGTCACGTTGGAGCCAGTGCTTCAGTGGAGATCGCGGGTGCTGCGGCGCGACGGTCGGCAGCCCGCACCCGTCCGATGGCCGTCAACACTGCGCGCGCTTTGTTCTCCGTTTCGGCCCATTCCGTCTCCGCCACCGAATCGTGCACAATGCCACCGCCGCTCTGCACGGACGCGATGCCGTCGGCGATCACACATGTCCGAATCGTGATGGCGAGGTCCATGCGGGTGTCTCCCGCACCAATGAAACCGATCGCGCCCGCATACGCGCCACGTCGTTCCGGTTCCAGTTCATCGATGATCTCCATGGCGCGGACTTTCGGAGCACCGCTCATCGTGCCGGCGGGAAACACGGCGCGAAATGCGTCCAGCGCGCTGGAACCATCCGGGAGTTCACCTTCAACCTGACTCACAATGTGAAACACATGCGAGTAGCGCTCGATCGTCATCAGGTCCGTGACCCGCACCGTACCGTACTTGGCGAGTCGGCCCACGTCGTTTCGGCCCAGATCCACCAGCATGACATGCTCGGCCCGCTCTTTCTCGTCGGCCAGAAGTTCTGCTGCGAGCGCCGTGTCCTCGTCCGGCGTGCGTCCGCGCGGACGAGTACCGGCAATGGGGCGTACCGTCAACGTGCTGTCCGCAACGCGAACCAGCAACTCCGGAGAACTACCCACCAACTCCAAGCCGTCCAGAACCAGGTGGTACATGTAGGGCGATGGATTGAGCGCGCGGAGCGCGCGGTAGA
Organism: Gemmatimonadaceae bacterium; assembly: GCA_031379145.1. Taxonomy (GTDB): domain Bacteria; phylum Gemmatimonadota; class Gemmatimonadetes; order Gemmatimonadales; family Gemmatimonadaceae; genus Gemmatimonas. Next base: position 3,076 of record JANNEV010000300.1, read on the forward strand.
GCGCCGTGGTGTCGAAGTCGAGCGGGATTTGCATCCGGCGCGCGAGCAACACCTGAAAGACGTCACCGGCGAGAATATACTCCTTGATGCGCGACACATCGCGCAGATATTGCGCGCGTTCGTAGTTGGAATGTGCGACAGCCGGGCTCGCGTCGCTGTCGAGCGTCAACGGTTGCAGCACGTCCGGTCCATGCAGTCGCGCAATGGTGTCGTTGAGTGTGGTGATGGCATCGCTATGCAGCCGACGCAGGGCGGGCTCTGTCGCCTCGGGCGGAACCGGCACCGAGACGATCACTCTCGCCTGCCCACGCCAGTTATCGATGACCACGAGCGCGCGCGTAAACACGAAGCAGGCGTCGGGATAGTCCATGGTACGTGGAGGGGCATGCGGCAGGTGCTCGATGTGGCGGACCACGTCATACCCGAAGAACCCCACTGCTCCGCTCCAGAAGGGACCCAGCGACGGCGTAGGCACCGGACGCATCTCGCGTACCAGGTCGCGCAAATCAGCGATCGGGTCGGACGGCGTACGGGCTGCATGCCATCCACGTTCGCTGGACCAGTCTTCGACGACGTTGTCGCGGAGCCGCCACGCGGCACGGGGTTCAGTGCCCAGGTACGTGTAACGCGCCCACGCTTCGCTGCCAGCTGGCGCCGACTCCAGCAGGAATGCGAAGGGGCCACGCCGAAGCTTCGCGAATGCCGCAACGGGAGTACACTGGTCCAGCAGGCAGTCGCGCCACACAGGTACGATGCCTCCCGTCACATGGCACGCGGTCGCCGTCGCAAGAAACTCGGTGAAGCTGGTCACAGTCGGGCCGTGGAATGTGAGGGTCGTGTGCTGCATCCGAGCCCGACGAGGCGAAGGGAACGTCGCCCCGGTACATGGTCAGTCGGGCGGACTCGCAGATCCTGCCGCACAAGTTCGCCGCTACGCTCGCCGTGAGGCAAGCGATCGCATAGCATTCGATGCATGACAGGCACGCAGCAGGATGGCCTCGAATGGCGACCGGGTCGTACGACGCGGATGGATGTGGGGGTGGTGGACATCGTGGTACTCGCGCCATCGCCGGTTGGCGTGCAGGGGCGCTGGCGTGTGCTGACGCTGCGCCGAGCCGTCGGCGTCCGCTGCCCCGGCGCGTGGGAGATTGTTCATGGACGTATCGAGTCCGGTGAACGTCCCATCGACGCGGCTCGACGAGAGGTACGAGAGGAAACCGGAATGGTCGTGGAACGCCTGTACAGTGTCGCGGTGAATCCGTTCTATCTGCACCATGTCGATACCGTGGAACTCGCGATCGTTTTCGCCGCTGTCGTCAACGCGGAGTCGCCGGTGCAGCTTGGCATCGAGCACGATCAGGCGAAGTGGCGCACTCCGAGGGCCGCGATCGGCGCGCTTGCGTGGCCTCGAGAGCACGAGGCGGTACGGTACAGCCTGCATCTGCTCCAATCAGGCGATGCGGGCCCTGTCGAGGACGTACTGCGCGTTCCGGGAACGCTATACGGCAACTCGTCAGGCTGATTCCCCTGCACGGTCTCCCGATAGCGAAACGACGGGTCGGCTAGCCGGGAGGCTTCGGAGCGGCGGCGGCCCGCGAGCGCACCAGGGCGCGTTCGCGCTCCACTCGCTGGAGCACCTGACCCCAATTGGTCACACTCGCCGTGGCCTCCATGGTCGCCGACATTGGCTGATTCAGGTCGATCTGACCGTCGAAGACAAATAGTGCCGACTGCACTTCGCGCTGTTTCAGACGGTACTCGCCGAAGCCCGGGGTCAGCGGCAGCACATCGATGGGCCGGAAATCACGCCCAACGTTGCTGATGATGAATTCCTGCGGAGAAAACCTCGTCTCGCCCTGCTCGAACGCGTAGAAGTTCACATACCAGACCGAGTACGATGGCAGACGATACCGCTCTTTCGCCGCGACGAGCTCCTTTTCCTTGCTGCGCCCGATATCGCGAAGGGAGCGGTACGAGTCCGGCCCAAGTAAGCGAAGGAAGCGCTCGTCCAGCGGAATCGCGCGCACCTGGAGCCCACTCGACGGCGAAACCTTTATGGCGAGATCGTCCAGTCGCAGCGTGCCGAAACCCGCAGGAACAAAGTTGGGATCAAGTGTGTCGACGGCGGCTCCAACTTGACCGGTCGGCGTTGGTCTCGACGTCGGCGGAGGCAGTTGCGCGGTGCCTGAACGCATCGGTGCGCAGCCCAGCGCGGCTGGAAGGAGAAGCCAACTGCAACGTCGGCTAAAGGGGCGTGACGTCCCGCGCATTCTGTTCACTCGGCCGCCATTCTCCAGTCGGGCATGGCCAGCACCGCCACCAAAGCGGCTGCGAGCTCGTCTCTACCCACGCCGCTGCGTGCGCTGAACGGTACAATCTGGTCTGCCTCGAGCCCAACGATGTCGGCGAGCACTTGCACACGCTCCAAGGCCTCGAGCGGCTTTAACTTATCAACCTTCGTCGCGGCAACTATCGTTGGCGCCCCAAGCTCGGCAAGAAAGTCGAGCATGGTCCGATCGTCGTCGGTAGGATCATGCCGTGCATCGAGTAACAGCACGACACCGGCCAGCACTGGGCTCTCGGCGAGATATCCCTCGATCAGCGGACGCCACTCCGCCTTGCGCGCCTTCGAGATACGCGCGTAGCCGTACCCCGGCAGGTCAGCCAGCACAAACGCGCTGTTGACCTTGAAGAAATTGATCTCGCGCGTGCGACCCGGCGTGTTGCTGACGCGGGCGAACGACTTCCGGCGCATCATGCGATTGAGCAACGATGACTTACCCACGTTGGACCGTCCGGCGAAGGCGATCTCCGGCAGCTCGGCGGGAGGACGCCAACCACCTGCGACCGCCATGGGTCCGAGGAACTCAATCGACTTGATGACCAAGGGGTCGACGGCAATCATGTTGGGCGCCGCGACGGCTCGGGTAAATTGAGTGCTTCAACGAGCGGCTCTGGCAGCGGGTGCCGAAGCGCGAGCGCAAGCACCTCGTCCATGGTTCGCACCGGGTGCCACGTCACCTGCGTTCGGACGTCCTCCGGCAGTTCGGACAGGTCCTTGGCGTTTCCTTGTGGCACGATCACGTGCGCCACACGATGGCGATGCGCGGCGACGCCTTTTTCGCGAATGCCGCCAATTGGCAGCACTCGGCCACGCAGGGTTACTTCGCCGGTCATCGCGATGTCGCCACGGACCGGAATCCCCGTCAGAGCGCTGGCGAGCGCCGTGGCGAGCGCGATCCCTGCGGACGGCCCATCCTTGGGCGTGGCACCCGCGGGCAAGTGCACATGAATGTCGCGAGTGCGATAGAACTCGGTGGACAGTCCTAACGCATTTGCTCGAGAGCGCACATAGCTGAGCGCGGCCGCGGCCGACTCCTTGATGACATCGCCGAGCGTTCCGGTGAGCTGCAATCGACCGCGGCCCGGGACGATACTGACTTCGATCTCAAGAAGGTCTCCGCCGACGCTCGTATATGCGAGTCCGTTCGCGACACCAACCTGATCATGCAGCGTCAAGTCCTCGTGATCATGTGGCGCGGGTCCGAGCATCGTCGGCAGATCGACGAGCGTCACGCGGTGTGAGGCATCCGCCGGACCCTCCCGACGCGCAAGCTTGCGTGCGATTCGCGCCAGTCGACGATCGAGGTCGCGCACGCCGGCTTCGCGCGTCCAGCCGCGAATGACGGCCTGCACGACCTCAGGATCGATCGTGACCTTGGCCGCCGTCAGACCGTGCGAGTCGAGTTGCCGTGGAATCAGGAACCGCCGGGCGATCGCGAGTTTTTCCGGCTCGAGGTATCCAGGCAGCCGGATGATCTCCATCCGGTCGCGCAGCGCTTCGGGGATGGACTGCAACGAATTGGCCGTGGTGATGAACAGCACCTGCGACAAATCGTAGTCAACTTCGAGATAGTGATCGTTGAAGGCATGGTGCTGCTCGGGATCCAGCACCTCAAGCAAGGCTGCCGCCGGATCCCCACGCCAGTCACTGCCAAGCTTGTCCACTTCGTCGAGCAAGATCACCGGGTTCACCGTCTCGGCGCGACGCATCGCTTGGATGATGCGCCCTGGCATTGCACCGATGTACGTGCGCCTGTGCCCGCGGATCTCGGCTTCGTCGCGAACCCCGCCGAGCGCCATCCGAACGAATCGACGCCCCAGTGCATGCGCGATGGACCGCCCGAGCGACGTTTTCCCGACGCCCGGTGGACCCACCAGACAGAGCAGGGGGCCCGGCAATTTCCCCACCCGTCCGAGGACGGCGATATGGTCGAGAATCCGCTCCTTCACCTCTTCCAGTCCGTAGTGATCGCCATCGAGGATGGCTCGCGCATGCGCGAGGTCGATGGTGTCATCACTGCGGGCGGACCACGGGAGGGCCGTCACCCAATCCAGCCATCCCCGCGCCACCGCAGCGTCGGGGGACATGGGCGCACTGCGTCGAAGCTTGCGCAGTTCGCGACCGGCTCGGAGCGCGACTGGCTCCGGAAGCCCGCGTGCGGCAATCTGCTTGGTGAATTCCTCGACTTCGTCACCGTCTTCCTGCCCCAGCTCCTTGTGAATGACACGGAGCTGTTCCTGCAGGAAGAACTCGCGCTGGTTCTGGAAGAGAGAGCCGCGTACCTGTTCGTCGATCTTTTTTTCGAGCTTGAGCAGCTCGAGTTCATTGCCCAGCTGCTGCGTGAGCAGGTCGGTCAATTCGTCGAGCGTGGCGGCCTCCAGCATCCGCTGACGGTGTTCGATAGCCACCTGCACATGTGCCGCGATGCCGAACGCGATCCGCCGCTCGTCGTCGAGTCCCTGCAAGAGTCCGACGATTTCGGGCGGCAAGCGCCGCTGAAGTCCGGCGTAGTCCTCGAACAGTGCGAGGGCATGACGAACACCTGCTTGCGTTTGATTTCGTTCGGCCTTTCGCCCTCCCGACGGGGCAACGCCCACGGGAAACGGCTCAACTCGCGCCTCAAGCAGCGGGCCTCGCTTCGATGCGGCATAGCGCTGCACGCGCACCCGGGCGAGTCCTTCCACCAGGATCTTCGTGGTGCCGCCCGTGAGCCGCGTGACCTGCTGCAGTCGGGCGACGACGCCTACGCGATACAGGTCGGTCCCGCCGGGCGAGTGCACGTCCGCGTTGCGCTGCGTGACCAGGAGGAGCTCTTTCGAGCCTTCGGCGGCTTCTGCGACGGCAGCCAGCGACGCTGCGCGACCCACCAGTAACGGCATCGCCACGTGCGGAAAAAACACCACGTCGCGAAGCGGGAGGACAGGAAGCCGTTGGCTTGCTGCCTTCGGAGCGGGACGGTCGCTCAGGCTTCCTTCTTCTGACGCTTGGGCGCGATCTCAAGCAGCGGTGGGCCACCGAACGTCACCGACGCCTCCGTGACCTTCACTTCCACCACGTCATCGCGCGTGGGGAGATCAAACATGGTCTCCTGAAGCGTTTCCTCGAGAATGGCACGAAGGCCACGTGCACCGGTCCCGCGTTTCAGCGCCTTCGCCGCGATCGCACGAAGCGCGGACTCCTCGAAGGTGATCTTGACGTCTTCGAGGTCGAAGAGGCGCTGATACTGTTTGGTGAGCGCGTTCTTGGGCTCCTTGAGGATCTGGACCAGGGAGTCCTCGTCCAACGCTTCGAGCGGCACGCAGACCGGAAGGCGACCCACGAGCTCGGGGATGATACCGTAGCGCAGCAGATCGTCGGGCTCAACTTCCGCGAACGGTGTTTTAGCCGTGGTCTTGCCGATGGCGGTGACTTTGCTCTGGTCACCCTTCTCGTTGCCGTAGCCAATTTGCCGCCGTCCAATTCGCGCTTCGATGATCTTCTCCAGGCCGTCGAACGCGCCACCGCAGATGAACAGACTGTCCTTCGTGTTGATCTGGATGTATTCCTGTTGCGGATGTTTCCGCCCACCCTGCGGCGGGACCGATGCCACCGTGCCCTCGAGGATCTTCAGCAGGGCTTGCTGCACCCCTTCTCCGGAGACATCGCGAGTGATGCTGGGATTCTCCGATTTGCGCGCGATCTTGTCGATCTCGTCGATGTACACAATGCCGCGCTCGCAATCAGCGACGTTGAAGTCGCCTGCCTGCAGCAGCCGCACGAGAATATTCTCGACGTCTTCTCCGACGTAACCCGCTTCCGTAAGCGTCGTCGCGTCCGCGATCGTGAACGGCACATCCAGCATCCGCGCGAGCGTCTGCGCGAGGAGCGTCTTGCCAACGCCCGTTGGCCCAAGAAGCAGAATGTTGGACTTGTCGAGCTCAA
>JANNEV010000323.1:0-3454 GCA_031379145.1 Gemmatimonadaceae bacterium
CCTGCACGGGCGCTACCAGATCGAGCGCAGCATCCATCGTGGCCAGCGGCGGTGCATCGGTTGACACAGCAAACGCGGGCGCTGGTGCTCGGCCCTCCTTCGAAATTCGATCGAACTCCACGCGACAACGCTCCAACCACCGGAGACTGCGCTCCATCGCCGATCGCGACGCCGTCACGTCGGCACCACCGGCGATCAGCTCATCGAGCTGCATGATGACGTCGGCGCCGAGGTTGCGCTCAATGCGCATCACGGCTTCCGGCGTGTACTGATGCAAGGAACCATCGAGGTGACTTCGAAATTCCACGCCAGATTCCTGCACGGTACGAAGCTTGGCCAGCGAGAACACCTGAAAGCCGCCGGAATCGGTCAGCATGGGCCCGGGCCACCGCGCGAAGGCATGGAGTCCGCCGAGCGCGCGGACCATCATGTCTCCGGGCCGTAAGTACAAGTGGTATGCGTTCGACAACATCATCTGCCCGCCGGCAGCAGCGACCTCGGCCATCGATAGGCCCTTGATGGTGCCATGGGTGGCGACCGGCATGAAGGCCGGGGTCTCGACAAGCCCGTGCGGGGTCGTAAAGTAGCCGAGGCGGGCGGCGCCTTCCGGGTGGTCGGTACGAAACAAGAAGTGCATAGGCGCGGTAAGATAACTCCAGCGCGAGAGCGCGTTCCTGACCTTCCGACCACGGAGTGATACGTGCCACCGCTTGAGAAATCCCCTGCTGAGTGGAAATTGCTGGTCCCCCCCGACGCGTTCACTGTACTGTTCGAGCATGGAACGGAGCGAGCCGGTACCAGTGCACTCGACCGGGAGAAGCGCGCCGGGACGTACGTGTGCGCCGCGTGCAATCAGCCGCTGTTCCGCAGCGAAATGAAGTTCGACAGCGGCACGGGGTGGCCGAGCTTCTTCGACGGGATGCCGAGGGCGTTGGGTACCAAACGTGACTACAAGCTGATCCTGCCGCGCACCGAGTATCACTGCAGTCGGTGCGATGGCCATCAGGGCCATGTCTTCCGCGATGGCCCCAAGCCGACCGGCCTCCGTTACTGCAACAACGGCGTCGCCCTCACGTTCATCCCGGAGGGGGAAGCACTGCCGGCATTGCGCGAGTAGTCGGATCTGCGGTGCGCAGCAGCGACTCCAGCTGTGTCGTCCATTCCTGGCGCAGGCGCGCAATCGGCGCGTCGGCGCCGCGCGGCTTGACCTTGCGCCATTGACCGAACACGCGCCCCCAAGAGTCGAGGACCGTCTTGGCGCGGGCACTGCCGTTTCGGAGCAGGTGGACCTGGAGCAAGCGTTGGAGCAGGAGTTCGTCTTCGGGTTCCACGTCGGCCAGCAACACCATTTCGTGGTTCAGACGGCTGGCGAACGTTCCGGCCTCGTCCAGCACGTACGCGACGCCGTTGGACATACCCGCACCGAAGTTTCTGCCGGCGCGCCCGAGCACCGCGACCACGCCACCGGTCATGTACTCGCACGCGTGGTTGCCGACGCCTTCCACGACGGCGCAGGCGCCGGAATTGCGGACCGCGAAACGATCACCCGCTTGTCCCGCGGCCAGCAACAGCCCGTCGGTGGCGCCGTACAGCACGGTGTTGCCCACGATCATGTTCAGGTGGGTCGCACCGACATACCGCGCGTCATGGAACGGACGCACGGCGATCTCGGCGCCATTGAGTCCTTTCCCCACGTAGTCGTTGGCCTCGCCCTCCAGCTCCAACCGCATCCCGCGGATGGCGAAGGCCCCGAAACTCTGACCCGCGCTGCCGATGAACTTCGCCGTCAGCGTGCCTGCCGGGAGTCCGGTGTCCCCGTGCAACTCGGCGATCGCCCCCGCCACACGCGCACCCACCGTGAGGTGATGATTGCGAATGGCATACTCGCCCGTGAACGGCGTGCCGTGGGCGATCGAATCACCCGCCTCATGCAGAATCGCCTCATCCAACGCGATCACACCGCGGCGCACGTTTCGCTCCACCATGCTCCGTCGCGGTTCGTCAGCGCGCACTGCGGGCGTCAGCAGCAGCGACAGATCCAGCATCGCCGATCGCGGCACCTCAGGTCGATCGGCACGCTGCAACAACTCGGCGTGGCCGACGATCTCGTTGATGCTGCGCGCACCGAGCGACGCGAGTATCTCGCGTACCTGCTGGGCGACGTGCGTAAAGTACGCCACCACCTGATCGGGGTTGCCGCGGAATTTGGCGCGGAGTTCGGGGCGCTGTGTGGCGATGCCCGTCGGACAGGTATTCAAATGGCACTGCCTCGCCATGTCGCAGCCCATGGCGATCAACGGCCCAGTTCCGAACCCGTAGGACTCGGCACCAAGCAGCGCGGCTATCACCACGTCACGACCGGTGCGAAAGCCACCATCCACCCGAACTTCAAGTCGATGGCGCAGTCCATTCGACACCAGGACATGCTGGGCCTCCGCCAGTCCGATCTCCCACGGCGCGCCGGCGTGCTTGATGCTGGACAACGGTGAAGCGCCCGTGCCGCCAGAGTGACCGGCCACCAGGACGTAGTCCGCGAACGCCTTGGCGACGCCGGCTGCCACGTTGCCGATGCCAGCCGACGCCACGAGCTTGACGCCGATTCTGGCCCGCGTGTTGACACTCTTGAGGTCGAGTACCAGCTGGGCAAGGTCCTCGATGGAGTAGATGTCGTGATGCGGCGGAGGCGAGATGAGTTGCACGCCGGGTGTGGAGTGACGCAGCCGCGCTATGAGCTCCGTGACCTTGTGCGCAGGGAGCTGTCCGCCCTCGCCGGGCTTCGCGCCCTGCACGATCTTGATTTCGATCTCGTCGGCGCGCACCAGGTACTCCGTGGTCACGCCAAAACGCCCGCTCGCCACCTGCTTGATACGGCTGTCCGAGCGGTCAGCGCCGGAGGCGCGGTAGTGCGCCGGATCTTCACCGCCTTCGCCGGAGTTTGAACGCGCCCCCATGCGATTCATGGCGATCGCAATGGTCTCATGCGCCTCTGGCGACAGGGAGCCCAGCGACATCGCACTGGATACGAAGCGAGTTCGAATAGCCTCAAGCGATTCGACGTCGTCAATCCGAATGGCCGTACGCGGGCGGAACGCGAGCAAATCCCGCACGGTCGTGGGCGGGGCGGACTCGGTCCGAGCGAGGAACGCGCGCCAGGCGTCCGCGCCGGTACTGGTGGTTCGCGACGCGCGTGCACTGCCCACTACCTGCTGCAGCGCGAGGACCGTCTGTGGCGACCATGCGTGCGTCTCGCCGTCCTTGCGAAAGCGCATCCGCCCTTCGTCGCGCAGGGCGGACACGGCCAGCGCCTCGGCCCCGAACGCGGCGCGATGCCGCGCCAGGACATCTTCGGCCAGCTCGCGAAATCCGATCCCGCCGATCGGCGACACCGTTCCCGCCAGACAGCGATCAATGACTTCGGCGCCGAGACCGAGCGCTTCGAACACTTGCGAGCCAC
>JANNEV010000360.1:0-7907 GCA_031379145.1 Gemmatimonadaceae bacterium
CGCGATCCGATCGAGCACTTCGACTGTGGATCGGGAGGTTCTGAAAAAGTCGCTCGGACAACTTGCATTGGACGCCCCGCGCACTGCGCTCAGAGCGTCTCCATGCGCGACGGAGGTACTCACGAACGCGGTATTCGCCGCCGTTGCCGTCGCGGACGCCGGACCCAGGCTATTGGGTAAGCGAATCGAATCCGTAAGGATTCAGACGCTCAAGGCCGTTGACGCGGTTCTGGAGCGCCCAGCTTGCGCCGAGAAGCGGGACGCTCAGGAGGCGGCGCTGATTGAGCGGGCCACCCGTGAGGTTATGGCGCTACTCACTCCCACTCCCCGCAGCGTTGACGGTACCGGCGGCATTACAAACGCTCCCGCGCAGTACTTCGACGTTGGGTCCACCGTTGGCTATCTGCTGGGTGCTCCGGATGCAGTAAACCACGAGGTCGTCAACAATGTGATCGCCGCGAAGCCTTTCACCGGAGCCATTACATCGGCAGTCGTGCAGTTTCACCCTGCCGTTGATCCGTCACTTGACTCCCCGCCCTTGTGGACAAGGTGGTCTGCCCATGCTGGCCTGGTTTTGACACCTCGCGAAGGGCTGACGGCCGGTGCCGCAATTCGCGCGTGGCGTGGCTTGGGGATCCATGTTTCGAGAGTCTGGCTCCGCGCCAACGCTTTGCGCCCAGATACCGCGATCAAGGTCGGTGCCGCGCCGCCAGTCGGGAGGCACCCGTTCAAGTCAGAGTTGCTTGGCCGGTGGACGGTCGGCATCGCTGTAAAGATCAAGTGAAGTCCTGACGCGGGAGTTGCTTCCTCGATCCGTCACGTGACGCTGCCGCAGCGGTCCTTACGATTCGCAACTGCCTTGACACTTGTCGGCCAGCAGCGATCTTGGCGAAGCCGTCACTCCTCGCTGTGGCCCTTCTCTTCTATTGCTGCGATGACGCCGAGTGTTCCGTCGTTTCAAGTGCGTGTGGCGAGTGTCGCAGTGCTATTGGCGATCATTACTGCGTCGGGCTGCTCGGATCGAGCGGCCGATGCGTCAGACGCTGCAAGTGCGTCATGGCGCAGCACCATCGCCGTTGCTGGCGTGGTGCATCCCGGGTGTGACACCGTCCATGTCGCGCGTCCATCGTCCTCGTGCGGAGCAACATATGTGATGCCGGCAGAATCGCTGGGTGCGCTGGCTGCACGAGCGGCGGTGCTGGCGAAACAACGGGAGAACACGCATGACCTGGTTGCCACGCACGAATTAGGCAGGATGGAACTCGCGCTCGCCAGGGACAGCGCCGCGGTCGACCGCGCCGTTTCACTACTGCGAGAAGCGGCGGATGGAGACGACAGTCGTGTTGACTTCGGCATCGACTATTCTGCAGCATTGCTCACGCGATACGCCGAGCGGCGCGCCGTGCGCGATCTACTCGAATCCGTGGACCGAACGACATCGCTTGTAGAGCGCGACCCGGCGGCATGTTGGAACCACGCGGTGGGTCTTGCATGGCTGGCGGTACGCGAAGAAGGCGCCGCCCTTCGCGCGCGATGTGCGCCTCGTTGTGCGAACGCCGGATGCGCATTGCCAGTTGTACTGGACGAGTCACCGGCGGTCACTGCCGATAAGCGTGCGGTCGCCGCGAGTGGACGCTACCCGGAAGCAGCGTGGGAGTATGTCTGGTTGGACGCATGGCCGCGTTGGGGCGCCGCCCTGCGCACGGGCGACACGGCGGCCGCGAGTCGCGCGCTGAATGACGTACGCGTGGCCGCTGAGCCACTCGCCGCGAACGGCCAAGATTCGAGCGGAGTGCGTGCGCTCACACAGGTTCTTGCTGTTCGCGATCACACGAGGCGCCTAAACGCGGCTCGTGCGTTCGAGTTGTTTGCAGAGGCGCGGAAGGCGCGTTCGATTGTCGGAGCGCGAGGGCCCAGTGCCCTCCTTGACAGCGTTGAATTGGCCACCAAGCCGTCAGACGCAATCCGGGAGTGGGCAACGTTGCAGCGGGCGAACGGGTGGTTGTCGGGTGGTCGCCCCAGTGCGGCGCTCGCCACCTATCGTGAAAAGGGTGCTGGACGTGTCGACACCGCGACATTGCTCGGTGGTCGACTGGTCTTCAATGAGGCGCTCGCGATCATGGCGACGGGTGGGACCGTCGATGCGCTTCGTCGGCTCGACGCTCTTACCCAGACCTGTAGGCGAGCTAACAGGCCGGAGTGCACAGAGTTCTCCGCTGGTATGGCGGCAGGGCTCGCTGCGAGAATTGATGCCAATGAACAGCAAGAATTCGCGCACGAGAGTCTGCTATCTGTGGCGACGAATCCAATATCCTCGTGGCGGTGGACGACGCTCTCAGCTCAGCGTGACCTGGCCGATCGACTTGCCTGGTCGCGCACGGCTGAAGTGCTTCGCGCTGAAGCAGCGCGAGTCGCACGCGAGATCGGTCGACCAGATTTGGAAGTGCAAGATCTGGTGATCGGCATCAAGACGCGCCTCGGACGTGGCGACACTGCACGGGTGCGCCGTGATCTCGACAGGATATCGGGGCTCGCGGAGACCCTGAACCAAAGCGATCGACGATTTCAACAGGCAAACATTCTGATGCTTTCTGGCGAACTGCGCCTGCGCAACCGCCAGCCCGGGGCAAGCGCGGTGCTCGATTCGGCTGTGGACGCGATGAAGGCGGACTCAAACGCCGTCCGCCAATTGTTGCCTCGACTGCCGCACGCGCTGGCCGTCCTTGTGGAAGGCGATACCACGCGCGCCCTTGGTGAACTCGATTCCCTCGCTACTGCCATCTTCGCATACGGGGGCAACGGTACCTCAGTTTTCGAGCGCTCGTCGCTTGACCAGTTGGCGCGCACTCTCGGACGTGAGACATCCCGGCTGTTGCGGCGTCGGGGAGACATAGGCGGTGCGCTTCGCGCACTGTCAGGTCAGTCCATTCGCGGAACATCTACCCCGATTGTCGACGACAACGTGTCGGCCGCTTCGCTCGCGTTTCGCCGCGACGGCGACACCGTGTTGGTGTGGGTGAGTACTGCTAATCGATGGAGTCTGCATCGCGTGTTTTTCCCGCGGACTGCGCTACGCCGGGCCGTTGCCGCGATGGATACGGCGCATTTGGGTGACCTGCATGCTCGTTTGCTGGAAGGCACCGTTGGTGCGTCACTGCGCCTGCTTCGCACACTGCGCATTGACGCACGCGACGATCTAGCGCTTGTTCCATGGGCCGCCCTCGTTGATCGGGCCACCAGTCGCTACGTGGTGGAACAGGCATCCGTTGAACTCGCGCACAACCTCTGGCAACGACCACGTGGTGACCGCCCACACGTCGGACGTGTGATCCTTGTGAATGCAGCTCCCGTGTCTGGGTCGCGCACGCTACAGGGCGCTGAGGAAGAGATCGCCGGAGCGCGCAGGATTTGGGGCATACGGGCCGTTGTCATCAGAGGCACAGCCTTCGACATTCGGCGGCTGGCAGTGCGAGGCACCACCGTGACAGTGCTGCACTTCGCCGGGCATGCAGTGCTGGATGCACGTCGTCCGACTCAGTCCTACCTCGACCTAGGTGGTGACAGTGGACAGGTCCTGCGCGCGGATGCTTTTCGCACAATTTCGCTTGCGAATGTCAACCTCATTGTACTTGCGGCGTGCGAAACACGAGGCACGCCGATGGATGCTGCTGGAGCATTTGAATCGCTGGCTGGTGCGATGCGACACGCCGGCGCAGGCGCTGTGATTGGGGCGACGCGGGCAATCGACGATGCAGCCACGCGCTACATCATGGAGGCTCTGCATCGTGAACTCCGTGCTGGAGTCGCGCCTGCCCAAGCCCTTCAGCGCGCACAGCAGCGATCGATTAAGTCCGCCGACCCCGTGCTTCGTGCTCCCGCAACGTGGGCGGCATTCCAACTCCTGGGGAGCTGAGGAACTTACAAGTGTTCAAGCTTCGATTGGTGGTGAGCGGAATGTCCGTGTGGGTTCGCAGCACAACCACACCGACATTCGACGTCTTGTTTCCAGTGGCCATCCAGCCTATGCCCGACCAACACCACCCGCACATGACGGTGTGCTTCGGGAGCCGAGACATGCTTGATTTTGATCTCAGCGGATGGGTGCTTGACCTTACAGGCTCCGTCTCTGCCCCCGCGATCACGTCCATCACGGTCCCACATTGGATGCTGCCACTCGCGCCGACGGCGGGCAGCGCCGTGTTGTCGCCAGCCGTAGTCGACAATTCGACTGTCGTCTGGAGCGCAATCAGGCTGCCGCAGCACTCTACCGAGGTGCTGGTTCAGGGTTTCAGATCGAGGGGCCCAGTGGCGTACAATGGCCACGACTACTGGCTCGACTACAAGACCGAGTGGACTGTCGACATTCCCGAGAGCGATTTGGCATTGCCTCTGCGATCACAGAGCGCATCGACCGGCGGACTCCTGTCTACGACCCTCATCAAGCTCGACAGCGCTGATATCGCCGCCGCGAAGTCTGTCAAGATTGCGGTGTCCAACCAGACGTCAGGCGAACATAGAGGGACGGTAAGGGCGACCAAGAACGGGGACACATTGACGGACGTGGCGGATGCGCATGCGCTCGTCGGCGCGACTACCGCTCTTCCTTTTTACAACGGCCCTGACCTTGAATTTAATCCGTATTCGCTCAAAGCGCTGAAAAACGACCCTATCCTACTCTGTCCACACATGTACGTAAGCGTTCCGTAGCGCGCAGCTGGAGCGATGTAAAAGTCGACGTTCAACCGAACCGCCGCAGTTCCGCGATCACCGGGCAACAATGTTCAGCGCGCGCGCGACGGCGCGCTGAATGTTGGCAGAATCCTCATGGTCCGCCTGGCCCAGAAGCACAGCTGCATCCGCAACTTCGCGCGTGAACTCGGTGCGACGGCTGATAGATCTGAGCTGATTGCCAGCGCCGCGCACATCACGACTCGAGCCAGATCGCACGAGCTCGAGTGCAACGCCGACATCGAACGCCTCCGGATCGACCAGCGCCCGCACGGCAGCGAACGCCTGAGCGCTACTGGCAGAATCCTTCGTAGCGCGCAGCATGGCCGTTGCCGCTCCGGCCCCCGGCACCGGAGCGAGTAACGCGACCATCGCCTCACGCGCTTCCTGCCCCCCGCCCGCACGATCAAGGCCAGCGTCCACAGCCCAAACCCCCAACCGCACGGCTCGGCCAATGGCGGACACAGAGTCCGATGCCGCACGCTGCACCGACCATCGATCACGTTGCAGTGCCGCGAGTGCCTCGGGTGCCAGCGCCACTGTGTACGCCGCTCCAGCGTCAATGCCATCGGTGATCTGAGGAACTGATTCCGGACGGTCACGCCCGTTCAGCACCAAAAATCCAATCGCTGCCGCAGCCGCGAGCGCGGCTAGCGGAATCAGTCGTCGCGTCATTGAGGCGGACGCAGGTACTGCTCCCCGCGCGATTGGCAGCACCTGCCTCGCCGCTGCGCGCGTCACCGCCGCATCCGCCACGCCGAGGTTCGTTCCCCCCGTCTCCCTGCCAGACGACACGTCGTCTATCACAATTGCGGCATCGATCAACACCTGACGCCACTCGGGGTCCGCCGCAAGCTGCGCGAGCACCGCGTCACGCTCCGCTCCCGCTAGACGTCCATCCAACAAGGCCGCCACCCGTTCATCGTTGAGCGGAAACCCTGTAGCTGACTCACTTCGGCGCTTATCCATGAGGTTGCCCGATCCGGCCCGCAACGTGCGCCATCATTGGGAAAATAGTCGCCTCTCGCGTGTCGGTCGCGAACACATAGACGGACGGGTTGCTCCACATTCGCGCGCTCATCCGCCACCCTCCATCACGACACTTCGCACGTGCTCGGACGAAACACCGATTCGTTCCAACTGCGCGCGCAGCGTCACCAATGCACGTTCGATGCGCCGGTAGAGCGACTTCTGTTCCAGTCTGAGAGCGCGTGCGATGTCCGCCACGCTCTGCCCATCGAGATATCGCATTGCCACAATTGTTCGCTCCTCGATCGGCAGCGCCGACATTGCTGCGTGCAGTGCGTCATGTGCGCGTTGCCGCGCCGCCTCGTCCTCCGTGGAATTGACGAGCGCGTCGGCATCCATGGTCGGTGTCGCCGACAGCTCTACCAGAGCGTCCGTCGAGACGGGCGTGGGTCGCATGGGCTCGCGCATGGGCAGTGCTCGAACAAGTGCACGGAGCTCTTTCTCTGCATACGGGTGGTCGCCGTGCGACAGGACCTCGGCGACGGCCTCGTCGATCGACCGACGTCCCTTCGTTAGTAGGCGCTCGAGGTGTACCGCGACCGGCCCCAACCGCTGCGCTGCTGCTGATGGTCGCCAGCGCCCCTCACGCGCGACGACATAGTCCTTTAGCCAGCGCGTGAGCACAATGCTGAGAAAGGTTGTGATCGAAGAACGCTCGCGGAACTCACGCAGCACGTGGTAGTCGCTCTCCACGAACCGCGCACGAACATGGGCGGCGAAGTCCTCAGCGTCAGCCCCCTGTAGCCCGCGCCGACGGCAGAGCCCGCCGACGATCCCATCGATCGTCGGGAGTAATTCCAGAAATTGCGCTTCGAAGGAATTGAGAATAGTCGAGCCAACGCGAGGGATAAGGTAAAATATCGCCCACTCCGCTCCGCGGCAGCAAACGCATTCAGGCAGCTGGGGAGCAAGTCCCTGACTCGCCGTGATCGCGCGGCGACCGACGCCACGCCTTCGCGCTCGCACCGACGTCCCTACCAACGCTCGGCAAGTTCAGTCGTCCATCGCGCGGGCGAAGCGGCGACGTGTCCGTCTCCGAACCCTCGGCAACTCGTGTGAGGTGAGGCCCATGCAGCGACTGAACTGCACCGGTCTGGACCTGCGCCGGACGGAGCGCTCCTCCGCCCGGCATGCGTGCGTCAGATCCGACGCCGACGCGCGACGACGAGCAATGCGATTCCACCGCCCGCCAGCAGGGCCAGCGATGAAGGCTCCGGCACCACGTTGGTGGAAAACTGCGCTTCGAAACGGGACTGCAACGACGGATCACCGGCGAAGTCCCACGGGGTCGACATCAGATCACCGATCGAGGAGCCGTTGTTCGTAAAGACCCACGCGCCATCGGCGTAGGGATACACGGTTCCGTCAACCAGGTCGAAGTCAGACGTGGCCGTCGCGGGCATGAGTCCCGAGAGTCCGACCACGCTCAGGAACGCCACATACCTGGTGCCGAAATCGATCGCCACGTTCGGCGCGACGACGGTGAAGCGTTGCGACGGGCCTACCGGACCAGACAGCACACCGCTAGCAAACCGCACAGTGGACGCCATGCCGTTTATCTCGTCCCAATTGGCCACGTACGCCTGAAATCGCAGGTCAGCCGGGTTTGTAGCCAGACCTTGCGACGTGCCCAACCAGAACGAGAAGCTTTGCAGGTAGCAGGTGAACTGGCAGACCGCGCCTGCGGGACGCATGAAGGTCTGTCCCATGGCAACTGACGCGTCCGCGGCCTTGCCGAACGGCCCGGCGGGGAACGCGTCCGCTGCCGTACCGATGACAAGGGTCGCGTTTTGCGCTGACAACTCACGCGCAGGTATGGCAACGCTAAGCAGCGACGCGCAGCTGACCGCGAGGAGGGCGTGGCGCGCGGTGCGCGCCCCAGGAGCGAGGAAGGGCTGCATGAAGGTCCGAGAAGTGATCATGACTACTGCACCGTGATCTGGAGGGTCTGGGTCGACGAAGTGCCGTTACGATCGGTGACCGTCACCGCGATGCGGTACGCGCCGCGCGACGCGTACACGTGCGCACGGTTGATCGGGGTCGTCGGCGTGATGGTGGAGACGAACTGCGTGATTGGCGTGGCATCGCCCCAGTCGATGCGAACCGTAAACGGCGCACGTACGCCCGCTCCGCCAAAGCGCACGCCAAGG
>JANNEV010000389.1:0-6784 GCA_031379145.1 Gemmatimonadaceae bacterium
GCGAAGGCGACGATTGCGTCGAAGTTTCCGGCAATCGTGGCGGGTACCGTTTCCCCGTGGTGCGGCGTCAGCGTTCCATCCACGTCCCAGATGACGCCGACAATTCCCCGCGCGACGAACGAAGCGGGGGCAAGTGTGTCGACCGTCTCCTCGTGCCACGTTGGGCGCATGCACCGCATCAACTGCGTGAGCTGCCGTCCCGACTGCCAGATGGTCCCGGCCAGTGATTCTCTGTGCCGCATGATGATCAGCGCGGCTGCGTGCGTTCGCCGTCGCGCAGCGACATCACCGCGGGCGGTAGATCAGCCATCCGCTGTACACGCCCCACGCGATGACTGTGAGGAGGAGGTGTCGATCCTCCAGTACGGTTTCCGTTGGGTCTCCCCGATTGCCCAATTGGACCAGATACGTGTAACGCAGCACGCCGTAGAGTACGAAGATCGTGCTGTAGCCGAGCGCGTCGCCTCCGACCCGCCGACCCGTATCGGAGGTCTGCGTAAACATCAGATAGGCGACCAACGTGACGGCCAGCAGCACCGAGGAAATCTGATCCAGCATGGGGATGCTGTAGTCAGCCAACACGCTGCGGTGCTTCGCGGCGTTGCCCTTGAGCAGCGTGAGCTCGTGTCGTCGCTTGGCGAAGCCAAGGTAAAGCGAGAGCAGGCCACCGCAGACCAGAAGCCAAAGGGAGGGCACCACCAGCACGGCGGCCGATCCTGCCAGCAGGCGCAGGACAAAGAACGCCGCGATGGAGAAGACGTCCAGCAACACGATCGACTTGAGTCTCGTGGAGTAGAGCACGTTCAGGAACAGATAGCTGCCGATCCAACCGGCGACGAGCGGGTTGCTGAACCAAGCCAGCAGGGCGCCTGCGGACGCAAGCACGACGGCGAATACTTGCGCCGCGCCCGCCGACACCAGACCCGCAGCGACAGGGCGAAAGCGCTTGGTCGGATGCGCCTGGTCTTCGACGCGGTCGCGTACGTCATTGAACGCGTACACGGCACTCGCCGCGAGGCAGAACGCCACGAACGCCATGGCGGCGGACAGCAGTGACGCCCGGTTTGTGGCCTGTGCAGAAAAGAGAAGTGGTGCCAGAACAAACGCGTTCTTGACCCACTGCTTCGGACGCAACAGACGCATCCACGCACCAATCGCGTTCGGCTGGGCGTCAGCAGCGGTTTTCATGACGGTCCGTTGGGTCAGGAGTCAATTGCTCGTGATGGTCGGTCAAGGACGATTGAGCCGAGCGGGAGTTGCTGACGTACCGCATGGTCGATGCATTCCCACACCTTGCACAGGCCGCGCTCCCCTGGGGATTCGGAAACATACCGATGCGACGAGATCCGGAGCAATTTCGGCACACTGGCGTTTCGGCCGTTCGGTGGTTGTGGTATCCTTGCGTTCAATCTCGGTCGGCGACTCCAACATCGTCGGCTTTCGAGCCGTCCTTGTCCAACGAATACCTGCATGAGTACAGGCACACCAGACGACGCACTGCATTCGACTGACCGTTCTGGAGGCGATCGGCGCATGGGCGTGCCGTCCGCCGGCCTGCTGCAGGCAGCGGGATGGTCTCTGCTCACGCTCGCCGGGTTCGCCGCGTCGTTGTCGTTGATCGAGGCGGGTGGGTCGGTTGGCTATCAGCATTACTTGCCGCTGGCCGAACTGTCGTCGCGACCGGTCGGCGTGGCCGTGCTCCTTCTGCAATTCGGTGCCATCCTTGTGGGGGGGCGACGAGCGCTTCTACCCATGCTGGCGGGCCTGAGGTCCTGGCTGCCCGGCTGGAGAATCCCGGCGCTCGCAGTCCTTGTGTTTTTTTCGGGCGCGGTCCTGAATCGTGACCTGACGCGCTATGGCCTCGAGCTGGTCACGTCCAGCGTCTGTCAGGTGCTGAGTCTGGCCACCACGGCACTGGCTGTGCGAGCGCTGCCACACCAGTCGCTCGAGTGGCTGCGAATTCGATTCAACGGTCTCCTTGGTACCGACGACGGCCACGGGCGGCTCGGGAATCGACTTCCGGTCAGCGTCGTCGTGCTGGCGCTGCTGGTGATTCTGGTCTGCGCGTGTCTCAGTCTGGCGGTGTACGGTGGGCACCCGCACATCGCGGACGAGGTCGCCTATTTGTTCCAGGCCAAGACCTTCGCGACCGGTCGAATCACGCTGCCCAACCCGGAGGTACCGGCGGCCTTTGAGCTCTTTCTCATTGAGTCGGGTGCGCACGGCTGGTTCTCGCCCATGCCGCCCGGTTTCGCCGCCGCGCTTACCCCCGGCGTTTGGCTCGGCGTGCCCTGGCTGGTCAATCCCGTCCTCACCGGCATCAACGTCGTGCTGACGTCACTCGTACTGCAGTCGCTGTACGGGGCTCGAGTTTCACGACTGGCCACGCTGCTGTTCGCTGTCTCTCCGTGGAATCTTTTTCTGGGCATGTCGTTCATGCCCCATGCGTTCACGCTCTGCTGCGCGTTGGCAGCGACGCTGGGGGTCATCGTTTCCCGACGCACCGGATTGCAGCGATGGGCGTGGCTGGCGGGCCTCGCCCTTGGGATGGTGGCCAACATCCGTCAATTGGATGCGATTGTGATGGCGGCGGCGCTCGGACTCTGGGCCATCGGCGTGGGTGGGCATCGGTTGCGATGGCCGAGCGTCGTCGGACTCATCGTCGGTTCCATGATCACTGCTGCGCCGCAACTCGCGTTCAATCAGTTTTTCACCGGCAAGATCGGGACTTTTCCGATCATGTCGTACTTCGATCGCGTATTCGGAGTTGGCTCGAACGCCTACGGGTTCGGCGCGAATCGAGGGATGGGATGGGCGCTCGATCCGAATCCCGGACACGGTCCGGTTGATGGCGTCATCAATGCCGCGCTGAATGTGGCAGCGACTCAGGTGGAGTTGCTGGGCTGGAGCGTCGGTTCTCTGCTGCTGGTGTATGCGTTCATCCTGCGCGCGCGGCTTCAACAAGCTGATCGACTCATGCTCGGCATGATCGGGATCGTCGCACTGGGGTACTTTTTCAACTGGTTTGCCGGCGGGCCTGACTTTGGAGCTCGCTACTGGTACCTCATGAGTGTGCCGCTCCTCGCGCTGACGGCGCGGAGTGTGCTCTCATTCGCCGAAACTGATTTTGCGGCCGTTCCGCACGCGCAGCGGCGCGGTGGATTCGAGACGCGGCTGCTGTCGGGCATTGTCGTGTGGGTCGCAGGAGCGCTGCTGCTTTTTATTCCGTGGCGGTCGTTCGACAAATACTGGCACTACCGCGGAGTGCGCGGGGATGTCGCCGCGCTGGCGTCTCGCGGACGCTTCGCGCAGGGCCTCGTGCTTGTGGCTGGACGTGAGTTTCCCGATTATGCTTCGGCGGCAATGTACAACTCACTGGACTTCACCAGTTCCGCTCCCATTTATGCTCACCGACGCAGCGCGGCCTCCGATAGCGCAATCGTTCTGGCCTATCCCGATCGCGTCGTGTGGCTTCTTGACGGTCCGTCCGTTTCCGGATCAGAATTCATTGTTCGAGCGGGTCCGTTGTCCACAGCGGAGGCGCTGCAGCGTGTCGCCGTTCCCGCCGCTGTACCATAAGCAGACGACTTGCGACGCGCCGGACACGCTGGTGCGTTCAAGTGTCTCCGGAGCGCCTCAGAAATGGTGAGTACTCCTCTGGCTGTACCGGCGGGAAAGAGCTTGTCGGAGTTGGCGCAAGTCGCTCGCGACCTGTACACCAGCGGACCGTGGCTGATGCGAAAGTTGATGCACTACCGCATCTACATCTGCCCGTTCGAGTTCCTGACGCCTCATGTCCCCGATGGCAGTCGCGTGCTGGACGTCGGCTGCGGCGCTGGCCTGTTTCTGGCTTACCTGGTACACGACGCGCACCAGATCGACGCGCTCGGTTTCGACGCGTCGGCGCCCGCCATTGCGGCCGCGCAGGAGATGGCACGCCTCGTGAACGCGCGGGAGAACGGAACATCGCTGCGCTTCCTGAAGCTCGATGTCGACGCGCCCTGGCCCGACGGTCAGTTCGACGTGGTCAGCGTCGTCGATGTTTTGCATCATGTTCCTCCCGCGCACCAGCAGCGGTTCATCGAGCAGGCGATTCACTCGGTCGCGCCCGGCGGGCTGCTGCTGTTCAAGGACCTCGCGGATCGACCGCTGTTGCATGCCACGCTGAATCGCTTGCACGATCTGCTGCTGGCGCGCCAGTGGATTCATTACGTGCCCATTCGTACCGTGGAGCGTTGGGCGAGTCAGGCCGGCATGCTTATGCACTACACGGAGGACCTCGCCCGACTCTGGTACCGTCACGAGCTGCGCATCTTCCGGAAGCCGCCGATGTGAGCGGCGTGCTCGCTGCGGCTACCTGGAGCGCCGATAGTTCACGTCCATCGCCTGCAGTCGCAATTCCTCGGTGGTCATGCGTTGGAGGAAGTCTGCATAGTCGCGGCGCGAGGCAGGACTCCACAGCACCTCCGAGAGCGCGCTAAGACGGGGGAACAGCATGTACTCCACTTCTTTGGGCGTGCGCAGATACTCGGTCCACAGCTGCGCCTGCGCGCCCAGAACATGCTTCGCTTCCGATGCGCTCAGTGACGCCGGAACTGGCTCAAATGCATACACCGTGTCGAGCGGCAGGTAGCCACCGATCGCCAGTGGCTCTCGCCTGGTATCCCGAGACTGGTAGTGGTCGAAGTACGTGTGGCTGCCGGGTGCCATGATGACATCGTGCCCGGCTTTCGCCGCGGCGATCCCGCCGTTCATGCCGCGCCACGACATCACCGTCGCATTCTCGGCCAGACCGCCCTCGAGAATCTCATCCCAGCCGACGAGTCGGCGACCGCGACTCGTCAGGAAAACGTCCATCTGTCGGATGAACCAGCTCTGCAATTCGTGCTCATCCTTGAGCCCGAGCTGTGTCATGCGCGCCTGTATCTTCGCGCTGGCTTTCCATTGCGTTTTGCCCGCTTCGTCGCCTCCGATGTGAATGAACTCGCCGGGAAAGAGCGACAACACTTCGCCGAGCACATTCCGCATGAATGCAACGGTGCCGCTGTCCGCATTCAGGATGAAGTCGCTGGTCCCCCACACGCCGAGGACCTTGACCACCGTGTCAGGTCGTGCACCGAGCTCAGGATACGCCGCGATGGCGGCTTGCGAATGCCCAGGCATCTCGATTTCCGGCACGACGACAACGAAGCGTTCGGCGGCGTAGGCCACGATCTCCCGCACGTCGTCCTGTGAGTAGAAGCCGCAGTGCGGCGTGCCATCGAACACGCGTTGCGTCGGGTCCGCCACGTACGGCCCAACCAGCGTCTGATCGCGACAGGAACCCACGGCCGTCAGTCGCGGATACTGCTTGATCTCGATGCGCCATCCCTGGTCTTCCGTCAGGTGCCAGTGGAATCGATTCAGTTTGTGCAGGGCCAGCAGGTCGATGTACTTCTTGACAAATTCCTTCGGCATGAAGTGGCGACCGGCATCCAGATGAGCGCCACGCCAGGAGAAGCGCGGTGCGTCCTCGATGTGAACGGCGGGGATGGACCATGCGATACCGGCGATGGGGGCATCACGCAGAATTGCCGGCGGCAGCAGCTGTCGTAGTGTCTGCAACGCGTAGTAGGCGCCGGCGGCCCCCGCCGCACGGATGACGACAGCGGACGACGTGACGTCGAGTCGATACGCCTCGTCGCCTTGCGACGCGAGTGTGCGGTCTTTCACCAGTCGAATGCCGCCACGCGTTGAGTCATCCACTCGCACCGTAAGGTCGAAACCCGTTGGGTTGGCGATGTCGCGAGCGAATCGTCGAGCAACGGCTTGAAACGCTGGTGAGGTGTGCAGGACACTCCCGGCACGCAGGATAAATGCGCCCGCCTGCGGTGATAGCACGCTCGGACGCGGAATGATGGCGTAGCGCGCGGCGTCGGTTTGCGCGTTGAGGGGCGCCGCCATCAGCGCCAGCACGACGCTGATGCGGGACGCCAACCAGCGGGTGCGCGCCACGCATCGCACCAGTCGCGTATCCACAAGGGTCACCCGAACCCGCGAGCTCGGGATCATCGGCGCGCACCTGGCGCTATCCCGCCAACGACCTCGCGCACCGTCACTACTCGGCGAGCGCGAGCACCAGCTCGCGAACGATCCCGGCGTCGGTCGCATTGGCGTGGACTTCGCGAACGCCTGTGCGCGAAATGACGTCGCGCACGTTGTGGCCGCGAACCCCGCCGCCGGCCAGCACGGTCAACGTATGCCCGGCGCGCAACTGCAGACGTTGCAGGCACGCGGCGCCATCGATTGCGCTGCTCGCATGGCCCGCCGTCAGCACGTAGTCCACGCCGAGCGTCATCAGCGCGTCCAGCGCGTCGGTGGCATCCGGCGTGCTGTCGAATGCGCGATGGAACGTGACCCGCATGGGTCGTGCAAGCGCCAGCAGCGACGCGGTTCGGTCTACATCGATCGTACGGTCTGAATGCAGAACGCCAAGGACGACACCGTCCACACCGAGCGCTCGGGCAGCGATAATGTCGTTCTTCATCACGTCGAGATCGTCGGCGCTGTACACGAAGTCGCCGGTATTCGGTCGTATCATGACATGCAGCGGGATATACAGCTCGTCACGCACACGGGCGATGAGCCCGAGCGACGGCGTCGTCCCGCCACTTCCGGCGCCGCACAGCTCCACGCGACCCGCACCCAATTCCTGCGCGACACGCGCGGACTCGAAGGAATCGCAGCAGGCCTCGAGGAGTGCGGTGGTCAGCATGGAAAGCATTGACCTCTCTTAGCGCGCAGG
>JANNEV010000501.1:0-2720 GCA_031379145.1 Gemmatimonadaceae bacterium
CTGTTCTGCGCAACAATCCTGAGCGCCTCCATGCTCTCGGCGCAGCGCACACCACCAACACGTGGCGCGCCACCTTCGCCGCGTTCATCGTCGCCCGCAGTCTCGTCGGTGCGCCCGGCCGTGGACGCATGGCGGCGCGCGCACGAGCGGGAAATTCTCGACGAAGCGTTTGCGCTCATGAGCCTTCCGAATGTCGCCTCAGATTCGGTCGGGATCCGGCGAAACGTGGCGGCGCTGATGGACGCGTTCGGTCGTCGCGGCGTGCGGCTTCGACCGCTCACGTCACCCAGCGGCGGAAACCCGGCCCTGGTAGGGGAATTGGTTGCCTCCGGCGCCACGCGCACCATCATGATGTACGCGCACTACGACGGGCAGCCGGTGGCGAGCGGCGGATGGGACGGCGCGCCGTTCACCCCAGAGCTGCGCCGCTACGCGAGGAGCGTCGCGGGCGAGCAAGTCCCCCTACCGGTGAAGGGAGACACGATCGATCCGGAACTGCGCATCCGCGCGCGTTCGGCCAGCGACGACAAAGGACCCATCGTGGCCATGCTGGCGGCGCTCGACGCCATGCAGGCGCAGCAAGTGGTGCCGTCGGTCAACGTGAAGTTTTTCCTCGATGGGGAGGAAGAGGCGGGCAACGATCACCTCGGTGACCTGTTGCGTGCGAATCGAACGGCGCTCAAGGCCGACGCCTGGTTGTTCTTCGACGGTCCGATGCACGTGAGCGGCAAGCCACAGCTGGTGCTCGGCGTACGCGGCGTTACGGGTGTCGAGGTCACGTTCTACGGCCCCAATCGCGCGCTGCATAGCGGGCACTACGGAAATTGGGCACCCAATCCTGCAGTGGCCGTGGCCCACTTCGTCGCCTCTCTTCGCGATCTCGATGGTCGGGTCCGCATCCCCAATTTCTACGATGACGTGCCGACCATCGGCGCAGCAGACCGCGCCGCCGCAGTGGCGCTGTCGGTGACCGACGATTCGGTTCGAACATCACTTGGCCTCTCGCACACCGAAGCGGGCAACGCGGCACTCGGCGTTCGAATCATGCTGCCCGCCCTCAACGTTCGCGGCATACGAGCGGGCGCCGTGGGTGCGGGTGCGTCCAATGCGGTGCCGACGTCAGCCAGCGTCTCCATCGATTTTCGTCTCGTACCCAACCAGCAGCCGGCGCGCGTACGCCGCCTGCTCGACGCGCATCTGCGGTCGCAGGGGTACACCGTTGTGACCGACCCGAATGCCGCGGCGCGCAGCGCCGATCGATCTCGGCTGGCCTACGTGGCGTGGGACAGCGGCTACACGAGTGTTCGTGTTCCGGCGAGCACGCCCGCCGTGGGCGCCGTACGCCGACTCATGGCGCGTGCCTACGGGACGGATCCATACCTCCTCCCCACGCTGGGCGGCTCACTCCCGCTGTTCCACTTCGTCGACGCCCTTGGTGCCACCGTCATTACCGTCCCCATGGTGAACGCCGATAACAGCCAGCACGCACCCAACGAGAACCTGCGGATTCAGAACCTCTGGGATGGGATCGTGCTGGTCGCGGAGATCATCGCCGGCCTTGGGGCGGAATGGCCCGTTGCGCCTAAGTCGTTGGTGCCATAAGCCGCCCACCGAACACGTCATGAGTACCCACGAGTCGTCGCGCATCCCGGAGCTGGATCGCAGCGCCGCATTGGGCACGCTTCGTTCCGTGGCGCGTGCGCTTGCGGCGGGCACGAATTCCAACGACGTGCTCCAGACGCTGTGTCAGGCAGCAACGACTCGTGGACGCTCAACTGGCGCTTCAGTGTCCGAAATATCTGCTGATACTGGCGTGTTTGTGGCGGTCGCCGGTGATCGACAGTCGCTGCGTGGGGTCCGGTTTCCGCTGGCCGGGACGATCACGGCTCGCGTGGCCGCGGAGCGGCGGACGATCGCGGTGAACGGACCGTCGGAGAGTTCGCCCTTCTTCGCGGCCTTGCTCCAGGAGCTGGCGATCGGGCCAATTCTGGTGCTGCCGCTTATCGCCCAGAACGAGTTGCTGGGTGTGCTCTCGGTCTTTCGTGATGCTGGTCAGCTGCCGTTCGATGAGCACGATGCCGAGCGCCTGGGGACGGTGGCAGATCTGGCGTCATTGGCCCTCTGGAAGGCTCGGCTCCTGGAGAACGTGCAGTCGGCCGATGCCGCAAAGAGCAGCCTGCTCGCCACGCTCTCTCATGAACTGCGGACGCCGCTGACCGCGCTTGAGGGGTACAGCGAGCTGCTTGAAGACGAGATTCTCGGACCGCTCGCCCCGCCACAGCGCGACGTCATCGTGCGCCTTCGTACCGTTGGTCGGCATCTGGGCGCGTTGATCGAGGACATCCTGACGTACGCCTCGCTCGAGGCCGAGCGGCTGACGCTGCGCGATGGTGTGGTCCGACTGGAGGAGGTCCTGGACGGACTGCTTGCCATCGTGGAGCCGTTGGCGCGGGAGAAGGGCATCGCATTGCGCGTCGAGCTCGAACCCGGCCTGCCCGACCTCCGATCGGATGAAGCACATGTGCGACAGATCCTGCTCAATCTCTGTCAAAACGCCATCAAGTTCACTGAGCGCGGAGAGGTGGTGCTCAAGGTGGCCCGTGGGTCACCGCAGGGTGTTGGCTCGCCGACGATTCGATTCAAGGTGCGCGACAGCGGAATCGGAATTGCTGCGGTGGACCTCCAGCGCCTGTTTCGTCCGTTCAGCCAGCTGGAGGATG
>JANNEV010000531.1:0-4938 GCA_031379145.1 Gemmatimonadaceae bacterium
CCACGGACCTACACCGGAGCAGACCATGGCAATCTGGGACCAAGTACGGCAGGGCATCGACAAGGCGGGCAAGGCAGCGCAGGATGTCTTCGACGAAGGCAAATTGCGCCTCGAGAGCTATCGAGCCCGCGAGCAGGCGGACACGGCGGCTGCGACGCTCGGCTACGCTATCCTTCGCGCGCTGGACGCCGGCGGGGAATTGGATTCGGACGCTCGAGATCGACTTTTGGACGCGCTCAGGAGCCGAGAGCACGAGGCACGTCGGCTGGATTCGGCGCTGGAAGCGGCCCGCTCCTCGCCCGATACCTCCGCGCCGGCGTCACCCGAGTAGCGCGGCGCGCAGAGCGCCGGGGGTGTCGGTGCAAAGCGCATCGACCCCCATGGCGATCAACCGCTTGGCATGTCCTGGATCGTTTTCGGTCCACGCCACGACCGACGCCCCTGCGGCATGCGCCTCGGAGACCAGCGCCTCGTCTATCAGGCTTGCCTGTTGCCAGAGCGCCTCGGCGGCGGCAGGTCGGAGCATTGCGCCGATATCAAGCGGGTAGCTTGACGAGAGCAGTCCGATGGCTGTCCCTGGTCGACGAGCGCGCACCGCGACGGGAATTCGATGGTCGAAGGAGTGAACGGCGATATTCGCGCCCGGATGCCGATCCAGGCAGGTCGCCAGCAATCCCTCGATTCCCGTTGCCTTCACCTCGATGTACACCGTGGCCTTGTTGCCGACCAGGTCGAGAACGGCGTCCAGCGAGGGGATCATCTGCCCATCACGCAGTCGGTAGGCGTGCAGCACCTCGAAGTCCAAGGCGGCAATAGGCATGGTCGCCGGTCCCTTGACGCCGACTCGGCGACGGACCACCGGGTCGTGGTGCACGACAATCTTGCCGTCGAGTGTGGCGTGAATGTCCAGCTCGATGCCATCGGCACCCTGGGCGAGCGCGCGGTCAAAGGCCGCAAGGGTGTTCTCAAGACACTCGCGTGACGCACCGCGATGGGCAATGATATCTGGCATTTCCCAAGATTAACGTGGTGAGCGCGCACCCGTCTAATGTACCAGACCGTATGATCGAAGCCGAGACCGTAGACGATGCGTCCCTCGATCGGACGCTTATTCAGGGATGGCTGAACGGCGACGAGCGCGCTGCGACGGCCATCGTCAGTCGCCACGCGCAAGCGCTGGCCCGGTTCGTGTCGCGATTGGGCATGGCTGATGATGTCGATGAACTGGTGCAGGATACCTTCGTCCGCGCGTTCTCGGCACTGGATGGATTTCGCGCGGACAGTTCGCTCCGCACGTGGTTGTTCACGATTGCACGTCGGCTCGTGATCGATCGGCGACGCGCCGGATCTCGCCGGGGACGATCCGTCGAGGTCGAGGATGCGCATGCGTCAACGGAATACGATGCGCTGGACGCGATGGTGGCAGACGAGGTGTCGCAGCGGATGTCACAGGCCATCGCCTCCTTGACGCGAATGCAGCGTGAGGTGTTCACGCTTCGGGTCCAGGAGGGTCGCAGCTACAAGGAGATCGCGGAGATCCTTGACTCGTCGGAAGGTTCTGCGCGAGTACACTACCACAACGCCATGCGTGCGGTGAAGGAGTTTCTGGATGACTGATTGCGAAAACGCGGCACTGCGTGACCTTCTCCCCGAATATGTTGCGGAGTCGCTCGACGCATCGACGCAGGCCCTGGTGTCCGACCATCTGCTAGCGTGCGAGAGCTGTCGGCACGAGGTAGCGCTGCTGACCGTTGCTCGGGCGATACGTCCTCGAGAGATATCGGTGGACCAGCTCGCAATCGTCGAACGCCTGCTCGCGCTCAGGCAGAGCGGGGGACGCGCGCAACTTGGCCCTCGGCTGGTAGGGACACGGGGCGTGCCAGCCGGCGCCGCCTCGTCGGGGCAGGTACCACAAACCGCGCGTCGGCTCTTGCCAACGCGCGGCCTGTGGCGCTTCGCGGCCGCCCTCGGTGTCGTCGCCCTCGGTAGCCTCTCGCTTTATGCCACGCGGGATGGACGGATGTCGCGATTGTACCCGAAGGATTCCGTTGCGCCGGTTGCTCTGTCCGCAGAAGCGGCTGGGGGCAACATCACCACCGAGTCTTTCGACGCACCTTCCGGTCGGACATCGCCTGGAGCAGGGTCCGCTTCTGACCGTGATCGCTCAGGACTCGGTGTTGTCGCAGGTACCGTTGCGGCGGTCTCGGTCGGCGATCTGAGCGACTATTCCGAAGCTGAGCTGCAAGGCATGCTCGATCGGTTGAACAAGTGGGATGGCGCCTCCTCGAGTGAGGTCATGCCAACGCTACCCATCGTTCCCGTCACGTCATCCGGAGTGCTCAAGTGAATCAGCGTCGATCCGTTGGATTTCGTGCGAGTCTCCTGCTTGTGCTCGGCGCAGGGTTAAACGCGCCATCGCTGCTCATCGCACAGAGTGCGGCCACCGCCACATCCGCCCGCGACGGCGCTGCGGTCGGTGGTGGGCAGCGTCCAAAGCAGGCAGGGCGGGCAGCTGCCGAGAAGCGCGCCACCATGGAGCGTCGACTCTCCGATCGTATCAATGAGGTCATCAGACAAAAACTTTCGCTGACCGACGAGCAATTCACCAAGTTGCGCGGCGTGGCGAGCCACGTGGAAGATGATCGTCGCGCACTGCGCATCGAAGAGGTGAGGGCCCGATTCGCGCTCCGACAGGAGCTCTTGGCCGGTGATCGTGTAAACGAAGCGTTAGTGGGTGAGTTGTTGGATCGACTTCCGAAGCTGGAACGCCGCCGCTTGGACTTGCTCGAACAGGAGCAACGTGAGTTGTCTGCCTTCCTGACACCGTCACAGCGCGCTCGGTACTTCGCGTTGCAGGATGAGCTCCGTCGTGGCATGCAGGACGTTCAGCGGCGGCGCATGGGCGCGGCAACCCCAGAAGACACCGCGGAGTCGCCGCGACGAGGTGCGCTGCGGCTTCGGCGACCAGTCATTGACCCATAGGTTCACCGCAAGTCTGGGCGCCGAAGCGTAGCGAGCATCGGACGACCTGCGGTGGCGCGCCGTCGCCGGCAGGTTTACAATTGGCGTCAGGCATTGGATACACGCCTGGGTGGCGGAACTGGCAGACGCAACGGACTCAAAATCCGTCGAAGGCAACTTCATACGGGTTCGACCCCCGTCCCGGGCATAGTCCCTGTTCAGAACCGTCTCGGGACTTCCCGAGGCGGTTTTGCCGTATTGGGGGTAGCGCACGCCACGGCCTGAAGCCGGAACTGCTGCCGAGTGCATTACGGCGCTGGCACAATCCGTGACGTTGCTGGCTCAGCGTGCGTTATATGGGCATGCGCAATCTCTTCTGGGCGATCTCTGCGGCCTTGCTGGCCAGCGTCGCCGTAGTGCAGCACTTCTGGCCCCCGGCCATCTGGTCGCTATTGCTGATCGTTCCGCTGATTCTGCGCGGCGTCGCGGACATCGTGCAAACCCGGCAAGCGATAAGAAGGAACTACCCCGTCGTCGGCCACGCGCGGTACTTGCTCGAGTTGATTCGCCCCGAGATCAACCAGTATTTCGTGGAGTCGAACAGTGACGGTCGGCCGTTCAGCCGGAACGATCGCTCGGTCGTGTACCAACGCGCCAAGGGAGAGGTCGACACGCTGCCGTTTGGGACGCAGCAGGATGTGTACGCCACCGGATACGAGTGGATCAATCACTCGCTGGCGCCTGTGCACGTGACTCCCGAGGATGCTCGTGTGCGTGTGGGCGGGCCAGCCTGTGCGCAACCGTACTCCGCCTCCCTGCTCAACGTTTCCGCCATGAGCTACGGCTCGCTCAGCAAAAACGCCGTGCTCGCACTGAACGGTGGCGCGAAGATCGGCGGCTTCGCTCACAACACCGGCGAAGGGGGGCTGAGCCCGTATCACCTCAGTCCTGGAGGTGACCTCATCTGGCAGATTGGAACCGGTTACTTCAGCTGTCGCCACAAGGACGGGCGCTTCAGCCTCGACGAGTTTCGCGCACGCGCAGTGCTGCCGAATGTCAAGATGATCGAGATCAAACTGTCGCAAGGCGCCAAGCCCGGACACGGCGGCATCCTTCCCGCGCAGAAACTGACGCCCGAAATCGTCGAGATTCGCGGCGTGGAACCAGGACGCGATGTAGTGTCGCCGGCCGCACATTCGGCGTTTTCCACGCCGCTCGGCTTGCTGGAGTTTGTGCAGCAACTTCGGGAGGCGTCGGGCGGAAAGCCGGTCGGATTCAAGCTGTGCATCGGCAAGCGCCACGAGTTTCTCGGGATCGTCAAGGCGATGTTGTTGTCCGGCATCATGCCCGACTTCATCACGGTCGACGGCGGCGAAGGCGGGACCGGAGCAGCACCGTTGGAGTTCTCCGATTCCGTCGGCACGCCGCTGAACGAGGGACTGTCCTTCGTGCACAATGCGCTGGTGGGCGCAAACGTGCGCGAGCACATCCGCATTATTGCATCTGGCCGGGTGAACACCGGCTTTCAGATCGCCACCAAGGTGGCGCTCGGAGCAGACATGTGTAACGCCGCCCGCGCGATGATGTTCGCCCTCGGTTGCATCCAGGCGCTGCGCTGCAATACCAATCGTTGCCCTACCGGAGTGGCTACGCAGGACCCGGCGCTCGTTGGCGGGCTTCACGTCGGCGATAAGGCCACGCGCGTGGCCCGCTTCCACGCCGAGACGGTGAAGAGCTTCCTCGAAGTGATTGGGGCCGCGGGGTTGCACCATCCCAGCGCACTGAAGCCATGGTTCATCCTGAAGCGAGTGAGCGCCATGGAGATCAAGAGCTACGACGACATCTACCCCCATCTCGAAGCTGGCGCGCTGCTCAGCACCTCGGTGTCCGGACCGATGGCCCGGGCATGGCAGGCGGCGAACCCGAAAGCATTCTAAATCCGTGAAAGCGGACCAACTTCACCGGGAACCCGTCTTC
>JANNEV010000487.1:0-11298 GCA_031379145.1 Gemmatimonadaceae bacterium
GACTTCCCCGATCCCGAAACGCCGGTGACAGCCACAAAAAGTCCGAGGGGAAACGTCGCCGTGACCTCGCGAAGATTGTGGGCACGCGCGCCGTGGACGGTGAAGTCCTCGCTGGTCAGTGATATCCTGCAGCGAACACTCTCTCGACACTTCTATCGATCACGGGTCGTGCCGGGGGTGCACGATCGTGTAACAGGTGTCGAACATCTCGACAAGCTGATCGACATCGACCAGAGTCCGATCGGGCGTACGCCGCGTTCAAATCCGGCCACGTACACGGGTGTCTTCTCGCCCGTCCGTGACCTGTTCGCCGAATTGCCGGAATCGAAGATTCGCGGCTACGGCCCCGGACGATTCTCGTTCAACGTGAAGGGCGGCCGTTGCGAAGCCTGCCAGGGCGACGGCCTCGTCAAGATCGAAATGCACTTTCTGCCTGATGTGTTCGTCCCGTGCGACGTGTGCAAGGGCAAGCGCTTCAATCGCGAGACGCTCGAGGTTCGCTTTCGCGGCATGAGTATCGCTGAAGTGCTGGATCTCACGGTAGAGGAGGCGTGCACGATCTTTGAAAATCAGCCACGCATCAGCCAGAAGCTTGAAGCGCTTCGCGACGTGGGATTGGGATACATCCACTTAGGGCAAAGCGCCACCACACTGTCCGGCGGCGAGGCACAGCGCGTCAAACTGGCCACCGAACTCTCCAAGCGCGACACGGGCCGGACACTCTACATCCTCGATGAACCCACGACGGGGCTGCACTTCGAGGATGTCCGCGTGTTGCTCGAGGTGCTGCACAAGCTGGTGGAGCGTGGCAACACCGTGCTGGTTATCGAGCACAACCTCGACGTGATCAAGACGGCGGACTGGATCCTCGACCTCGGCCCTGAGGGCGGAGTACGCGGAGGGACCATCGTTGCACAGGGCACGCCGGAACAGGTGGCGAAAGTGCCGGAAAGCCACACGGGCCGCTACCTCAAACCGCTGTTGAAGCGCCGCTGAGTTGTCGCTGAGGGCGCGACGTGGCACCATCGTGCGCATTCGCGGCGTAGATTCTCCGTATGGTCTCTCTTCTTGACATTATCGGCCCGGTCATGGTTGGCCCGAGCTCCAGCCACACGGCTGGAGCCTGCCGCCTCGGCCTGCTTGCACGCTGCCTCGTGGGTGGTACACCCCAACGTGCCACGGTGGAGCTTCACGGCTCATTCGCGCGCACCGGTGAGGGGCATGGCACGGACAAAGCCATCGTCGGTGGCCTGATGGGCTTTCGGCCCGACGACGAGCGCCTGCGAACCGCGCTCGAGATCATGGACAAGGAAGGGCTCACGTACGTCTTCGAGAAGACGTCACTCGGCGATCATGCCCACCCGAATTCGGTGCGCATCTCACTCGAACGCGGTGATCGCAAGTCGCAGATGGTCGGTGCCTCGCTCGGCGCTGGCCGCGTGTTGGTATCGGAAATCGACGGATTCCCCGTCGAGATTTCGGGAAACTTGCACACCATTGTGTTGGTGGCGGGCGACGTGAAGGGCTCCATCGCGCGTATCGCGGGACTCCTCGCGGAGCACGATCTCAACATCGCCACCCTCAAACTCTCGCGAAAAGAACGCGGCGGCGATGCGTTCATGGTCATCGAAGTCGATGAGCAACCCGGAGAGCCACTGCGCGATCTCATTCGCGCGTTGCCGTGGGTCAAGTGGGCCTTCCGTCTCGACAAGGTGAGCGCCTGATGTACAAGAGCATCGCAGATGCCATCAAGGACGCCGAGGCACGCGGCGTGTCGTTGTCCACCGTCGCGCTGGAATCCGAGGCGCGCGATCAAGGGCGCCCCATCAGCGAGATTCGCGACGCCCTGCGGCGCGCACTCGTGGTCATGCGTGAAGCGGTGAGTCGTGGCATGGTGGGCGATCTCTACTCCAGCTCAGGGCTCGTTGGCGGCGATGCAGCGAAACTGCGCACCGGTCCCGATGGACCGCTCGCAGGAACCCCGTTTCGCGATGTGCTGGCGCGGGCACTCGCCGTGCAGGAGGTGAACGCCGCGATGGGCGTCATCGTCGCGGCGCCGACGGCCGGTGGTGCCGGCGTCTTGCCCGCGGTGCTGACAGGCTTGGCGGCAGCACGCGGCATCGACGACGAGCAGGTCATCTCGGCGCTCGCCACCGCCGGGCTGATCGGTGCCGTCGTCGCCGAGCGCGCCTCACTTTCCGGTGCGGAAGGAGGGTGCCAGGCCGAGACGGGCGCCGCCGCCGGAATGGCGGCGGGAGCGGCGGTGGAGATGCTGGGCGGGTCGCCGCGCCAAGTCGGCCACGCCACGGCGCTCGCGCAACAGGGTACACTCGGACTCGTCTGCGACCCGCTGGGTGGGCTCGTCGAGCTGCCCTGCGTCTTTCGCAATGCCACGGGCGCCGCTATCGCGCTGGCGGCGATCGAAATGGCGATGGCTGGAATCGAGTTCGCGATTCCAGCCGACGAGGTGATCGACACGATGGGCGAGATTGGCGAAGCCATGGACGTACGGTATCGCGAGACGGCTGGTGGCGGTCTCGCCGCAACGCCAACTGGTCGCCGCCTGGCGCGCGAGCGACTGTACGAACTGAAGCGCAAGGAGTGAGCACGTCCAGCGTGTCATCGCTCACCTGTCTCAGCTCGCTACGGCCGATGCGTTCGGCCTGGCGCGCGACGGTGCACTTGTGCATGCTGGGCACGATCGTCGGCTGCATCGACCGGCGAGACGTTGACCCGTCGGGCGGTGTGGCGTTCAGGCCCGAGCCGCTCGGCGCGCTGCAGCGGTGGGGGAATTTGGAACATCCGGATCTGGTGGAAGCATCCGGTGTGGTTCGCGCGACGAACAGCGACAACGTGTTCTGGTCGCAGAATGACAGCGGCAACGATGCGCTGCTCTTTGCGTACGACAGCACGGGCGCATCGCTGGGAAGTACGCGGGTGCTTGCCGCCCAGAACAAAGACTGGGAGGCGCTGGCGGCCGGCCCGTGTGCACAGGGGCAATGTCTCTATATCGGCGACGTGGGAGACAATCAAGCGCGGCGACCGTCTGTCGCGATCTGGAGAGTGAGCCAGCCTTCCCCGGGCGATAGTGTGACCGATTCGGCGTCGGTGCTTCGTGTTCGTTATCCAGATGGACCGCGGGACGTGGAAGCGATGTGGGTGGCCCGCGATGCCAGCGTGTGGCTGCTCACCAAGCGCCCCATGTTCGCGCCCGGCGGGATGCTGAGACCTGCGCAACTCTATCGGGTCTCCGCGTCGGCTTGGGCGGCTCCCGGCGAGCAGGTGGCCGAACTGGTGGACTCGCTTCCCATCGTTCCACTGGCGTCCGATAGCCGAACGTGGATTACAGATGCTGCCGCGTCTTCGGAGGATGCCGTCGGCCCGCCGGTGCTCGCTGTCCGCACTTACGGATCGGTCTTTGTGTTCGAGATGGACGGACCAACAGGTCGCCCCGGTCGCCTGAAACACCGCTGCGACCTGAAGCCGCTGAGGGAGAAGTATGGCGAGGGTCTGGCCTGGCTCCGCGACGGACGCCTGCTGTTCAATGCGGAAGGCGGAGGAGCACCGCTGCAGGTTGCACGCTGCCCATAGTGTCCGTTCAAGCGCCCCCTTCTGGCCTGTCGCCGCGAGCACGGGCGGCGCCGTGGCCGGTCGGCATTCGTCAGGGTAACTTCCTCGTCGATGGTGACGCTCGGGACAAAACGAAACGTCAGGGCTGATCCCGCCGTACGGACGTCGAACTGAACACAACAGGAATCGCCCCTATGGTTACTCGTGAAGACGTCGAAGCTTTTCTGGACCGCCTCGGCACCGACGGCGCGTCGCACTCCGAAGTTGAACCCGGACTCTGGATCGTTCGGCCAAGTGGCCCGCTCGATTTCGATGTGGTCATCACACACAATCCGCCCGTGCTGCTGTTGCGGGTGAAAGTGATGCCGGTACCGTCTGACGCAGGCGAAGTGGCGGCGCTCAGTCGACGACTGCTGCAGCTCAATGCCACTGATCTCTTGCATGGCTCCTACGGCATCGATGCCGACGCCATCGTCCTCACCGAGGCGCTCGAGCTCGCGCATCTCGACTACGAGGAATTTCTCGCTTCCTACGAAAGCCTGACGCTTTCGCTGACCACGCACATGCGCGAGTTGGCCGCCTTCCGAGAGGTTCGCTGAACCATGGGCATCTTCGACCGTTTCTCGACGCTGATCAAATCGAATCTGAATGACCTCATCTCCTCGGCCGAAAACCCCGAGAAGATGCTGAATCAGATCATCGTCGACATGCGCAATCAGCTCGCCAAGGCCAAGCAGCAGGTGGCGGCGACCATTGCCGACGAAATGCGCCTCAAGGACCAGGCAGACGCCGAGTTCAAGATGGCCGACGATTGGGACAAGCGCGCCATGCTGGCGGTGCAGGAAGGCCGCGACGACCTGGCCAAGCAGGCCCTCCTGCGCGGGCAGGAGCATCTCGAGCACGGGCAGCAGCTCGCGATGACCTGGGAAACGCACAAGATGGAAGCGGAGAAGCTGAAGCAGTCTCTCCGCGACCTCAACGACAAGATTGAAGAAGCCAAACGCAAGAAGAACCTGTTGCTCGCGCGGCAGCGTCGCGCCGAGGCGCAGGCACGCATTTCGCAGACAATGTCCGGCCTCTCGGACAACTCGGCCTTCGATGCCTTCTCGCGGATGGAAGAGAAGATCACGACGAACGAGCGCCAACTGCAGGCCGCGCAGGAAATCGACGAGGAGTTCAGTGGCGATCGTCTCGCGGGCGAGTTTAAGCAGCTGGAACGGTCGGCCGGCGGCGCCAATGCGGACTCGCAGTTGTTGCAGCTGAAACAACGCATGGGCATGCTGCCCTCCGCGGCACCTGCGGCATCGCGACAACTGGCGGCCGGCGCGGCCAGCCCTGAGCCAACCGTCGTCGCGCCTCCGGCCCAATTGGCGGCGGGCGCGAAGGAAGAAGCAAAGACGGCGGAAGTTGACCTCATCGCCGAGATCGAAGGACTTCGCGAGCCCAAGCCTCGCTCGTAGGAATGCCCGCGCGCCGGTTCCTGATTCTCGCCGAAGGGAGTTTCGGACCGCTCAGCTCAAAAACCGCCAACGCGTGCATTCGGTACGCGGGGGCGGAGGTGGTGGCGGTCATCGACAGCACATCGGCCGGACGCACGGCGCACGATGTGCTGGGGTTTGGTGGAGCCATCCCGGTCGTTGCCACTCTCGACGCCGGGTTGGCGATGCGACCAACCGCGCTGCTCATCGGGGTGGCGCCCGCCGGCGGAGAGTTCCCTGTCTCGTGGCGCCCGACGGTTTGTGACGCCCTCCGGGCCGGTCTCGATGTCTGGAGTGGCTTGCATACGCTGCTGTCGGATGACGCGGAGTTTGCCCAGCTCGCCCGCGGCAGTGGTGCGCTGATGCATGATCTGCGGCGTTCGCCGCCCGACCTGGTCATAGCCTCGGGGCGCGCTCGAGATGTACCTGCGACGATCGTCCTGACCGTTGGCACCGACTGCAACATCGGCAAGATGACCACACAGTTGCAGGTCAAGCACGCGGTGCAGTCGATGGGGCACCGAGTCAACTTCGCCGCCACCGGGCAAACGGGCATTTTGATCGAAGGCCGAGGAATCGCCGTAGATGCGGTGGTGGCAGACTTCATTGCGGGCGCGGCGGAGCGGCTCACGCTCGAGGCGGCAGCACAGGCGGACATCGTATTGGTGGAAGGGCAGGGCTCCCTCATTCACCCGGCCTATTCCGGCGTCACGCTTGGCCTGATGCACGGATCGCTGCCGCACGCCATGGTCCTGTGTACGCAGCCATCGCGGACAGCGGTCCATCGGAATGGATGGGTTGCCATTCCACCGCTCATGGACGCTATCGCGCTCTATGAACGCGCCGCCGCGTGGGTGCGACCGGCGCCAATCATCGCGGTCGCGTTGAATACGTACGATCTCTCCGAAGACGACGCGCATGCGGCGGTGCAGCGAGCCATCGCCGAGACGGGGCTCCCCGCCACGGATCCGGTTCGGTTCGACGTGGCGCCGATCGCGAGCGCCATCGACGCGTTCCATCGGGCTCGACGCGCCTCATAGCCGTCGTCGCTCGCTGAAAGAGTACGCCGTTGCCGACCACACCGCCCATCAGCGTTCTGGAACGGGAAAGGCACACGATGGAATGGAATGGTGCCGCACTCCGAACGTGAGAGTCGCACCGTTCGACCATGACTTCTCCACCGATCCTGACTCGCTCATCGTGGCCTGCCGCGCGGCGTGTGCTGCTGACTCTCGAACACCTGACTGAAGAGCTGGTGGCCGGGTATGGCTCCACCTTTCTGGCGGTGCGAACACTCGACGCGGTGTCTTGCGATGTGTTCTCGGGAGAACTACTGGTGCTCTCCGGCGGGAAGGTAAGCGGCGCGCTGTCCCTGCTCCGCGTGATGCGTGGCCGACTGTCACCGGCGCGGGGAGAGCGTCGAGTCGCGGAGGAGGTCCAGGTACGCCGCGCCAGCATTCCGGAATTCGCTGGGAGAGCCATTGTCGATGGATGGCGCGATAGCTCGGGGAGGGCACCGGTGCCGGGCGACCCAACGCCGCCGCACGCAGGCGCCGAGTGCGGCTCTGGCATTGCACGTGCGCCGGTGGTGTACCTGTTCCGCGTTCGACAAGATGACCAAGGCGTCGACCGCGCGGAGCCGTCCCATGGCGCCGTCCTCTCCTGGCGCAAATGGGCAGCTGGGCTACCCCAGGCGGGCGGATCCGTGGTGCTCGCCATGGATCTGGATTCCACCGGGACCTCGACCGCCGAAAACAGTCCGCTCGGCGAGACAGCCGCGCGACCGTATCCGCGTGTTGTCAACGCTCAACGCATCCGGCGGGAAAACGAGCTGCCGGGTCTCCCCAGAGGATACCGGCAGCCTCACTCGCACGTCATGGAACCCGCGGCGGTCAGCGACGCAGATATTCGCGTGCTGACCCTGCGCGACGGCCGAATCGTTAACGCTGTTCGAGGCTAGACGCCGGCACCGACGGGCGATAGGTGCGAAGCTCGGTGGCCGTTGGCTTGTGGTCCATGCCCCACAACGTGGCTTGCACCATGATGCCCCGGATTCGGCGGGTGTTGCGCGGTGCCAGCGGAACATGCCGAGTGCCGATCACGGCCGCTTCGGGCGCGTCCGCTTCGCCTGCATAGACCTGCCCGTACTCGTACTTCTCAATGCCGTCGGTCTTCTTCATCACGAACACTCGGCCCACCACCGGCTGTCCGTTGATGAGTGTCTGTCCTGTGACCGGATCCACCGCCCAGCCGCCGGCCGCAGGCGCCGCAACCCGCTCGAGTGGCGGAGGAGGCGAGTCCACGGGAGCCGCGGTCATGGCTGCCATCGAGTCCGGAATCACTGTGGGCATGGCCGGCGGAGAGTCGATCGGCGCTGGACTTGCCGTCGCTTGACCCGTCGCCGCCGGTGGCTGCTGCGCGTCGGGAAGGCGCGCCGCCATGGCAACGGTGGCAGCGCCCAGGACTCCAAGGGTCAGGACAACGCGAGAGAGCGGCAACGAGCGGTCGGTGCGAGGACTCATGAGTCGATCCTGTGATGATGTTGGAGATGCCGGCGGCGCGGGGAAAGATGGACCTCTGCAATAGTGCGTCCCTCAGCCAAATTTGCAATACGCGCGGCCCCCGCTGTCGCGCACGGAGGCAGTACATTCCAGCGAGGCTTCCGCACCCGAGCTTCGGTCGCCACTTCCCGTCTTCCTTCCGTCGCATGCCCGAGTTCCGCCTGTACAATACGCTCACGCGCCGCGTCGAGCCGTTCGCGCCCGCTGATGGACACACCGTGCGCATGTACACTTGTGGACCGACCGTCTACAATCCGGCGCATCTTGGCAATTTCCGCACGTTCCTCTTCGAGGACTTGATGCGCCGCGCCCTGCGACTCGCGGGGTGGAAGGTCGAGCAGGTCATGAACCTGACCGACGTGGACGACAAGATCATCCGCAAGGCGGCCGCGACGAAGGTCACGATCGGCGAGGTCACCGAACCCTTCACGGAGCTCTTTCACCGCGATCGCCGGTACCTCCGAATCGAGGACGCCGAGATCTATCCGAAGGCGACCGAGCACATTCCCGAAATGATTGCGCTCGTGGAGCGCCTCATCGCCAACGGCGTCGCCTATGTGGCCGACGATGGCTCGATCTACTTCGCGATCGATCGATTCCCCACGTACGGCCAGCTGTCGCAGCTGGACAAGCGGGAGATACGTGCCGGCGCGCGCGTGGCGCAGGATGAGTACGCCAAGGAGAACGCGCAGGATTTCGCCCTGTGGAAGGCCGCGAAGGACGAGGACGAGGTGGCCGGCGCGGCCTGGGATTCACCGTGGGGACGAGGACGACCCGGCTGGCATCTCGAGTGCTCGGCAATGGCCATGAAGTATCTCGGCGAGACGTTCGATCTGCACGCCGGAGGTATCGACCTGATCTTCCCGCATCACGAGGACGAGATCGCACAGTCGGAGGCAGCCACGGGCAAGACGTTTGCGCGCTGCTGGTGCCACGGAGAGTTCCTGCTCACCGAGGGTGCCAAGATGGCAAAGCGCGTTGGCAACGTTGCCAACGTGGTCGAGCTGCGTGAGCAGGGGATTTCCGGTACCGCGTATCGTCACTTCGTCTTCAACGCGCACTATCGCAAGCAGTTGAATCTGGGAGAAGATTCGCTTGAGCAGTCGCGTGCCGCGGTGCGGCGGATCGGCACATTCGCCGGGCGGCTCGCTGCGGCGAGCGGCGGAACGACGGCGTTGGCCGATGCTGCAACGCGCGCGGAGGAGCTTTTCTTGGCGGCGCTGTTTGATGATCTGAATGCGCCCGAGGCCATGGCGGCGATGTTTACGTTCATTACCGATGCCAACCGGGAATTGGATCTGGGTGGCACCGATGTGGCGTCGCTGGAGCGCGCCCGGGCTGCGTTTCGGCTCATGGATGGCGTGCTGGACCTCGTCCCGGAAGATCAGCCGGACGAGACGCTGGCGGCCTGGGTGGAGGAGAGAATTGGAGCGCGTCGTGATGCGCGAGCTCGGCGGGACTTTGCGGCCGCGGACGCGGTCCGTGCCGAGTTGACCGCGCGAGGCGTCTCAATTGAGGACACGGCGCAGGGGACGCGTTGGCGGCGCGCTTGATTCCGATGGGGGCTCGGATTATCCTGCGGGTCTGTCCATGGCGAGGTAGATCATCGCTTTGCTGACGTAGCTCAGTTGGTAGAGCAGCTGATTTGTAATCAGCAGGTCGTCGGTTCAATCCCGACCGTCAGCTCTTCCAATCGCTCCGCCGGGGCACTGTCGGTGCCGCAAACGGAGATTGGTGGGGTACTCAAGTGGCCAACGAGATCAGACTGTAAATCTGACGGCTAACGCCTTCGAAGGTTCGAATCCTTCCCCCACCACTTGGCAGGTGCAGGACCGTCGCGTTTGGCGGCGGGTACGAAGGAGCAGTTGTTGGGCCGGTATTTGCGGGAGTAGCTCAGTTGGTAGAGCGCTAGCCTTCCAAGCTTGATGTCGCGGGTTCGAGTCCCGTCTCCCGCTCTAGCGTAAAGCAAAGCCCATCAACGTCTTGACGTTGGTGGGCTTTGCTTGCGAGGGGAGGTGGAGTCGGTCCAGCAGGGCTGGTCGAACGCTGCTTGCGACACCGAACAGCGCGTCGGTCAGGGCAGCGCGTGCCGGCGCCCTACGGAGCGCCGTGCGTGTGCGCCGCGGCGCCGGCGCCTCTGGCGATCATCAGGTGGTGCTTCACGTGATGATCACCCTGCGTCATCAGGCCGATGAAGCCGAGTCCACGAATACGCGTGACAGTCCGGTGGTCTGTCGGATCGGCGGCAATGACACGGAAGCGCATGCCGCCGGGAATCGGTGTCGCGGTCGCGCGCCACCCACCGAGCGATTCCAGCATCGGCGCGTGTGCGCCCACCATGCGTCGCACGGACGCCGCGACGCCGGCATCGCCGGTCACGTCCATAGAGAGCCCGCCGGCGATTGTGGACTGCGTCAGGCGTGCGCGCATGGTGACCGCATCCATGTCGATCAGATGCTGCCGAAGCGCTTCGAGGTCGACCTTCGACCAATCGGTGGCGGAATCCGCCTCCAGAATCTTCACGATCTCCGCGATCGTCGCGAATGCGGCGTTCCCGGCCTGCGTGGGCGCCGCTGCCGCCGCAGGGTGCGTCATGCCTGGCGTGTGCACCATTCCAGGCGTGTGCGTCATGCCACCGGACGGTGGTTGCTGCGCCGCTGCAGGCGAGGCGAACGCAATGACACAGAGTGCGGCGAGACGGCGAAGGGAGCGCATGGAGAAACCGGTGGGTTGGAGTGTCGGAGTATACCCGGTCCACCGTCGAGACACCAAGCTCGCGGCGCGGGATGCTCACGGCCGATCGGGCTGGTTCTGCCTGAGCAGTGCGTTGCCGTCAGATCATGCCGGTCATCTTCGCCAGCTGCACCAACGCCGTCGTGTCGCGCGCGCCCAGACGCTCCATCATGTTGCTGCGATGATTGCCGACCGTATTCACGCTGATGCGCAAGTGCTCGGCGATTTCCTTCGTCTCCAGGTCGTCAGCAATCAGAACCAGCACCTCCTTTTCTCTGGCGGTGAGCAGATCCGACTTCGAATGCTGTTTGTCGTTGGAATGGAACGTCTGCACGAACTGTCTGTCCTGCCCGTAGGCGAAACGAATCCAGTAGTACGGAAAGGATTTCTTCATCAGGTGGTGGATGTTCTGCACGTAGTTCAGCGTATAGATGAACGTGCGCTGTTCATCAACCTGGATCGGCACGCCCTGTGAGAAGATGCAGATGGGAACGCCGTCCGTGCGCGTGAATCGCATGCCGCTATGGTGGATCTTCATGTTCACGCGATCTTCGAAAGGAACTTGCTGCAGCACCTTGGTGAACCAGTTCACCGACTCGAACGGAAATTTCGCATACTCCGTGTTCAACAAGTCGAGGATCGTGACCATGCGTTCGCCCATGTTGCCGCTGGGGAGCGGACCCCAGAACTCCTGATGGCCCACTTCCAATTCGGGCGCGAACGTCTGGTGGTTGAAAATCGTGAGGTGCGCGTCGGTTCCCTGGATGCCCTTCAACAGAAACTCCAGCTCGGCCATCATCGAGCCCCGATCCTTGATGCCGTCACCCCGAAAGATGTCGCGCGACAGTCGGGCGACTCTGTCGTAGATGGCCTCGCTCTTTCGGAGGCTGCGGAGGATTTCCAGATCGAGCAGCGTCGCCATTCTGTGCCCTTGTGCCCGATCGGGTGTGGTGTGT
>JANNEV010000561.1:0-7063 GCA_031379145.1 Gemmatimonadaceae bacterium
GGTTAAGGATGGAAGTGCGTTCTCGTACCAGCGTCTCTCGACAGTTCGTGCGGGTGATTTCACCTATCCGAAGCTGATGGCCTGGGAAGGAGCGCTCGGTGTAGTGCCGCCCGAGTGTGATGGGATGGTGGTGTCGCCCGAGTTCCCCGTATTCTCGATCAACACCGATCAGGTGCTGCCCGAAGTTCTGGACATCTACTTCCGCACGCCCGATGTCTGGCCTGTTCTCGCAGCAATCAGCGGAGGCACCAACGCCCGCCGTCGCCGTTTGCAGCCCTCTGTATTTCTCGGCTACTCGATGCCGGTTCCGCCAATGGCAGAGCAGTTGAAGCTCCGCGAAATACATCGGCAAACCCAAGCACTTCAGGCCCAGCATACCGCCATCCGCCTGGCCAACACTGCGCTGTTACCCGCGACGTTGGAGCGAGTGTTCGCAGGGAGCGCATGAATGCAGTTCGTCGCCAACGGTCCTGACATTCCTGACGCGCTCCTGCAGGCGCACGAGGAGGGTCGCGTAGTCTTCTTCTGCGGTGCCGGTATCTCCTATCCCGCTGGGTTGCCGGGATTCAAGGGGTTGGTGGATCAGATCTACACACGTGTCGGGGCAACGCGCGTAGACATCGAAGAAGCGGCCTATAAACGCGGTCAGTTCGACGCGACGCTGGATCTCCTTGAACGTCGCATTGCAGGGGGACGCCTTGCCGTCCGAACGAAGCTTGCTGATGCGCTCCAACCCAACCTGCGCCCCAAAGGCGCTACTGACACGCACGCAGCACTGCTGCAATTGGGCCGGTGCCGAGATGGGTCACTGCGACTCGTTACCACCAACTTCGACCGTGTGTTCGAACACGTGGCGAAGCGCAGCAAGCAGCCGTGCGTTGCGCTCGCAGCACCAATGCTCCCGATTCCCAAGAACAGTCGGTGGAACGGGTTGGTGTATCTCCACGGGTCACTGCCCGCAAAGCCCGATAATGCCGCGCTGCACCGGTTGGTGGTCACCAGCGGCGATTTCGGCCTCGCATATCTGACCGAGCGCTGGGCTGCGCGATTTGTCAGTGAGCTGTTCCGCAATTACGTGGTGTGCTTCGTTGGGTACAGCATCAACGATCCAGTGCTGCGCTACATG
Organism: Gemmatimonadaceae bacterium; assembly: GCA_031379145.1. Taxonomy (GTDB): domain Bacteria; phylum Gemmatimonadota; class Gemmatimonadetes; order Gemmatimonadales; family Gemmatimonadaceae; genus Gemmatimonas. The sequence goes on from JANNEV010000561.1 coordinate 1,127, forward strand.
ATGGATGCCTTAGCTGCGGATCGCATGCTTGGCGAGGTCACCCCGCAGGCCTATGCGCTGGGTGACTCTGCGCCCGGACACGAACGCGCCAAATCCATAGAGTGGGAGGCCAAGGGTGTCACGCCAATCCTCTACGAGGTGGAGGCGGGCACTCACGATCACTCTGGGCTGCACGCAACGCTGAAGGCATGGGCCGAAACGTATCGCGATGGCAGTCTTGGCAAGGAGCGCATCGTGGTCGAGCATGCCCTTGCTCGACCGTCCGCGAGCACGCGGCAGGATGACTTTGTTGGCCGAATGCTGTGGGCGCTGTCCGACGAAACCGGACTGCCGGCAAGACGCTTCGCAGATCTGAATCCTGTGCCGTCGCTTGACTGGCTCACAGCTCTTTCCGATGACCGTTTTCAGCACGGCGACTTGAGTCGCTTCGGCGTGCCACCACGCGCTGCGGTCGATCCCAAACTGAAGTTCAGCCTCGTCAGCCGCCCTGCGCCATACAGCCACTCACCCTGGATGACACTGGTCGGCAACGCGGCTGTCACTGGTTGGGATGATGTGATGCATCACATCGCCCGGTGGTTGACGCGACACCTCAATGACCCGCAGTTGATCTGGTGGGTGACCGCGCGCGGGGCCCAACTCAGCGACCGCTTGGTGTGGCTGCTTGAGCAGAAGCTCGATGAGATCGCGGACTTGGAGCGCCAGGGCAAAGTGGCCGAGTTGGAAGAGATGCGCGCCAATGCGCCGCACTCCGTTCCAATCCCGCTCATGCGAACGCTTTGGCGCTTGCTGCTGACGGGGCGCGTGAAATCTCAACAGCGTGATGTCGACTTCTATCGCTGGAAGGGGCACCTGCAACGCGATGGGTTGACCGCGACTCTCCGTATGGAACTGCGTCAGCTGCTCGCGCCTGTGCTTCGTTTGAACAAGCCGTATCCGTGGGGTGAATCCGGCGCAGTTCCGGAGTCTCCTCCGCGATTGGCGCAGCTTGCGCATTATGAGCTGGTGTTGGCAGCTGATAGCGTCCGCGCCGGGCTGCGTGATCTTTCTGGTGATGTGTCCGATTATCGTTGGCGTAAGGCGCTGCCCGCGCTGCTCCCCGACTTCGAAAACCTGCTGCGCGACGCTCTTGATCTGCTTCGCGAGTTGGGGGAAGCCGACGATCGGGATGATCGGTCGCATTGGGACATGCCGTCCATCAGCCCGCATTGGCAGAATCGAGGTTTTCGCGACTGGGTGGTGCTCATCGAGCTCGTGCGCGATGCTTGGCTCGCTGTTCTCGAGGTAGACGCTGCGCGTGCGATTCGGATCGCGTTAGAGTGGTTTGAGATTCCATACCCGACCTTCAAGCGATTGGCTTTCTTTGCAGCCAGCCAGGACGGCCTGATTACGCCCGAGTTATGGGTGGACTGGCTGCTCGGCGACGCCGCGTACTGGCTGTGGTCCATAGACACCCATCGTGAAGTGATGAGGCTTTTCGTGCTTCAGGGTGCTCGGCTCTCGCCGACAGCGCAGGAGCGACTCGAGGCCGGAATTCTTACGGGTCCGCCGCGCGATCTATTCCGTGATGATGTTGATTCGGAGAGCCTGCAGCCGGACATGGACCGCATGATTTGGCTGAGACTGGCGATACTTCAGAAATCTGAGCTTGGACTCGGTGAAGTCGCCCGTGACCGTTTCGCCGAGTTGTCGGCAGCGTACCCAAAGTGGCAGCTGGGCACGAACGACCGCGATGAGTTTCTGCACTGGATGAGTGGCACGGGCGATCCCGACTTCGACGATATTCGGGAGATCGACATCGCACCGCGCACACGAACTGAATTGGTGCCATGGCTGAAGCAACCCCCGGTCAGGCGTGGGTGGAACTACGAAGACACGTGGCGCGATACATGTCGCACACGGTTCTTTCACAGTCTGTTCGCGATGTGCGACGTCGCTGAAGAAGGAGCTTGGCCAGTAGATCGGTGGCGCGAAGCCCTGCAAGTATGGAGCGAGGAGGCGATGGTGCTGCGGTCGTGGAGGTTCGCGGCGCCTCTCGTCCAACGCATGCCAGACAACGTGCTGCAGGAGCTCGCGAGCAATGTCACATGGTGGTTGGAGACTGTTTCCCAATCCATCGAGCGGCACGAAGGCATACTCTTGGACATCTGCCGTCGTGTGTTGCTTCTGCCGCTTGCTCCTGATTCCGGCATCACGCAAAGCGGCGAGCCCATTAGTCGGCCAATAGCCGAGGCAATCAATCACCCAATTGGGCATGTGACGCAGGCGCTGCTGCACTTCTGGTTCAAACGAGCGCCAAACGACAACGATGCTCTCCCTGTCGAGATCGAGCCGTTCTTCACCCAGCTTTGCGACACCAAGGTCAATCGGTTTCGGCACGGACGCGTACTGTTGGCGTCACGACTCATCGCGCTTTTTCGCGTCGATCGAAACTGGACGGAGACGCACCTGCTCCCGCTGTTCGATTGGACCAAGAGTTCCGAGGACGCGCGAGCAGCATGGTCGGGATTTCTGTGGTCGCCGCGCCTCTACCGGCCCTTGCTGATTGCCTTCAAGTCGCAATTCCTGGATACTGCGGAACACTATGTGGAACTCGGAGAGCAGGGCAGCCAGTTCGCAGCGTTGCTGACCTACGCGGCGCTCGAACCAGTCGATGGCTATTCAGCGCACGATTTCCGTGCCGCTTTCGCTGCACTGCCCCAAGACGCGCTTGAAGAGGCGGCGGAGGCCTTGACGCGGGCGCTTGAAGGGGTGGGTGAACAGCGGGAGGACTACTGGAAGAATCGCGTCGCGCCGTTCTGGCAGACCGTCTGGCCTAAGTCGCGAGATCTCCTAACCAATCGGATCGCAGAGTCTCTCGTCAGCTTGTGCGTCGCGGCCGGTACTGAGTTTCCGTCAGCGTTGGCTGCGGTGTACTCTTGGTTGCAGCCGATCGAGCATCCGTACGGCGCCATCCAGTCGTTGTGGGAAACTGGCTTGTGCGCACGATTCCCCCTCGAATCTCTACGCCTGCTGGATGCTGTAGTCTCAGACCATCATTGGGCGAAAGAACAGTTACGGAAATGCTTAGAGGTCATTGTGCGCGAAGCGCCGGACGCGGAGCGCGATCCGCGCTATAGGCGACTCTACGCCTTGGATCAGCGTTGAGGGTGCGTAAACGCCGCGCACCGGCACAGCAGGACCGAAGACTCCCCCCATCGAATGCGCTTTGTACAGAGGTGAGGGCCGACCGAAACACAAGCAGGTCGTTGGTCGGCTTGGAAGATCTCAGCTCCGACTCGGTCTTGTGCGAGGGAATGCGCGTCGAAACAACCTCCGATTCCAAGCAGCGTGATAGCGAATGCCAAGTCGCGTGAGAGATGACAGGTGTCACCCCTCACGCGATACGGACGGCGTGGAGTCCAGATGAGTGACAGACAGTCTTCACGATGCATGGCAGCGCGGCCGGTGACTTCACTGGCCGCGCTGTTTCGTAGCTGCAGCCCGCGCTTGTTTGCCTGCCCGCGGCGCGTGTAACTTCACCCTGAGCGTCGCCGCGAACCCTAACGGCGACGTCGAGACGGTGATCTTGGCGTCGGCACCCGCAACGTGAACGCTGCCCCGTGTCCCCTTCAACCAGACACTCCGTGCTGCAACTGCTTCGCCGCATACCGAGGGTGTTCGCGGCTTTCCGCGCAAGCATTCCGCTGCGTCGCGCTTTCTTCGCCGCATCAATCGCTCTCACAGCCTGCGCCCCCGAGCGCAATCGCGCCGTCGTCGTCAACGCCTCGGCGGTGCCGCCCAAGGCGCCCGTGGCGAGACCACACGCTGACACCTTGCACGGCGTTGCGATCAGCGACCCTTTCCGCTGGCTTGAAGACAGTACCGACGTGGGCGTCCGGCCATGGCTGGACAGCGAGCGGGCATACACCGATGCGGTGCTGCGTCAGACGGTCGGCGTGGATTCCATCGCGCGTCGTATCGCACAGCTCTTCGCGTCACTGCCCACGCTCGGCACCGTGAAGGAGACCAGCACGGGACTCCTGCTCGAACGGTATTTCGGCGACAGCCCGTCGCTCGTGGCGATCGATCGCGGCCAGACCACCGAAAGGATTCTGCTCACCGACTCGGCAATGGCAGCCGAGCGCGGCGGCGCGAGAACTCGCGCATTCGTTGCGTCGTGGGATAGTCGTCTCGTGGCGCTCGGCACCACTACCGACGGTGACAATGCGCCAAGCATCTCTGTGCTCGATGTCGCGCAGGGACGGCTCCTCGTCGACCGTATTCCGGATTTGCTGACGACGACATCAGGCACGCGCTACGAAGTGACCTGGCTGCCTGACGGCAGCGGCTTCATCTATCCGCGCGAGTGGCCCGGTGCTGCCAAGGGTCCGGCGGCGGAGCGACTTGCGCGTGGGCGGCAGTTCGTGCATCGCATCGGTACGCCGCAGTCTGCGGACGTCCCGCTTTTCGGGTTCGGCGTCTCCGATGCTGTACCCGTCGATCCGGAGGATCTGCCGACGCGCGTGCATACCGCTCCGGGTACCGATTGGATGGTTGGTGCTCTCTCGCGCATCCGACTTGATGGTACGGAGCTCTACGCGGCACGCCTGCGGCCAGACGCGCAGGGCCGAATTGCCACACCACAGTGGCAGCGCATTGCCACGGTCGACGATCGCCTGGAGGCCGTGCAGATGCGCGCCGATACGGTCTACGCCATCTCTCGGCGCGCTGATCGTGGGTCGATCGTCCGGCAGGTGCTGCGAGATCCAATGCCGACGGACGCCCCGTGGGACACGGTGCTGGCAGAGCGCGCAGGGGTGGTCGCGGCGTTCGCGCTGCAGGCAGATGCACTGTACTTCTCCGAACGCGAAGGCGGCGCGGTTGCGCTGCATCGGTTGCCGTGGTCGGAGCGCCGCACAACGCGTATCACCCTGCCGTACACCGGCGGACTCGAATTGCTCCGCCGTCCCACCACGCTTGGCGGCGCCGCCTTCGCTCTATCCACGTGGTCCACCACCCCGCGCTTCTTCAGGGTGGAGGCGAACGCGAGTGCTGCTACGCCAATGGGCATTGACGACGGCGGCAAGACGGCGTCCAGCACGATTGTCTCGGAGCGGATTGAGGTGCGTTCCGCGGACGGGACGGTGGTGCCGGTATCGGTCACGTATGATTCTGCCGCGCTGACATCCGGGCGACTCGACGGCACCGCGCCGCTGCTCATCGAGTCGTACGGTGGCTTCGGCAAGAGCACCGATCCGGAGTTCACGCCGCACGTGAGCACATGGGTCTCGCTGGGTGGCGTGTACGCGTACGCGCATGTACGAGGCGGCGGGGAACTCGGCGCTGCCTGGCACCGTGCCGCGAAGCGGGAAGGGAAGCAACGCACGCTCGCTGACATGGTCGCCGCGATCGAGGGATTGATCGAGCGTCGCTATACCTCCGCAGGGCGGGTCGTGCTGAGTGGATTCTCCTTCGGCGCGCACATTCCAGGACTGCTCATTGCGCAACGCCCGCAGCTGCTCGGCGCCGTCGTCTTCGGCGCCGGCACGCCTGACGAGATCCGCGGCGCCGCGTTCGATCCAACCGCGCGGCGCAACCTCGGCGAGATCGGCGACATCGACTCCCCGGAAGGCCTCCAGCTTCTTCTCAAGGCGTCGCCATATCATCAGGTGCCGCCGCAGGTCGCGCTACCGGCCATGATCGTCCAGTCCGCGCGCGCTGACTACAACTTCGGCAACGAGATGCTGGTCGCGAAGTACGTAGCACGTCTCCGCAGTGCGAGCACCAGCACGCGACCGCTTCTTTGGGTGCGCACGGACGGTGGCCACGTTCCCGTCTTCTACGGTGACCCACAGCTTGCCGCGCGAGTGTACGCGTTCCTGCTGTGGCAGACCGGCGACGCGCGTTACCAGCCGCGGTAGGTTCGGCGCGTCCACCGCCGAAGAGAAACGCCAC
>JANNEV010000613.1:0-7890 GCA_031379145.1 Gemmatimonadaceae bacterium
TTGAGCGCCTCGTCACGGAGCGGATCGGCGACGCGAAAGGCGGGCAATCCGTGTTGCTTGGCACCGAACAGGTCGCCCATGCCGCGAAGACGTAAATCAGTCCGCGCAATCTCGAACCCGTCTTCGGTGGCCGTGAAGAGGGCGAGGCGCTCCCCAGCTACGGCACCGACATCGCCAAGCAGAATGCAAAACGATTGCTCCGCTCCGCGTCCGACGCGGCCGCGGAGTTGGTGCAATTGCGAGAGACCGAATCGCTCCGGGTGCTCGACGATCATGACCGTGGCGTTCGCAACGTCGATGCCCACCTCGATCACCGTGGTCGCCACCAGAACCTGGATCGACCCATCGCGGAAGGCGCGCATGACTCGATCGCGCTCGTCTCCTGCCATGCGCCCGTGCAAGAGCGCCACGCTGCGCGATGCGAACGGACCGGCCACGAGTTCGTCATACATGGCCGCCGCCGCCTTGAGATCCACTTTCTCGGAGGTTTCGATCAACGGATAGACCACGTAGATCTGCCGACCGGCGTCGAGCTGCGCGTTGGCGAACTCCATGACACGACCGCGTGCAGACCCGGCGCGATGCACCGTCGTGATCGGCTGGCGCCCCGGCGGGCGCTCATCGAGCACGCTGACATCCAGGTCGCCATACAGCGTCAACGCCAGCGAGCGTGGTATCGGCGTCGCGCTCAGCAGCAAGACGTCGGGAGAGAGCCCTTTGGATCCGAGCGCGGCGCGTTGTTCGACGCCGAATCGGTGCTGCTCATCAACCATGACCAGACCAAGATCCGAGAAGTGCACGCCTTCCGACAGGAGCGCGTGCGTGCCGATCGCCAATACCGGCGACGGGTCGACCAGCCTCGCCAGCGCAGCGCGACGCTCCCGCGCGCCGAGCCGCCCCGTCAGCAACACCGGGGAGATCCCGAGCGGCGTCAGCAGGGTCGTGATCGTACGCACATGCTGCTCCGCGAGCAGCTCGGTCGGAGCCATCAGCGCGGCTTGTGCGCCATTCTCCATGGCCAGCAGGGCCGCGAACACCGCGACCACGGTCTTGCCCGACCCCACGTCGCCCTGCAGCAGCCTATGCATGCGACGTGGGCTGCCCATGTCCGCCACGATCTCGCGAATGACGCGTACTTGTGCCCCGGTCAGCGTGAAGGGCAACGCTTCACGCAGCGCCGACGTGAGCACGCGCTTGTTCGTGAAATGCCGACCCCCAACCGCTGTGCGCGCCAGCTGATTGGCCCGTCGATGCAGGAGTTGGACGCACAGCAGTTCCTCGAAAGCGAGTCGCGCACGTCCATGCAGCGCTTCCGCGACCGACGCAGGGCGATGCACGGATCGAAACGCCTCACCCAACGCCGGCACGGCGGCCTCGCGCAGGATGGCGGCCGGAATTGGCTCGGTCACGAGCGGCAGTAGCGCGTCGAGATGCTGCTGGATCAACGCGCGCAGCACCCGCACCGACAATCCATCGGTGGTCGGATAGACGGCGAGTACCCGTCCCTCGCTGGTGCCCTCCTCATCCGGTCCGAGATTGACAAACTCTCTCGGCTGCAGCCGCCGACCGTGAAAGAACCGTACCGTGCCGGTGCACAGCAGCCAGTCGTTGATCGCCACGCTGCGGTCCAGGAACGGCTGTCCCGGCCAGGCTACCTCCATCATCCCGGAGGTGTCCTGCAACACGACCTGAAAGACACGCAGTTTTCGTGCGGGCAGGACGCCCTTGGCGATCACCTTCCCGAGCACGGTCACATCCTGACCTACGTCGGCACGCACGATGGGCGAGACCGTCGTGGCATCCTCGTATCGATGAGGTACGTGACGCAGCAAGTCGCCGGCGACGGTGATGCCCAATCGCGCGAGCATCTCGCCGCGCGCCGGGCCGACACCTTTCAGGTACGTGACCGGCGTATCAAGCGCGAGGCGAGGCGCCAACCGCGCGGGCGGTCGACGGCGCCGATCGCTCTCCCCGGCGTTCACGACTCGACGAGCTCCCGCGCATATTCGGCAGCATCGAACGGGACGAGATCACCGACCTGCTCGCCGAGGCCCACGAACTTGATGGGCACGTTCAACGCTTCGTGCACGGCCACGACGATTCCGCCCTTGGCCGTGCCATCCAGCTTCGTCACCACAATACCGGTCACCGGAACGGCCGCGGAAAAAGTACGCGCCTGAGCAAGAGCATTCTGGCCAATCGTGCCATCCAGCACGAGCAGCACCTCATGCGGTGCGTCCGGAAGTCGCTTCGCTATCACACGATTGATCTTGCGCAGTTCCGTCATCAGGTCGTCGCTCGTGTGCAGTCGCCCAGCGGTATCGACGATGATGATATCAGCGCCACGTGTGACGCCTGCATCCACGGCGTCGAAGGCAACGGAAGCCGGATCTGACCCCGCGGCTCCTCCAACGAAATCGACGCCGGAGCGCTGCGCCCACACCCGCAGCTGGTCGATTGCGCCCGCTCGAAACGTATCGGCGGCGCCAAGCAGCACCTTCTGCCCACGTGCCTTGCAGTCGGCCGCGAACTTTCCAATGAACGTGGTTTTGCCTGCGCCGTTCACGCCGATGACAAGCACAACGGTGGGACCCTGGGCGGCCGCGTTCAAGGCGGGATCGGAGTTCCCCGTGCGCAGCGCGTTCTCGATGCCGCTTGCCAGCGCGTCTCGAAACTCCATCTCCGTTTTCACGTCGCCGCGCTTGGCCAAGCGCTCGACTTCCGCAACCAGTGCGAGCGCTGTCGGCACGCCAAAATCGGACTCGATGAGCAGTTCTTCCAGCGCTTCGAGCGAGCCCTGATCAACGCCTCCACGCAGTAGCACACCCACGTCGGTACGAACAAGGTCCTTGACGCGCTGCCACAGCGACCGCTTGGGAACATCATCCTTCTTGCGAAACAGGCGTGCCATATTGGAATTGCCGCGACGATGAAGTAAGTGTGAAGCGAGAAGGCAGACGCCGTCGCCGAAGCACGTCCGGTCCGCCCGTCAGCGCAAACCAGTGGCGCGACGACCTATCCATTCCGCGCAGAGCAGCAGCAGCGCCAACACAAACGGCCACCAACTTTCCACGAGCCGGGGCGCATCGGTGGCCATCGCACTTCTCCGGGCCGCTCGATCAACGAGCGTGGGAGCGCGGGGCACCCACTCCCGAGATGCGTTGACGACCAGCAACGATACGCCACCGGCCGACCGCACGTCGTACACACCCGCCGACAACCCTGGACTCGATGTCTCGAACGCGGCACCGGTAAAGCGCAGGACGAGCGAATCGACGGCTGCTCCCGCGGGGGCCTTCCCTGACGACCCGGGCGCCGGCCGACGTACGAGTATGACCGGAACCAGAGAGACTGCTCCTCCCCGCCGCCAACGAACCGACTCGCCTTGACGCAGCGACGCCAGCGCCGGCCGGGCCGCGCGCTGGTCGCCGCGACCAGCCGCCAGCCAATCAAAGATTGCGCCCCAGAGCGCGGTAAACGCCTCTGCACTTCGACCGCCTCGCAGCGCCCATCCGGCATAGCCCGACCCTGAGATCACGAGCGTCCGTGATCCCGCCGCATCTCTTCCGGCAATCGCGGGAACGGCCACGCCGGACTTGCCGAGCTTGGCTTCCATCACGGTGAACTGACCGACGGCTCGTCCGGCAAGCGTCAGTGGGGGCAGTGTATCCCATGGCAGCCCGGCGAGCGCCGACGCCAGGGGCGAGGCGGGCGCCCCCGTCGCGTACCACTCGGAGGCACGATTGAATTCACCCGCACGCGCAGCGGCCGTTGGTGGGGCGGACGCCCAAAGCGCTCGCGCGCCGCGCTGGGTTACGCGCGAGGTTGCGGACCACGATGTGTCTCCGTGCAGCAGCAACATGCCTGCGGCAGCCGCGCGCGCACGTACCTCGTCCTCTCGAACCGGGGCCAACGTTCCCTCTTCGCGCCAGACCCCGGGCGCCACACGCAGGTACGCCCGTGTGGGCACCTGCAGTGCTCCTCTCAGCACGACCAGCGCTTCCCGAACGTCCAGATCGGGCGCCGTCGACACGAAGACGGCTGGCGGACGATCGGCAATCTCAAGCGCCGCGGAAAGGGTATCGTTGCGTGGCTCGACGTCGGCAGCGACCTGAAGCACCGCGCGCAATACGCCCAACCGGGCGCCGCGCGGGACCACGATCGGGGCCACAATCCGTGTGGAGGAAAACGCGCCTAACGCCGCAATCGGTACGGTCGCCAACGGCGCCTCATCCAGCAGCAATTGGATACTGCCGTCGGCGCTACCAGCCCCACCCGCTGTAACGAGAACAGACACCGGCAGCGTGTCGCCGGACGTGGCGGCCGCGGAGACATTCAGTTCGGCCAGTGCGGCATCACTCCTGGCAGGTCGCGCGAGTACTCGAACCGCGGAGCCAGCCGGCGCCTCAGCCATTGCCTCGGCGTCGTCGACCTCACCGTCAGTGATCAGGAACAGTGGCCGTCCGAGCGCGGCAGCACGATCCACCGCCGAGCGAATTCGCGACGCGCCATCGTTGGGAAGCATGCGTGCGACATCTGCTGCGCTGACCTCACGCATGGAGTCGCCGACGAACACGAGCTGCTCGCTGCCGCTCGCCAACTTCATCACGTCGGATCGCAGCGTCCGCACCGCCGAGCTGTCATCGCCGAGCGCTCGACGCCACGAGGACGACGCGTCAATCGCAATCAGCGGAGGCGAGGGACGCGACGGTGACGACGGCGCATTGAGCAGTAGCGCGGCGACAATCGCGACGGCCAGTCCACGCAGGAATCCGAGGGCCAGAGCCGTCGTACGTTGCCCGCTGCTGGCCCGCCCGTAGGCCAGCCAAGCGACGACGACGCCGAGTGATAGCGAAATGAGCCAGCGAATCACGGAAGCAGCGTCACGACAGCCCCCAGTGAAGTCCGCCGGGCCGAGGGCGATGCCATCGGCGGGAGAGACTCAGCGACGATCAGTCTCCGCCGTTGCGCGCCGAATCGGCATGCGTACCGCTTCGCGTACCGCTTGGCGTACCGCTTCGTGTGCCGCCGCGCGAGATCGAACGCGTTGGACGCTGCGAATCGAGCAGGGAGAAGAACCGTAGCTTCAATGCCGCAAACGCACCCTGTTCGACGCGGGCCAGCGGCTCTCCGGTGACAGATTTCAACGCCACTCGCGGATCGCGATGCACACCGCCAATCAGCACCTCGAAGTGCAAATGCGGCGCTGTTGCCAGCCCAGTTGAACCCACAAAGCCGATCGTACGGGAAATTGCGACGGGCACTCCTGCACGGATTCCGGAGCCGAAGCCCTGCAAGTGTCCGTACCGCGTGACGTAGCCATTGCGGTGCCGGATTTCCACCACGCGACCGTACCCGCCTCGCCAGCCCGCGAAGATCACCGTTCCGTCTCCCAAGGCCCGCACCGGGGTGCCAGCGGCGGCGGCGTAGTCAGTTCCTTGATGCGCGCGCCAGATGCCCAGTATCGGATGCTTGCGCCGACCGAAGACGCTCGAGATCCGACGGAATGCAAGCGGTGCGCGCAGAAATGCGGCCCGCATCGCCTTGCCGTCACCATCGAAGTAACTGACTCGGTTTGAGCGCTGGGCGAAGCGCACCGTTTCCACCGTTCGCCCGTCCACCGTCAGTCGAGCCGCCAGAATGTTTCCCGGACGCACCGCTCCGTTGGCCGCGCGCTGGCGCTCGATCAGTACGCGAATCGAATCGCCGCGTCGCAAGTCGCGGCTGAGGTCCACCCGATACTCGAGAATATCGGCGAGGGCATAGGCCACTTCGTCTCGCACGGATGCCGGAAACGCGTCCGCTCCACCTTCAACCGCCGCCGTTAACGTCGACGTCACGACACCGCCGACAACGACGGTGTCCGTGTTCCACGTGAGCGTCTCTTCGTTCTCGGACCAGGAGTCTGGGGTCCGCGTCAGGCGCACAAGTCGATCGATCGCGAGCTGCAGCACGATCTCCGACGCACCTGAATCAGGGCTGCTGCGGGTGGTGATGGTCGTGCCCGGCCGAATGCGACGCGGGTCGACTGAGTTCGCGGACTTGAGCGCCCTCGCGGCATCGACACGGGACAGACCGGCGCGCTCGAGTACGGAAACCAACAGCTCGCCCCGTCGCACCGTGTCGACACGCATGCTCCAGCGGGACGGGACGGAAGCGCGAGGCCCCGCGTCGTGTACACAAGCCGCGGGGCGCTCACGGACTGGACGTCCGAGGGATATTGCTCCAGCGCCGACGGCAGCAAGTGCCGCGGCGACGAGCAGCGACCATCGGGTCCGCTTCAATCCATCTGTCTCCGAATGAACGTCGGGATTTCCATGTCATCCAACTCGGCGCTCGTGGACGTACTCGTCGTCGGTGCTCTGGACGGGCGCGGGGTCGCGCCTTCCCATGCAGGACGAGCGGGGGGGGCAGCCGGTCTCGGCACTGGCCGATCCCGGGTGGGAAAAGGTAGCACATCAGGGGATTTTTGCCCAGCCGCGGTTCGCTGGGCCGCTCCGGAGTGCCCTCCCATCCCGGCCGTGGGGTGCGAGCTGCCGTTCCCAAGGCTGCCCTGCATCAGCCGGTCGAAGCCGGTGGCGATGACCGTCACCCGAATCTCGCCCATCATGGCCGGCTCGTGCACCGCGCCGAAGATGATCTCCGCGTCCGCACCGACCGCATCATGCACGATGTCGTTGATCTGATGCACTTCGCCGAGAGTGAGGTCCTCCCCACCGGTGATGTTCACCAGCACTCCGGTCGCACCCGAAATCGAGACGTTGTCGAGCAGCGGGGACGCAATGGCCTGCTGAGCGGCGTCCATGGCCCGATTCTCCCCACGACCGATGCCAGTTCCCATCAGGGCCGACCCGCCGTTCTGCATCACCGTGCGAACGTCGGCAAAGTCGACGTTGACCAGGCCCGTCTCGCTGATGAGCACCGAAATGCCCTGCGTCGCGTGCAGGAGCACTTCGTCGGCCTTCTTGAGGGCCTCGTGGAATGGAATCCCCTTCCCCACCACAGCCAGCAATCGCTCGTTCGGCACGATGATCATCGTGTCCACGTGCTTGCGCATCTCGGCGATGCCTTCTTCCGCCTGCCGCATGCGCTTGCGTCCCTCAAACAGGAACGGACGCGTCACGATCCCAACGGTCAGCGCTCCGGCCTCTCTCGCCAGCTGGCAAATGACCGGCGCCGCTCCCGTTCCGGTGCCGCCACCCATGCCGCAGGTCACGAAGACGAGGTCGGCGTTGCCGAGCACGCGCTTCGCGTCCTCCCGATTCTCCTCGATGGCCTGACGACCCACATCAGGACGAGCGCCGGCGCCGAGTCCTCGTGTCAACTTCTTGCCGATCTGGATCTTGACGTCGGCCTTGGAGTTCATGAGCGCTTGCGCATCGGTGTTCACCGAGATGAACTCGACGCCCTCCAAGTGCTCCTCGATCATGCGATTCACGGCATTGCCGCCGCCGCCGCCAACGCCGACCACCTTCATGCGGGCGTTTTGCGATGCGCTCTCTTCGAACTCGAAGGTCATCCGTGGTAGCTCCATACGGGCATTGGCAAGGCGCAGGGTGGGTGGCGCGACGTCTCGACGTCAGTCGGGACGGCCAGCACTGAACGAACGCGATCATCATCGTTGTCGACGATCCGCGTGACACCGGTACACGGTGAAGCGATGCAGTTGTCAGCCTAGAATACACATTCGCTGAGCCAATGCAACCCGTGATTCGTGCTGCGATTGGCGGTTGTTGTACCAGTCAAACAAGACTGCGCGCCCGGCACCGCTTATCCACAGCGGAACTGTTTTCGCATCGGTGTGATGTTGCCGACTGAGGCAGCTGCGCAACCATGCAATCCGCGTGGCCCACAGCGCGATCGGTACCGCGCGACCACGCCGGCGCTTCG
>JANNEV010000652.1:0-3545 GCA_031379145.1 Gemmatimonadaceae bacterium
GGGCCTCCCGGACCGCCAGCAGGGTGGCTCGATATCGCTCGCTGCTCGAAATGAACGCCGGTTCCCACCATCGGGCGGGTCGGAGCGCCCGGAGCAGGCTCACCGCGCCGCCCATATGGTCGTCGTGAGCGTGGCTCAGCACGAAGGCCGCGACCGCACCACTCCGACGCTGCACGTAAGGCACGACCACCCGTCTCCCCGCGTCGCCCCCCTCCCATCGCCGACCGGCGTCCACCAACACCCAACGGCCTCGCGGCGTTCGCAGCGCGATCGCGTCGCCCTGACCGACGTCAAGCACGTGCATCTCGAGTCTTCCGGGGCCACGAAGCAGCGCGGGGAGCCAGACCGCGGTCGTCAAGGCGGCGCATGCGATCAACACACCCGGCATCCAGCGCCGAGCGGACGTCGCCCAGACCACCGCCGCGGCCGCCACGCCCGCGCACATCGCACCAGACAGCGTGGGCGCGACATGAAGCGACGCGTACGGAGCCATGGCCGTCCACGTCGCGACCGCGTCCAAGAGCTCGATGAGCTGCGCGCTCGCGTCGACCACCAGGCGTGCGGCGATCGGCCACGGCGCCAGGACGAGCGTGAGAAACAGCGCCGGCTGCAACAGGGCAACGATGGGTCCGGCCGCGAGGTTCGAGAGAGGTGCAACAACACTGACTCGACCAAACGTCCACGCCACGAGCGGAGCCGTGACGAGCGTGGCAATCACACCGGTAAGCAGCTCCCGCGCGAGCCATGCGCGCACTCCCGTCAGCCCGCGAAACCACCGCAGGAGTGCTCGACGCGTTCTATTGGCCTGGCCTGCGGGATCGGCGAGCCGCAGTCGTCGAAGCAGGGCCCGCGCCGCCACGAGCGCGGCCATTCCGCCGACACTCAGTTGCCAGCCGAGATCGCCCACGACGGTCGGATCAACTGAGGGAATGACCGCGCCGAGTGCCAGGGCCGTCCATGGGTGAACGGGTCGTTGCAGCAGGTTGGTGACGGAAACCGTGGACAGCATCACGGCGCTTCGAACTGCTGGCGCGGGCGCTCCGATCAGGCCGACATAGAGCATGACTACCAGCAGCGACGCCGCCGAAGCCATGCGTCGCGGTATTCGGCAGGCGCTGGCGAGCGTCAGCAGTGCTTCGGCGATGATCGTGACGTGCAGACCCGAGATCGATAGCAGGTGCACCAGACCGGCATCCGCGAATCGATCCCGCACGTCCGGGGCGATACCGTCCTGATCGGCGATCAGGAGCGCGCGCACTAGCGCGGCGTTCCGACCAAAGAGCGTGTCGATGGTCTCTCCGGTACGTCCGCGCCAGGCCCTCAGGAAATCGTGATCGCCCGTCTCCCGAACCTCGGCGTCGATCAGGAGCCCGCGATCCGTCACGCGTTGCGTTCCCGTGGCCAGCACGACACTCCCCGCCGGCGCGCGACCCGATGACACACGCATGGACACGAACACGCGGCATCCCCGGGTCAGGCCGCTTCCGCTCGCCACTCCAGTGACGCGCCCCCCGGGTTCGATGCGTTCATCGATCGCCACCCGTAGCGACGGCTCGCGCCCCAGCGCAACACGGCACGCACGCGCCTGTCGGGCGGCGGCGTCGCCGACAAGCAGCGCAGCGACGTGTACGGCAACCAACGCAGCACGCACGAGCGAGGCGCGCTGATGGCGACGTGCGAACACACCGCTCCCCAAACCGACGAGCGCGAGCGAGGCGACAGCGGGCCACCAGGAGACCACTCCGTCCTGTCGATGCGCAATCAGCGCAGCGAACAAGCCCCCCAACCAACTTGTGACGGCGTAGATGAGCAGAGGCACAGCGGCATCATGGGATGCCGCGGCACGCTGTGCATGATCAATCGCACGCCTCTAGTCACGCCGCATTCCCGCGCGACGCGCTAGCGGCGACCTACGCGAGCGGCGTCCTACGCGAACATCGGCAGCGCCGAACGTTGGCTCGCGGTGGGCGTGCCCATGAACGTAGCACCGGTGGTCCCAGTCAACTGCACCGTGACGTAGTCCCCAATCGCGCCGGCATCGGCGGGAACGATCACGGTCTTGAAGTCCCGCGTCCGTGCCTGCCAGAGTTCACCATCGCGCGCGATCTTCTCAATCAGCACTTCAGCGGTGGTGCCGAGACGGTTCATGTTCCCTTCTCGGGAGATCCCTCGCACGGTGGCCAGCAGTCGATCGAACCGCTCGGTGACCGTTGCATCCGGCACGTGCCACTCCACGGGCATACGCTCCGCCGGCGTGCCTTCCCGCATCGAGAACTTGAACATGAAGGCGTCGTCGAAGCGCACGTCACGGCACAGCGAGAGCGTGTCTTCGAACTCCTGGTCCGTCTCGCCAGGAAAGCCCACGATGATGTCGGTGGTGAGGGACAGCCCGGGAATCGCAGCGCGCAGGCGCGCCACGCATGCCAGATAGTCCTCACGCGAGTAGCGGCGGAGCATCCGCTTGAGCATGGATGTCGACCCGCTCTGCATCGGCAGGTGGACGTGTTCACAAACGGTTGGGACCGCGGCCATTGCCGCGATCACTTGATCGCTGAAGTCGTTCGGATGCGGGCTGGTGTAGCGCACGCGCCTGATGCCGTCGACCGCCCCGACCGCTCGCAGCAGATCGGCAAAATCGTGCGTGCCGTCGTGGTAGGAATTCACCGTCTGCCCGAGCAAAACCACCTCGGTGAGTCCCTGCGCCACCACCTCGCGCGTTTCCCGCACCACATCGTCGAGCTTGCGGCTCCGCTCATCGCCACGTGTGTACGGCACGATGCAGTACGTGCAGCGGTAGTTGCATCCACGTTGCACGGGAATCCAGGCCTTCACGCCTTCGAATCGCCGCGCGGCCACATCCTCGTAGTGTTCTTCCAGGTCGAAGTCCGTGGCCGAGAAACGCTCGCCACGGCGTGCGCCGTCAATCAACTCCGGAAGCGCCCGGTATCCGTCCGGCCCCACCACGAGCGACACGTGTTTCGCCTGCGTCAGCAGACGCGGGCCGAGTCGCTGCGCCATGCATCCGGTCACGCCGACAATGGAACCCGGCTTCATGCTGCGCTTGAGTTCACCCAGCCGGCCGATGACCCGCGTTTCGGCGTTCTCCCGGATTGCGCAGGTGTTGACCAGAATGACGTCGGCGCCCTCAGGCTGGTCGACCGGCACATAGCCATGCGCCACCAACTTGCCGTACATCAGCTCAGAATCGGAGACGTTCATCTGGCACCCGTACGTCTCGATATAGACCGTGGGCATGCTGGAGTCAGCCATTATGGACGAATCTGAATTCCGACGCCGAGCATCCATGCGCCTTCCGTCGCCCCACCGCCGCGCAGCGTTCGGTTCGCGCGCTGGATCGAGAAGTCCATCGACGCGAAATCCCGCGCAATGGGGAGCCCGAGACCACCACTCAGCCGCGTTTCGCTGACCGTCTTGCTGTTCACGCCGAACGGCAACGCGTTCCTCGCATAACCCGCACGAAGCAACAGCGGATAGCCGCGAAGGCGAGGCCCGGCCACTTCCGCACCGGCGTGCCAATTGGTGGC
>JANNEV010000067.1:0-2547 GCA_031379145.1 Gemmatimonadaceae bacterium
ATCGAGATCCGCCGTGGGCACTCGCACGGGCGCGCCCTCAAAGAGTGATCGAGCTGCGGTCGTCTTGGGGAACGCGATGACGTCACGCAATGAGGTCGCACCGGAGAGCAGCATGGTGATGCGATCAAAGCCGAAGGCGATGCCGCCGTGCGGTGGAGCTCCGGCGCGAAGCCCCTCCAGCAGGAATCCGAACCGACGCTCCTGCTCCGCCGGATCGCCGATACCCAGGAGCGCGAACATGCGTGCTTGGGTGGCGGGATCACTCGTGCGAATGCTTCCGCCTCCGAGTTCCGTGCCGTTCAGCACGACGTCGTACGCGAGCGCACGCCAACGCGCGGGCTCGTTCGGAAACGCCGCCATATCATCCGCATGCGATGCCGTGAACGGATGATGCACCGCTGCGAGCGCGCCGCTCTCGGGATCCTGATCGAACATGGGGAAGTCCATCACCCACAGGAACCGCTGCACGGTCGGATCGATCAGCTCCAGTCGGCGCGCACACTCCTGGCGGACGCGATCCAATGCCGGACTGGATACGCGGTCGGCGGCAGCGACAAACAACGCAAGATCGCCGTCGGCCAGACCAAAGGCCGCGCGCGTCTGGTCGGTCAGGTATTTGGCGAGCGGTCCGTCGTATGTACCGTCCACGCGCCGGAGTCGGAGCAGTCCGCCGGCGCCGGCGCTCTTCGTGAGAGCCTCGAGCTCGTCCACCTGCTTGCGACTCCAACCGGCCCCGCCCGGAACAATGAGTCCGCGAACGCGGTGCCCCAGCGCCAGGGCCGACGTGGTCATGGCGAAGTCCAGCGACGAGAACTCGCCACTGAAATCGCGCAAGCGCAAATCGTAACGCAGATCCGGTCGGTCGCAGCCGTAGAACTCCATGGCGTCGGCGTAGGTCATGCGCTCGAACTGCGCGGGAATTTCGTGACCGGCCTCGCGCCACAGTGCACCGAGCAACCCCTCCGCGAGCGTCATGACGTCCTGACGTTCGATGAACGATGCTTCGATGTCGATTTGCGTGAACTCGGGCTGTCGGTCGGCTCGCAGGTCTTCGTCACGAAAGCAGCGCGCAATCTGAAAATACCGATCGAAACCGCAGCACATGAAGAGTTGCTTGTAGATCTGCGGTGACTGCGGCAGCGCGTAAAACTCACCCTGGTGGACACGACTGGGCACGAGGTAGTCTCGCGCGCCTTCGGGCGTCGGCTTTGTGAGAATCGGCGTTTCGAGTTCGAGATAGCCTCGATCGCTGAGGAAACGGCGCGAGACTTGGAGCAGGCGGTGGCGGAGGACCAGATTCTCCTGCAGCTCCGGACGGCGAAGATCGAGGTACCGGTGGCGAAGCCGTAGCTCTTCAGACGGCGCCTTTTCCATACGTCCGCGCGCCACCGGGAGCGCTGGCGTCACAGCCGGACCGACCACGTGTAGTGTCCGGACCCTCACTTCAATGTCCCCGGTGGACATTTCCGGATTCAGGCGCTCAGGTTCACGTGCCACCACCTCTCCCTCGCACAGCACCACTGACTCGACGCCGACCGCGGCCGCCAGCGCGCTGACGTCGGTTGGGGTCCACGCAGGGCCGAACGCGAGCTGCAGCACTCCTGTTCGGTCGCGCAGGTCGATGAACACCAGTCCGCCGAGGTCACGACTCCGATGTACCCAGCCACCGAGTCGAACCGTACGACCGACGTCGGCCCGTCGAAGCATCCCGCACGCGTCCGTGCGAAGCGAAGTTGCCAGCACGTTGCTCCCGGACACGGACTCGTTCACGAACTCGTTCACGAACAGCACTCCAGGCGCGGTCGCGCCACGAGGGGGAAACATTGACGCGCGGTTCCACCAACCGCGAGTGAGCTCACGCGGAGAGCGTGGTCATGGCGACGGAGACAAACTCGGCTGCGGTGTTCGCGTGGCGCAGCGCAAACAGCACATCGGCGTCGGCCACCAAGCGAGTCAGCGCGCGCAGAACAGAGAGGTGTTCCGACGGCGCATTGGTGGGGCTGAGCAGAAGCAGCAACACGTCCACAGGATGGCCCTCGGCTTTCCCGAAGGCGATAGGTTCATCGAGGACGCAGGCGGCGACACACACCTCCGAGACAAGCGGCGTTCGGACATGCGGCATCGCGACGCCATCGCCCAACATGGTGGGAAAAGCGGCTTCACGTGCCCGAAGCGCCTCGAGTAATTCGGACTGCGACGCGGATTGCGGCACCGCCAGCTCGACGAGCTCGCTCAGTACGTCCTGCGTGCTTCGCGCCCGTGAGTGGACGGCGACGCGATCGGTGGTCAAGAGTCTTCTAAGTGGCAATCGCGTCCCTGGGAGAATGCAACTCGGTCAAATTAAAGAACGCAATGGACTTGCGGCCGATGCTATTAAGTATTACCAACAAGTGGACCCCAATGTTGAGGAATTCGCCGAAGCCTATTATTCCATTGGAACGGTTTACGCGAAAGCGGGGCAAACCGATCAGGAAGTTTCTACCTATGAGAAATTGGTCAATTTTAAAACGAAGTCCAATTCTTACCGTATAGCAGGCATAAGCCGCT
>JANNEV010000515.1:0-9165 GCA_031379145.1 Gemmatimonadaceae bacterium
GTCACCGTGGACACGCGCACGGTGTGGTCGACGTAGGCGGCGATCGCGGTGGGGTTTTGTCGCACCTGCAGCAGTTCCGCCGTGCCAGACGCGGCGGCATCGACGTCGTAGCGCAGCCGCAACGCGGACCACTCGTAGCCCAGCAGCGTCTCGTGTCGACCGCGCCATCGCGTGAACTCTCCCCAGGCACGACGGTCCGACAGCCGGTTTTCGAAGCGCAGTGACCCGGAACCCAGATCGAGGGTGGTCCCGAATCCCGTGCGCGAGACGCGCTGCATCACGCGCGAGGAGTCGCCGCCAGCCACGCGACCCAGCGGCTGCACCCACGCGGCCCCCACCAGGCTGTTTCCCCACGTGAAAAGCAGATCGCCACCTCCCGCCTGTGTACTATCGCCAAAGGCGGCCAGCGATGCATCGAGCACATCCTTGCCGCCGTACGCGGTCAGCGACAGCGTGCCCCCACGTGGAAGTCGATGGCGGACATGCGCCTGCATGTCGGTGAAGTAGTACGGCAGCTGCCGGTCGGACAGCAGCGCCACAAACCGGTCGGCATAGGTGCGGCGCGCGGCCACGTTCCAGCTGGTGCGGCCACGCATCGTCCCGCCCAGCGTCAATGTGCTCGCCAGCAGACTCACGGTGGCGGCCCCGTGCGCTCCACTCCGCTCCTCCGCCTTCGGTACGACACTCAGCACACTCGAGAGTCGCGACCCGTACCGTGCGGGAAAGCCGCCGGGAATCAGTTCGAACTCCCCCACCGTCTCGTCGATGAACGTACCGAACAGCCCACCGAGATGAAACGGATTGTAGATCGGAAAGCCGTCGAGCAGCACGAGATTCTGATCACTCTCTCCTCCACGCACGTTGTAGCCGGCGGTGAAGTCGTTGGTGGCAACGACGCCCGGCAGCAACTGCACCACGCGGAGCACGTCCGGTTCGCCGATCACCGGCACGCGCTTGAGGGTCTCACCGCGCATGGTAATCACCCCCGTGTTCGGCGAGAGTCGAAACTGTTCGCGTTCGGCTGCGGCGGCCGACACGCGCACTGCTTGCAGCTGTGCCGTGGATGGGGGCAGCGCGACGTCAAGCGTTGTAATGCCGCCGCCGCGCACGGTAATGGTGCGCGTAACCGACTCGTATCCTACGCGCCCCACCACGATCACCAGTGGCCCCGCCACGAGGCGCGCCAGTACGTATCGACCATCGTCTCCAGTCAGCGCGCCCAAGCGTGTTCCCTGCACAACCACGGTGGCTGCCGCGACGGCACCGGCGGTTTGCGCATCGGTAACGCGTCCTCGCAACTCCGCCACCGAATCCGCTCGAAGCGGTGGGACCTGGATAGATCCAATCAGCAGCACGCCGCAGATCCACGTCGTCAACACAGGTGCGCCACCATCATGGCGCGAACCGTTGGAAGCGAGGCGGCCTCCTCACGGCATGCACCACTCTGAACCCGAAAGAAAATCACAGCCGAAATGGTTGGGTGAGTCTGCGGAAACAAGCGCTCGGCACACTGCAGTCTACCCTTGCTGCCACGCCCGTGACTACTGCCGGGCGATCGCTGTGCACAAAATTGCTGTCGCGCGCGTTACGCAGACATGACTTCTGCTTCCCGTTCGCCTCGCACCGCGCCACCACGACGCAATTTCGCCCGCGCTCGACTCTACCTCGGCATCTCAGGCGTTGGCGCCGCAGTGGTGCTCGCGAGTTCGCTGTTGATCGTAGGAGTGCCATCGCAGTGGCTCTCCGACTCGGCGAGCCAGCCGCTCTTGCAGGCCGTGGGCACCGTCTTGCTCGCGCTCGCATTCGGTTCACTGGTCTTCCTCCCGTTTGACCTCCTCGGCGGGGCGGGCCTCGTTCGCCGCACCCTGCCACCAGCGCAGTTTTTCACGCAGTGGTTGCGCGGCGTCGCCATGCAACTACTGGTCTGGACCATCAGTGCAACGTGCTTGCTGGCCGGAGCTCGATGGGCGGACGGATGGGGCGCGCTCGCCGCGTTCACGGTGCTGCAGGTGCTGCTCGCCGCGACACGTGCGCCGCTCGCACGTCTGATCGCGCCGATGCCGCGGTGCGCTGTGTCGCCGGAGGTCGCGAGTGCATGCGTGCGCGTCGGCCTTGACCCCGGCGGTCTCGTCATCGTCAAAGCCGACGATGAGGGATTCGTTGGCGGTTGGACCGGGATTCGAGCACGGGCGCTGCTCGTTCCCTTTCATTGGACGACACTGCCGTCTCCGGCGCTCGCCGCGGCCCTTCAGCGTCGTCGCGTCATTCGCGACAGCGGCGCCCACGTTCGCGGTGTCCTGGGCGCCATCGCCTGGAACACGCTCGGATTTGCGTTGCTCATACAATTACTTCCGCTGCTGACCCGCGCGTCCCTCTCATCGGCGAGCGGCCTTGCGACCATGGCGCTCGGCATGACGCTCTGGACGTTTTTGAGCGTACTCGTGCTTCCCACCCCGTCACGTGCCGCGGTGTTTGCGGTGGACGCCGCGAGTCTTGAGGCGTCGCGCGGCAGCGGCCAAGCAGCTGATGCTGTTGCGGCGATGGGTAGTGCGATCGAACAGCTGGACCGCTGGCAGGATGACGAACCGACTCGCTCACGCGGCGTCGAGACGATCTTTCACCCCGTACCGGCACGGTCAACACGCCTTGCCCGACTGAGAGGGGCTGTGGTCGGCGCGTCCGTTGCCCCTTGGCACATGCATCATGTCGCGCGCCATGCGCTCTGGCTCAGCTGGGCCTCGCTCACGCCGCTCTCACGCGCCGTACACTGCAACGTCGGACGGCCGGCACTGTGGGCCATGCTGCCCGGCGACTGATCGGCTCAGCACCTCTCCTCCGCGCGCGCCGCTCGCGGGACTCACCGCGAGCGGACGCGTATCACTATCGGAGCAGCTGCTCCAATTCCTCGCGTCCAAGCCCTGCGATCGGGCCCGCCTCGCCCCCCAAGATGGCATCGGCGAGGGCGCGCTTTCCTGCCTGCAACTCCAGAATTCGCTCCTCCACCGTGTCCTTGGCCACCAATCGAGTGGCGATGACGTGACGACTCTGCCCGATACGATGGGCCCGATCGATCGCCTGCGCCTCCGTTGCCGGATTCCACCACGGATCGAGCAGAAACACGTACTCGGCCGCAGTCAGGTTCAGGCCCGTTCCGCCCGCCTTCAAGCTGATCAGGAACACCGGGCAAGCCGCATCGGACTGAAACCGGTCCACCTTGGATTCGCGATCCCTCGTCTTGCCGTCGAGGTACTCATAGACGATGCCCACCGCATCGAGCCGCCGCTTCACAATGGCCAGCAGCGACGTGAACTGCGAGAACACCAGCGCCTTGTGCCCGCCCTCGATCACTTCCTGCAGCTCATCGACGAGCGCATCGAGCTTCGCACTCTGCGCGTCCAGTTGCGCATCATCGGTGAGCCCGCGGTGGCTCGCCGCCTGACGCAGTCGCAGCAACGCCTCGAGCACCTGCATCTTTGCACGGCCCAAACCCACCTTGTCGATGGTGTCGTTCAGGTCGCTGCGCACGCGTCGTAGCAACGCGTCGTAGCTCGCCCGTTCTTCCCCTTCGAGCTCCACGTAGAGCGTACGTTCTGTGCGCGCGGGCAGGTCGGTCGCCACCTGTGCCTTCGTACGACGCATCATGAACGGACGCAGCGCCTGCGCGACCGCGGCGATGGCCTTGGCGTCCGGCGCGAGCGGCCCACGTACGGCAGTCGACATCGCCGTGGGAGCCGCGAGCAAGCGCCGGAACGCGGGCGCAGCGCCCAGCAGTCCGGGATTCAGGAACTCGAAGAGACTCCAGAGTTCACCCAGATGGTTCTCCACGGGAGTGCCGCTCAGCGCGAGGCGATGCGTCCCGCGCAGCGCCCGCACCGCGCGGGTCACATCCGCCGCGGCATTCTTGATCGCCTGCGCTTCATCGAGAATGATGTAGTCGAAGTACACCGTGGCCAGCTTGGTCACATCCCGACGTAGCGTCCCGTACGTCGTAATGACGAGATCGAACTCGTCAAACTTCGGCGCGAGTTTCTCCCGTGTTGCGCCAAAGTGAATGCCCACACGCAGGCCGGGGGTAAAGCGCTCAGCTTCGCGCTGCCAGTTGAACACCAGCGAGTTCGGCACCACGAGCAACGAGGCGCCGTTGCCGAGCTGGCGCTGTCCGTCGAGCAGCGCCAACACCTGCACCGTCTTGCCGAGCCCCATGTCGTCGGCCAGCACACCACCCAGTCCGCAACGCTGCAACAACTGCATCCAGCCAAGGCCGAGCTTCTGGTACGGTCGCAGCGTACCGACGAACGTATCCGGCGGCTCAATTGACTCAACCTCGGTGAAACTGCGCAACTCGTGCCGGATGCGCTCGATCATGACTTCCACATCCACCGTCTGCGCGCTGGCCAGCAGCGCGTCCACGAGAGCCGCCTGCGTCGCACGGAAACGATAGTGCTTGCCCTCCCGCTCACCCATCGCAATGACGGGCTCCATCTCGTCGATCCACTCGAACGGCACGCCAAGCAATGAGCCATCTTCCATGGTCAACATGCGAACGCCTTCGGCGCGCGCTGCCCGCAGCACGGAGAGCGGAACCGTCTGTCCGTCGGAAAACTCCACGCCCGCATCGAGGTCGAACCAGTCGATTCCGGAGCTCATCCGCACGAAGGTCTGCACATCCGCGCGTACCATCGCCCCGTCCAACGTGACTTGCCAGCCGGCCTGATTCATGGCCAACGCCAACATCATGGCGCGCGTGACGGGGATCTCGTGCGACGGCATGTTCGGCGCGTTCCAGCGCGTGCGCTGCGCCCCCTGTTCCTCAAGAAGTGCGAGCGCATTCGATTCGCTCTCCCGATCGCGATGCGTGAGCGTCCGCGTATCGTGCTCGAAGAACCGGTCGCGGCCGGCACCACACGGAAGCAGGCGCGAGCCATAGGCAAACTGCAAGTTGACCGTGGCCGTGGCGTAGGCCCCCACGGCGGTCGGCGCGACCGTAATGGAGAGCTGCGGAATGGGAGTGCCGATTCTCTCCGCAATGACAATGCCGGCCGGCCAGCGAACGCGCATGTTGGCTGGCAACTGCATCAGGGAATCGATCAGTTGCGGAATCTCATGCGGAGCTGCGACAATCGGCGGCGCATTGCGCAGGTAGTCGAGAAACCGTGTATCCGTGCCCGGCGCAAGCGGTTCGACCGTTCCACCACCGAAGCAATAGCTGCCCCGCACCACGACATCGGACAACGCCCGCATTTCGCGTCCACGCGCGTCGATGCCGGGAACCGCGGCCACCTCGTCATCAAACAGCAGCTCGTCGCCGTTCTCCCCTTCGTACGAGAGCTCGGCGCCTCGCACCAGTCGACCGGTGAAGCGCCACTGCTCAATCTCCCCTTCCGACGCCTCACGCACACACGCCAGGTCCAACGACCAGCTCTCGTCATCCTTCCATGTGAGTGGCTGCACCGGCTGATCCGCCGCGTAGCGAACGCGTGCACGTCCCGTCTCGCAGATGCGGCGCAGGGTCACGCCGAGCGACACATCGGAGAGCATGAAACGCGCGCTGGGGCGGCCCGAGGATGGCGTGAGCGGAATGAACTCGTTGGCCGGTCGCGCGCCCAGCAGCAGCTGCGCGACGACGCGATCGTCCGCATCGGCGGCAGCGTCCCACGCTTCACTGGCAACCGAGGTGGACTTGGGGGCGCCCCACTCTCCGTCACGCTGTCGACGTTTCTCCACCGACACGACCACCGAGACGACGCGTCGCTTGCCGGATTCGGCGCTGGGGTCGACCAGGTAGACGATGCGTGTTTCTTCGGGAGCCGTCCGTCGCCGCGGCGGCTGCAGCGTCGGGTGTGTGCGATCTTCGGCCGCCCACTGCTCGAACACGGCCGGCAGGGCATGACGCCACCATGCTGAGGGGCCCAGCGGCGACGTGAGGGTCGTCGCATCCTCAACCGGCATGATGGTGGCCGGAAGAATCCCCGCCCGCACGAAGTGTCGCGCCAGCGCCCACACATGCTTGCAACAGTCGCCGTCACGGCCGTTCGGGCACGAGCAGTACAGCACGGCACGCGGCCGGTCGTCTTCCCACCGCACGGAGACGTTGAACCAGTAGTCGCCGCGGACACTGGCCGCGATTGCATGGTTGGTCACCTGCGGTTGGCGCAACTGCAGCCCGTTCGCCAACAGCTCCCCGCGCTCACGTACCGTGTCGGGAACCTCGTGCAGCTTGATGCGAAGCGCGTCGTAACCGGAAAGGGGCATCCCTGCAATCTCAGTGACGACGCGCCGTTCTACAATCCTGCTACGACGGCAACCATCCGGCCAGCAGCGTGCGCAGTTCCGGCGTCCATGGGTGCGAGTGCTGCGTTTCGAAGTCGAAATGCACCACAATTGCCTTACCGTCGCCGGCAAGGACGCCATCAGCGAGGATGTGGTGCCTGAGCGTCACACTGGAACGGCCAATGGCCTCGACCCACGTCTCCACCTCCACGCGCTGCCCGTAGCGAATCTGGCTACGGAAATCCAGCGAGAGGTGGGCAAGGATGAACGTGCGCGTGGGCGAGGCGATGGAAGACAGAAACGCGATACGCGCGGTCTCGGCAAACGACGCAAAACTGACGTTGTTGATGTGGCCGAGAGCATCGGTGTCCGCCCATCGCACCTGGATGCCCAAACGGTGTCGGCGCGACGCATCACCCGCCGTCGAGCTCTCCGGCATGGGTGCATCCGTCATGGCCTGCGCCGCGCAGTCACGAGCACACCGATCTCGTCAGGACGAGGGTTGACGAAGTCCAGCCGGACGCGTCCGTCCGGTTGCGTGGAGACCGTGGCCGGAATGGCGCTGTTGGTGAGCACCCAACCCGTCGGCAGCACCACCGCGTTGGCCGGACGACCGAAGGCCCGATCCCAGACCAATTCATCATTCACCAGTCGATAGCGAGCGCTATCGGTGTACGTCTCCGACATGCGAAGGCGCGCGGACCCTCCTTGAGACACGGGCGGAAAGCGAAACACCACCGCCTCAGTGGTCGCCGTCACATCCGTCACGCCAACGTTCGCCTTGGTGACGGCGTCGCCTTTGAGGACCTCGAACCGGAGCGACTCTCCAGTATCCAGGTTCCGCGCCGATGGATTGGACACGGTACTCCCCGCCCGGACCACGTTCACGTAGTAGCTCATGCCCGCCCGTGTCTCGGTGTAATCGTGATACAGGTCGAACGCGTGCGTTTCCGGTTGCTGGAGGAAGTACACGATCTCGCGGGACTGAATCGCCCGCTCACTGAACCGGGACGCCACACTGGACACGCCGGGCATGCTGCGCGATCCGGCGCGCACCGGTCGCGCGCGGAGAACCAGTGGCGCCTCCGCCGGCGTCGTGTTCCAGAAACTGATGGCGAGACGTCCGTCGCTCTCCTGAAGGATCTGTGACGGGTAGTTGCACGAAACCAGTTCGTACCCGCTGGGCAGCACCACAGCGTTCCGCTTGATGCCAAGGGAGCGATTGAACACGATCTGCTCCCCGTCAACGAAGTAGCTTTTCGCGTCCTCGTAGGTCTTGTCGATGAGCACGCGTGCCTCTCCGCCGTCGGCCGGAACCGGGCGGGCGAGCGTGACGCGGATGTATTGCTGCAGACTATCCGATACGCGCACGCCGCCACTGCGCGCGACGGCGGCTCCCACGACATCAAAGGAGAGCGGTCGGCCGGTGGCGCGATCGAACACGTGCTCATCCGTCGCGATGCTTCCGGTCCGAATCGGATTGAAGTAGGCCCGCGCACCAGCGGTTGTTGCCGTGACGTCGTAGAGAATGCGGAACTTGCCTGAACCCGGCGCGAGCAACTCATATCGGGTGTACGCATCCGCTTCCGTCTGGCGTGGCGGCGCCGTCCCGCTCGCCGAGGCAGCGCCTTGTGCTGCCACCAGCCGCGGAGCGCCGAGCATGCTGCCGATGGCCAACAAGGCCAGACCTGAGAGCGCGCGACCGCTCGCTGAGGTGAAGGTTGGCACGAACGAGCGCTGGTGAGTGGACATAGGGAGAGACGAGAGGGGCGATGGCGAGGACGCGCGGGAACTGTATTTTGCAGTTCCGAACGGTGCAGCGAAACCTTTCACGCTGGGGCCTGTCTGTCCGCCGACCTGAACGACCTGATCGCCGCCGACGACGGAGCGTCTGAACGCGAGCGCAACGATCCCTCCTTCCCGGCGGCATGATGCGATACTATCCACGGAGCGCTTTGGGCGACATGGCACGCCGCCCACGGCTCGCTGCGCTGAGTATGGCGGCCGGCGCCGTCCTGGCGTTCAGTGCGCCGCTCGCGCAGGCACACGCGCAGCGCGCCGCCGCGAGGTTTGTGGTTCCCGTGATTCCCGACGGCGCACGATGGTTCAAGGGGAACACGCACTCGCATACCACCAACAGCGACGGAGACACGTCGCCCGAGGCGGTCGCGCGCTGGTACAAGACCCACGGGTACGCGTTCCTCGTGCTGTCCGATCACAATGTCTTCACCGACCCGGCCACGCTCTCCTCGCTGATCGACTCGACGTACCTGCTCCTCCCCGGCGAAGAAGTCACCACCGGATTCCAGAAGGCGGCCGTGCACATCAACGCGCTGGCCATCTCGCGGGTGATCGCTGCACCCAAGGACTCCACCCTGCTGGGCACGGTGCAGAAGACCATCGACGCGATTCGCAGCGAGAACGCCATTCCGCATATCAACCATCCGAACTTCTTGTGGAGCGTGGACACCGCGACGCTCTTCCGCATGCGGAACGACAAACTGCTGGAGATCTTCAATGGACATCCCATTGTGCACAATCTGGGCGGCGGCGACTGGCCCGGCATGGAAGAGGCGTGGGACGCCCTGCTCACGCGGGGGCGTCCGCTCTACGGCATCGCGGTGGACGATGCGCATCACTTCCAGGGGGAATTCGCTCCCGAGCGCGCAAACCCGGGCCGAGGCTGGGTGGTGGTCAAGTCGCCCACTCTCGCCACGCGACCGCTGGTCGATGCTCTTGAAGCGGGGCACTTCTACGCCAGTACCGGTGTGGTGCTGAACGACGTAGTGCCCCGCTTCAAGAGCATCGACCAGCGGTCGCGTGGCGAGAGTGGGCGACTTGACCACCACCCAGCCTCGGCCCGGGTTTGCGCGCTCGGGAGCGAATTCCCCCTGG
>JANNEV010000149.1:0-23845 GCA_031379145.1 Gemmatimonadaceae bacterium
GCGAAGCCGCTGGTGACCGTCGTTGCCATGCTGCTCTTGGTCGTTGGTGGCGTGCTTGCGCTCTCGCAGCTGGAGACGGACGAGTATCCCGATGTGCGCGCGCCGGTCGTGTTGGTGGGCGTGTCGTACCCAGGCGCAGCACCCACGCAAGTGGAACGCGATATGTTGCGCCCCATCGAGCAGAAGCTGCGCACCTTGGGAGGCATCAACCGGGTCACAGGAACAGCCACGGATGGCTACGCGCAGGTGGTGGCCGAGTTTTCCTTCACGAAAGAGGTGGGCGAGGCCGCACAGGACGTGCGCGAGGCCGTGAGCGCCGTCCGTGGTGCGCTGCCACCAGAAGTGCGCGAGCCCGTGGTCGAGCGGTACAGCGAGACCGACACGCCCGTGCAGTCCATCGTCCTGTCATCCCGCAGCGAATCACCGGCGGCGCTTGGTGTACGGGCGCGCGAGCTGGCCCGGCAGCTGCGCACGGTATCGGGTGTGGCGGCGGTCGCTGTGTTGGGCGACGAGACGCCGCAGCTGAGCGTACGCGTACGCAGCGACGCCCTCCGCGCCAATGGCGTCACGTTGCTGGACGTGACGCAGGCGTTGGAATCCCAGAACATCGCCACACCGGTGGGCAGGCTGGACTCACCTGATCTGGAGCGCAGCCTGCGATTCGATGGTCGGCCGCGCACGCCGCAGGAGTTCGCCGCACTCACGGTGAGCGCGCGTGACGATCACGTTGTACGCCTGGGTGATGTCGCTGATGTGCTCGTAGGCTCGGCAGAGCAGCGGACCGCCAGCGTTCTGAACGGTGAGGGTGCGGTGGGGCTGGACGTACGCAAGGCGCGCAACGCCAGCACCACGTCGGTGGCGCGGGCGGTACGCAACGCGGTCGCCGCTTCATCGCGTCAACTGCCGACAGGCACGACGCTCACGATCGTACAGGACGCTGGTGAACGCGTGGAACGTGCAGTATGGGACGTGCAGAAGACACTACTGGAGGGTGCAGCGCTCACCGTGCTGGTGGTGTTCCTGTTCCTCAATTCGTGGCGTTCCACCGTTGTTACTGGACTCGCGCTGCCCGTGTCCGTGTTGGCCAGCTTCATGGCAGTGTGGGCGTTCGGCTTCAGGCTGGAAACCATGTCCCTGATGGGCCTCTCGCTGGCGATCGGTATCCTGATTGACGACGCCATCGTGGTACGCGAGAACATTGTGCGGCACGTACACATGGGCAAGGACCACGTCACTGCCGCACGCGAAGGTACCAAGGAGATTGGACTCGCCGTCACCGCGACGACGCTGGCCATTGTGGCGGTATTCACGCCGGTGGGTTTCATGAGCGGGATCGCAGGGCAGTATTTCAAGCCCTTCGCCCTCACCGTCGCCGCGTCGGTGCTGGCCTCCCTGTTCGTGAGCTTTTCACTCGATCCGATGCTGTCGGCGTACTGGCCGGATCCACCGGTGGACGCATCGAAGAAGACATGGATCAGCAGGCAACTGGATCATTTCAATCTCTGGTTTGACGGTCTTGCCACGAGTTATCGAACAGTCATTGACTGGGCCCTGCACCACCGCGCGGCGACCATCGCCCTCACCATCGTGTTGCTAGCGGTCTCGATCGTTCTGCCAATGTCCGGGCTCGTAGGTTCCGACTTCATTCCGAAAGACGATCAGTCCGTCATGACCCTCACCGTCGAAACACCCGCTGGCAGTTCGTTGCCGTACACGCTGCGGAAGTCGGAAGAGGCCGCGGCGATGGCGCGTGCGATTCCCGACGTGAGAAGCAGCTATCTCACGGTGGGCGGCGCAGACGGCGCGGTGACCACCGGCACCGTCACCGTCAATCTGCTCCGTCGGCAGGACCGCACGCGCGATGTCTATGCCGTGCTCGCGGAGCTCCGTGCACGGACGGCTCGCATTGCCGGCGCCACTGTTTCGCTCTCCGCCGCGTCTGGCCCGGGTTCCGGAGCTGTAAAGGACATCGCCGTGGAAGTGCGGGGCCAGGATGCGGCGGTCGCCCTTGCGGCGGCCACTGCGCTGACGGACTCGGTGCGACTGGTACCCGGCGCCACGGACGTCGGGCTCTCGGTGAAGACCGGACAGCCGCAGATCAGCATCGTGCTGCAGCGCACATTGGCCAGCACACTCGGCCTCTCACCGGCGTTGGTGGCACAGACGCTCCGCGCTGCGTACGCGGGCGTGGAAGCGGGTGACTGGGTGGACGCCAATGGCGACACGCGCAAGGTCGTAGTCAGGCTGATCGCTGAGGATCGCAGTGATCTCTCGTCGTTGTCACGCCTGCCGCTGATGATCGCCAGTGCCACCGGTGTCCCGGTTGGCGTGGCACTGGAGCAAATTGCTCAGCTCAAGAGCGAGCATACAGCGGCACAGATCAACCATCTCGACGGAGAGCCGGTGGTGACCATCGGCGCGAACGTGAATGGCCAACCGCTGGGTGATGTCACAGATGGAATCGCGGCGATGTTGGCACGACAGACACTGCCGCAGGGCATTCGTGTCACGTTGGGTGGCAGCTCCAAGCAGCAGGCCGAAGTGTTTGGCGGCATTCTGGCCGCACTTGGCGCTGCCATGCTCTGCATGTACTTCATTCTGGTGCTGCAGTTCGGCAGCTTTCTGGAGCCACTGGCCATACTCCTCTCACTTCCGCTGTCGATGATCGGCGTAGTCCTCGCGCTACTGCTCACCGGAAACACCATCAATATCATGTCGATGATCGGCGTGGTGTTGCTGGCAGGCGTCGCGGCGAAGAACGCCATTCTGCTGTTGGAGTTTGCCAAGCAGATGCATGAGGACCAGGGGATGCCTCTGCGTGACGCGCTGCGAGAGGCGGGCGCCATACGCTTGCGACCCATCCTGATGACCACCATCGCGCTGGTGGCCGGCATGATTCCGACAGCGCTCGGCACTGGCGAAGGGGCGCAGTTCCGGGCGCCACTCGGTGTGGCGGTGATTGGCGGGACCATTTCGTCGACGGTCCTTACCCTACTGGTCGTTCCCACCGTGTACGAAACACTCATGGCGATGCGGGGACGCGTCTGGAAGTCGCAGAAGATTGGTGCACCTGCCACACCGGTGTCGCTGTCATCAGTGGCCAACGTACGGCGCGCGACATAGCGCACGAACATGGTCTCACCGACGAACACCACAGCGGCGGAGTCAGATGCACCGCCACCGATTTCTGCAGCGGTGCCCGTGTGGCGCCCGCGTGACGCTGCAGCGCCGGACTTGGTGCCGCTGCGACCGGTACTGCCCACCATGACTCCGGGTCACTGGAGTCTGGTGATTGGTTCCATCGCGATCCTGACTCTGCTGAGCTCCTTGCCGTACTCCGATACTCTCCGCCTGATGTCCGGCCAGCGACCGACCACCGTCCAGCTACTGATTGTCACGTTGGCCAACAGCGCTCGGTGGGCGCTGATGACGTATCCGGTATTCTGGGTGTCCGATCATACGATGCAATCGTGGCGAGGCCTCTCCCCGCTCATTGCGCGGACGATCGCGCTCGCCATCACGTTCTGGCCCATCGGTGTCACGTCGTTTGTGATGACGGTGTTACCGCTGCCAGAAGAGCTGCAGCGCGCCGGCACCGGAGGCATCGCGTGGATGACGATGGGTTCGCTGTCCTGGTTTGGAGATACGTTTCTGTTGTTCGTGGTGACTCTCGCGATTTACGTGTTCATTCAGCGCTTGCAGCGGTCGCAGGATGCCGTGGTGCGTGCCAGCGAGCTGCAGATCGCCGTGGCGGAGGCCCGATTCGCGTCCTTGAGCTCCGAACTGCAGCCGCATTTCCTGCTGAATACGCTCAACGGGATCGCCGAACTCGTGCTGCAGAAGCCGGAGCGCGCCGAACGCATGGTGCTGGATCTGAGTGTGCTGCTGCGACTCACGCTACGCGATCTCGGCCAGCGCACCATCTCCATGGAGACGGAGTTGGAACGCGTCGATCGATACCTCGCGTTGCAGCAGGCACGGTTTGGCGACCGACTATCGGTGCGACGTCGTATCGATCCCGCCGTGCTTCGTGCAGCGGTGCCGCCAATGCTGCTGCAACCCATCGTGGAGAACGCCATCAAGCACGGCATCGAACAGCAAAGCGAACCGGGCACCATCAGCATTGCGGCGGAGCGATCCGGGGACACCCTGTCCATTGTCGTGACCGATACGGGGCCGGGGCCGAGCGCATCACGCTCACGTGGCAACGGACTGGGGCTGTCTCACACACGCGCGCGACTCGCCGCCGTATTCGGTGACACCGCATCGCTCACGTTGGCCCCCGGTGTTACCGGTGGGACGGTCGTGACAGCCACTGCACCGTTCGTTCGCTACGTGTCCAGCGGCGTAGCGATCGCGTGACGTTGCTGCGCGCGGTGCTGGTGGATGACGAGTCATTGGCGCGAGATCGCATGCGTCGGCTGCTCACGGAGCTTGACGGCGTGCGCATCGTTGGCGAGGCACCGAATGCCGCACAAGCGCTTCCACTGATTGTCGGCGAACGCCCCGACGTCGTCTTTCTGGATGTGCAGATGCCGGGACTGGACGGCTTCGAGCTGGCGCAAGCGATCGCCGCGGAGTATCGGCCGTTCCTGGTGTTTGTGACTGCGTATGCTGATGCCGCCGTGCGCGCATTCGACGTGGCAGCAATGGATTTTCTGGTGAAGCCGGTGGAGCGTGAACGACTGCAGCACACGCTGGCCCGCGTTCACACCGCAATCGACGAGCGGCGGGAGACGCCGCCGTCGGAGCGTGCGCTGCCGGGCGCGGGAACGGCGGAGGACATGCTCGCTCAGTTCAAGGCGTTCGGTCAGCCTGTGCAGTATCTCGAACGCTTTGCGGTGACAGTGGGCAAGCGCACGCAGTTCCTCCGCACCGCAGACGTGGACTGGTTCCAGGCGGACGACAACTACGTGCGCGTGTCGTGCAACGGGAAAATTCACCTGGTGCGTGCAACGCTTGGCAGCATTGAGGCACAGCTCAACCCGACCGTGTTCGTGCGATTGCACCGCAGCGTGATTGTACAGTTGGATCGCATGCTGGAAGTGCGAGTGCTACCGAGCGGGGAGTGGCGAGCGGTGCTGCCAGGGAACGTACAGTTTGAGGTCGGCCGGCCGTATCGGGACCGGTTGCCGGGAGCACCGGGGAAGCCGAACTAGCAAGGCGTTCGGCTGCGTAGGGTGATGCGAAGTTGGGCGCCGTCGCCGCCGCTGACCTCGCTAGTTGCCGCGCTCAGCCATTGCTGCGCTCCGCTTGATGTCTTCGGCGTGCATCTGGTACTCGGCCAGGTTCTTCCTCAACTCGGCGTCTTTCGCGTCGACAAAGGCTGCCCACGTCTTCTTCGCCGTCGCGGCGTCTCCGCGCGTTGCCGCGGTACGCGCCTTGAGAGCCAATCCCAGCAGGTGCGTGGGCGCGCTCTTGAGAATGGTGTCGGCCTGAGCAGCAGCGATGTCCAGTTGGCCCGCTTCCGAGGCGACACGGCCGTAGTCATATCGCGCATCGAGGTCCAGATCGGTGCCAAGCATTTCGAAGCTGGCCATGGCCATGGGAGCGAAAAACAGCAGGCTGTCTCTCTGTCCCTGCTCGGCATAGCGCATGATGCGGTCGTAGAGGCGGCTTGCC
The DNA here is from genome assembly GCA_031379145.1 of Gemmatimonadaceae bacterium. Lineage (GTDB taxonomy): Bacteria > Gemmatimonadota > Gemmatimonadetes > Gemmatimonadales > Gemmatimonadaceae > Gemmatimonas. Next base: position 5,623 of record JANNEV010000149.1, read on the forward strand.
CGCTCGCGCGGGGGGATGCTGCTCAGATCCGGCGGGTTGCCACCGCCGTTGGCGAATGGCGCGAACGGCGCCGCCGGGGCATCGCTCGCCGCCGCCGACCCGGACGCATCGCTACCCTTGCCGCCCAGGTACACCGCGACCGCGATGAGAACGACCGCCCCGATGCCCCACGGAGCGAACGTCGCCGGTGACCGACCAGACTTCGACGGCGTCGGGTCGGACTGCGGACGGCGTCTCGACGATCGATCGGCGGCACTTGCGCCGCACTCACTGCAGAAGCTGTCACCTGCCGCCAGAGTGAACCCGCATTGGCGACAGGCGCGCGTGGACAGCGACGCGCCGCATTCGGCACAGAAGTTGCCGGACGCTTGCGCACTGCACGCGGGACAAACGATCGAGGGGCGGGATTTGGCGGGCATTGTGAAATACTGGCTCAAGAGCGGGCGATTGTACACTCGCGTCGTACGCACCCTGACCCGCCATGGCCGCGACCCTGATCGAGCGCCCCGGTCAGGTATTTGCCCTGTCACACCTTTGCCCTGTCAGGCATTTGCCGGACATCGCCCGCGGACGGATTGCCTACCATTCACCGAGGTGGCGCAATCGGCTTTCCTCTGCTTGCAGGCGTCAGGGGTCCTTGGGTCGAGCCGCGACCGTGTTTGACATTTCTTTCGCAGAACTGAGGCGAACCGCAACGCTGGAGTTGGTCGTGACGAATCGGCGCCATTTTCCTGTAGCCCAGCTCATGGCAGCCGCCGCGCTGTTTGCGGCAATCGGCTGTACATCAGAAAAGATCGTCTATCGCGACAAACCGCTCTTCGAAACACCATCCTCCATTGCAGCGGGATTTGTCGGGTATCAGTCGGCCGATTCGAAGTCCACTACATGTGGTGCGTGCCATGTGGAAGTGGCGGGTGAGTGGAAGGAGACGAAGCACGCCAACGCATGGGCCACCCTGCAAGCCAACGCGGGGAAGCGCGGCTACTGCGAAGCCTGTCACACCGTCAATAACAACGGCAATGGCGCCTTGGATACGCTGAGCGGCTTTCGCACCACGAGGTCGGCGCGCTATCAGGACGTGCAGTGCGAGTCGTGCCACGGCGCGGGGCTCACTCACATCTCGAATCCGACCAAAGCGAACGTTCCGCTTGTGTCGCTCAAGGCGGGCTCGGGATTCAGCAACGGGTGTGGCTCCTGCCACACCGGCGTACACAACCCGTTCATCGACGAGTGGAAACAGTCGGGTCACGGCACATTGGCGTTGTCCAAGAGCGCCACATGGAGTGCCCGTGCCGACTCGGCGTACTGCCAGGGATGTCACACCGGACAGGGCGCGCTCAAGAACTGGGGCGTGGCTGAGCGTACAAACTACAAGGAAAAGAACAAGGGCCCGGGTGACACGCTCACCATTACCTGCGCCATCTGTCACGATCCGCACGCGAAGAACAATCCCGCGCAGCTGCGCTACAGCATCAGCGTCAACAATACGGAACAGAACCTGTGCATGAAGTGCCATAACCGGCGCAGCGTGCCAGATCCGACGTCGTCACGAGGTGCTCACTCGGCGGAGGGCGCGTTCCTGACTGGCGAAGCAGGATGGGTACCGCCCGGCATGGAAATCCCCGGTGGAGTGGCGCGCATCCAGACCACACACGGCAGTGCGGCGAATCCCAGGCTCTGCGCGGGATGTCACGTGGCCAAGTACACCGTCACCGACGCCACGGGTGCGTTCGTGCAGAACGTCACCGGCCACCGGTTCCTGCCAACGCCCTGCGTGAGTTCGAATGGAGCGCCGACTGTGGCGCAGGATTGCGTCGTGACCTCTCGCAGCTTCAAGAGCTGCACGGGCAGCGGCTGTCACGGTAACGAGAACGCCGCTCGCACCGCGGAAGCCGTCGCCGAGACACGGATCAAGAACCTCGCCATCGAGACGAATCGGCTCGTGGCGCTGGTGCGGTTGCAGCGGCCCACCGAGTTCAGCGTGACCGACAACAAGATCACGACCGCCGAAGGTGCCAACTTCAACTCGCTCACGCTGTACAACGCGACCACCAACGTTGTGAGCGGAAACGTCATCCACAATCCGTATTTGTCGGAAGCGCTGCTCACCGCAGGCATTGCGCAGCTCAAGAAGGACTACGGCGTAGCCATCGTGGCGGGACTCGACCTGAGCAATACCATGCTCAACAAGGCCGCGACACCGAGGTAACGCGTCAATCGCTGGTTGACGCGCACCGGGGGGCGCAGACTGCGCTCCCCGGTTTGTGTTGGCAGGTGCGTTCACGGCTGATGCAAGGAGATCAGACGCATGATCGGAGTTTGGGCACAGGTCGCCGCGGTTTTGGACTCGCCGGCGGTACAAGGGGCCGCCGGTGCGTCTCCCCACGGTCCCTCCAACCCGGTTGTGGTCAAGAATCCCGTTCCGGGATTCATCGGCCAGCTGTTCCAGCTCTTTTTCAATACGCCCAAGTGGGTGCAATGGGGCGGTATCGTTCTGGGGGCTGTGGTTGGCCTCATCGTGCTGTGGCAGCTCTATCTGCGTCGCGAGACCATCAGCGCATGGCTGGCCGCACAGTCGCGCGGCTACAAGGCCGGGCTGGCCGGCGTCGCCGGCGTGATGCTCCTCAGTGCGGGCGGGGTCGGGTACGCCGGCAACCACTACATGCAGCACAACAACGACTTCTGTGTTGGCTGCCACGTGATGGGCGACGCGTGGGGTGCCTTCCAGCGGTCAGAGCATCGGAAGCTCGAGTGCCACGACTGCCACCGACAGTCCATGTTCGCCAGCGCGAGACAGCTGTACTTCTGGATCGCCGAAAAGCCGCAGGACATTCCCAAGCACGCCAAGGTGCCAACGGCCATCTGCTCGGAATGCCACGTGAAGAGTGAGGCGGACAGCGGCTGGAAACGCATCATCGCGACGGCCGGCCATCGGCTGCACATGAAAAGCGATTCAGCAGCGCTCGCCAAGATTGCGTGTGTGACGTGCCACGGTGCCGAAGTCCATCGCTTCAAGCCGGTCGATCAAACGTGCGGCCAGAGCGGCTGCCATGCGACCAAGGACACGGAGATCCGACTCGGCGCCATGGCTGGGCAGACCTCGCAGCATTGCACAGGCTGCCACACGTTTACACGACCAGTACCGGAAAACCTGTCGATGGATTCGACGCGTAAGTTCCTCGTGGCCAACGGCAGCCCACAGAGTTGCTTCGGTTGTCACGAAATGAAGGCCAAGCTCAAGGGCTTTGAGGCGAAGGACGATCGCGGGCACAATGGCGTCTGCGGTTCGTGCCACAATCCGCACAAGCAGACGGAGCCCAAGCAGGCGTACGAGAGCTGCGCATCGAGCGGCTGTCATTTCGATCTTGGCAAGAAGAGCGCATTCCATGTCGGCCTGAAGGCGCACGCCAACGCGCCATGCGGACAGTGCCATGAACCTCATGCCTGGCAACCCATCAGCAAGACCTGTGAAGGGTGCCACAAAAGCACGCCCAGCGGGAAGCTGAGCAGTCCCCCGCGAATCTCGATGCCGCCGCGTTCGCGCGCCTCGGGGGCGGCTGAGTTGGAGCCCGACGCGCCACAGGCCCGTGCAATCCTGCGCCCGATTGCGCGATCCCGTGTCCTCCCGTCTCGTACGCAGCACGTCCGACGAGCAACACATCGCGGCCGCCGGGCGGCGGCGGTTCGGCACCTGCGATCTCCGACGCTGCGGCTGGTCGCGCGGCAGTCCGGCGCCTCGCCGGCACCGCCCGCCGCCAAACCAACCCAGACACGCGCGTCACCCAAGGACAGTCCAGCGTTTTCGCACGGCAAACACAAGTTGCTCGCCTGCGGTGGATGCCACGACCAGAAGAACGCACCCGGCGTCATCAAGGTGAGAGGGACAGCCGATTGTGCGGCATGCCATCACGCCACCGATCGCCCGATCTCGTGTGAAGGGTGCCACAACTCCCGCTCCGCATCGATCACGAAGACGTTCAATGCACTGGTGTCGATGCGTGTGAATGGCGAGGCGGCAGCCAAGCCACGGATGCTGCCGTTCGCCCATCGTGAGCATCGCGACCTCGAATGCAAGGGGTGCCATACCGACGGCGTACTGCTGAAGGTGAAGCGCGACTGTCAGTCGTGCCACAGCGAACACCACACCGCCGAACGGACCTGCCTCACATGCCATCAGCCGCTCAAGACAGCGCATGCGCGCAGCGCGCATGATGGATGTGCAGGCTCCGGCTGTCACTCCAACACGGCCGTGCTCGCGTTGCCGCCGTCACGAAGTACGTGCCTGGTCTGTCACGCAGAGCAGCGCACGCACAAGCCGAAACGCGAGTGCGCGGAGTGCCACGCCGTGACCTGGAGCCGCACCGCCAGCTCGTCGAAGTGACCATGGACCATCGCCGCAGGCATGTCGGTGTTGCGCGAAGAAGGACGACCGCGTGGTGGTCATTGTTCGTGTACGGCACCCTTGGCGTGCTGCCGACACCTCTTGCGGCGCAGGGCGCTCGCATACGGGGCGTGACCAGTATGCGCTTGCTTGAGCTTCGCCCTTTTCTCGACGACTCGGTACTGGCGAGTACCACGCTGCCGCGTGCCGTGGACTACCGTCAGCTCGCCGATGGGCGCGTGGTGCGCTGTGTGACGGGCGATACCTACTGCCGCTTCAAGAGTGCGGGTAAGGCCGCGAACACGGTACCGCTGGTGCAGGATCTGCAGCTCACGGCGTGGGGACTGGGGCGAGGCATCAGTGCGCATGCCGACGTGCGCGTGCGCAGTGCCATGGGCACGCAACCCGCGCTGTGGCCGCGCGCGCAGGATGCATTCGACGCACTTTCGGCGTACGTCGCGTTTGATCGCGCCCGGTACACGGTGCGTGCAGGGCGTCAGTACGCCACGTCCGGACTTGGGCTGTACAACTTCGACGGTGCCACAGTGATTACCCGTCCATCGCGACGTGTGGCGTTGGAAGCGTTCGGCGGCTGGAGTCTGGCGCAGGGGCTCAACGAGTCGTTCACCTCGAGTGAAATCGCGGCCATCGACGAGCTGCCACCCGATCGCAACGCGCTTCTCGCTGGAGCGCAGCTGCGCGTTCGGCCCACGGACGCCACGGCGTTCAGCGCGCTGTACCAGCGGGAGGTTCGCGCCAATCGGTCGGCGCTGTACAGCGAACGCGTAGCGCTCGACGGCAGCTGGCGGTTGGGGCGTACAGATCTCGAAGGGGCATTCCAGCAGGACCTGGCGACCGGCGCGGTAAATGAGGGGCGGGTGCGGGTCCGGTTGCCCACGGTGAAGCGCGTCGGACTCGTGCTGGAAGCACGGCACTTCCGGCCGTTCTTCGAGTTGTGGACGATCTGGGGTGCGTTCTCTCCGGTAGGATTTGACGAGGGACGCCTGCAGGCCTCGTGGCGTACAGCGTCGAACGCGTTCACCCTCAATGTGCACGGGGCGCGACGCAAGTGGGACGACACCGACGCTGGTCTGGATTTCGATCCGCTGCGCAGCGACGGCTGGCGTGTAGGTGGCAACGTCGCGTGGCGCCTGGCGAGCGCATGGCACGCCAGCGGCGGCTATAGCGTGGATGTGGGGTACGGCGCTGCACGAAGCGAAGGTGATGCCAGCCTTCACTGGCAACGTCGCAGCGTTTTCCTCGGCGCGACCGCGTCCGCTTTCCAGAGTATCTACGAGTTCCGCATCGGCACCGGCCGCGTCCTTGGCGCTGGACTCGATGCCGGATGGCAGATCACGCCCGATCTGCGGGTGGTTGGCGACGCGTCGCTCTACCAGCAGCTGGCACGAAACGGCGCACCATCCACCGACTGGACGCAGCGTCGGGCCAGTGTGCGCTTTGAATGGACCGTGGGGTCGGATCCGGGCGAAGGTGCGGTGAGCGCCGCAACGCGCAAGGCGATGGCGCGTACTCGCGGTGAGGCGGAGTTGGCACGCCTGGCGCAGCGCCCGACCGCGCTGCCGACCACAGCCAATTCACCGGAGCCGCGGCCGTGAAGCCTCCGCGCGCGCGGGTACGCTCGAGGCGCTTGAAGCTCGATGGTATCGCACGGGCGCATGCCCCGCGATCGATCTGGGCGTGGATCGTCGCGCTCTGGCTGGCGATCGGCGCATCGCCGTCGTTGGTGAGGGCCCAACCAATGCCGGAACGTTTCCCCCACGCGAAGCACGAGAAGCTGTTCCCGCAGTGCAGTGGCTGCCATGCCGGAATTGCTACGGGTATGGTCGCTACGTCGTTCCCCGACACTGCGCTGTGCGGCGAGTGCCACAACAACCGCGACCAGAAAAAGGTGCGGTGGGCAGCACCCGTTCGCACCGTCACCAACCTGCAGTTCTCCCACCCCAGGCACCGCAGCCTGACCGATGGCAACGGGGCCGTGTGCAGTACCTGTCATGCGACGACCGGTGCGAAGTGGATGCACGTCGAGCGCGCGACACCCACGCAGTGCCTGGGCTGTCACACCCACAAAGCCACGGCCCACCTCGCCGCTGACAACCGGTGCGCCACCTGCCATGTGCCGCTCACGAGAGCGCCAGGGTTGACGACGGCGCGTATCGGGGCGTTTCCCAAGCCGGCGTCGCATGATGCTCGCGACTTCGCCGCGCGGCACGATGAGAAGGGAGACGCGGCGCAAGCACAGTGCGCGACCTGCCACGCCCGCGAAAGCTGCGCACGCTGCCACGTGAACGCGACGACCATCACGAACCAGTTCCAACTCGCGCCCGATGCCCGTGTGGCGCGTCTCCTGGCGAGCAAGCCCGCCGTGTACACGGCACCCACAACGCATCGGACGCCCACGTTCCTGCAGTCACACGGTCCACAGGCGCGTGCCGTGGCCGCGAGCTGCGCCAATTGTCACGCGCGCGCGAGCTGCCAGAGCTGCCACACTGGTACCGGTGCCGCAGATGCCATCGCGCAGATGCCGATTGCCGAATCCGGAGGAGCCGCAGGGGTCCAGCTCACGAGCGGAGCGCTTCCGTGGAAGCTGACGGCGAACGACGTGGTGCCAATGGGGCGCGTCGCACTCGGACCGGCAAGCGACCAGCAACCGCCCGCGCGCGTTTCCACGCCACCGCGCCGCACAATGGTGCACCCTGTCGGGTTCGCGCGCACCCACGGGGTCCAGGCGGCTGCGGCACGGCCCACCTGCGACGGGTGTCATGCACGCAGCTACTGCGCCGAGTGTCATGCGGGCGAAGGCAACCGCAAGTTTCACGTTGCAAACTTCGCGGCGCGTCACGCCCCCGAAGCGTGGGGTCGCGACACCGAATGTCAGCAGTGCCATAGCCGAGAGGTGTTCTGCCGCGGCTGTCACGTGCAAGCTGGCCTGGGGTCCAAGGGCCGCAGCAATGTGGGCTACCATTCGGCGATTCCCCTCTGGCCGTTGCAGCACGGGCAAGCCGCACGGCAGGGTCTGCAGACTTGCACCAGCTGTCACACGCAGAGAGACTGCATGCAGTGTCATGCGCAGGGTGGACGTGGCATCAATCCGCATGGCCCGGGGTTCGATGCGCAGCGCATGTGGAAGGCCAATCGCCTCACCTGTCTGCGCTGCCACTTGAAGGATCCATTGACGGATCGCTGAGCTGCGATCGGTTCCGACACTCTTCGCCAAAGGTTGCCATGCTCCGTGTACATCGCCGTTCCGAGGAGTCGACGCGCTGCCTCACCCATTTCGTGTCCTGCGTGTTCGTTGTGGTCAGTCTGTCGTCATGTCAGGGCGACGACAAACAGGGCCGACGGCCCATTGGCGGGGCCAGCGCGTCAGCCGGCGAGTCAGAGAGCAACGCGCCGGAGGCCAGCGATCCCAAATTGCCGCTGGCCGCTCGGAAGGCGCTGGACGAAGGCAACACGGCGTATCGCGCCAAGCAACTGGATGCCGCGCTCGTCAAGTACCGCGAGGCGGCGGTCGCCGCTCCGCAGCACGCGGCACCGTGGTTCGGCATCTACATGGCCGCGAACGAAATGAAAAACACGCCACTGGCGGACAGCGCGATGGCGCGCGTGAAGGCGTTGTCGGACAATCCCACCGCGCTGGATGCGCACACGACGGTCACGTCGCCGACCGGAGGGTTGGATTCTTCAGCTGGAGGGATGCCCGCAGGCCATCCGCCAACAAAGCTCGCGATGCCACCTGGTCACCCAACTGGGGCGGCGGGTGATTCCGTGAAACGCAAACGCATGTAGAACGGCAGGCGCTGGCGCAGTCTTCCTCGCGTGCGGTATCGGCACCGCATTCGCGCCGACACTACCGTTGCTGGCGCACCAGCTCCACGGCGATCGATACGCCGAGGTAGACGCTCAGGCCGCCTGCACCCGCTGTCACCAAGCGATATGCCCTCGGCCGAGCATGCAAGGCGCGCAACGGAACGGCCAGCGCGCCCGTGAGCATCGCCATGCCAAGCATCGCGCCGACGCCGAAGAGCAGCACATAGGTGAGGGCGCTGGACAGATCGGGGTACGTCGCGCCAACGAAGATCACCAGCGCTCCGGTGCCCGCCATGCCGTGAACCGAACCGACCGCGTAGCTCCACCACGCCGGACGAGACAGTGCTATGGGCCCCGCCCCGCGCCGAGTCGCATTGCTGGCGTGCCGATGGCCTCCACTGGTGATGGCGCTGCCGATCGTCCAGAGACCCAGCCCCACCAGCATCACGGCGACGGGCGTCTCGAACAGCAGCAGATGGTCGGCGGCGATCGTGACGCGCAACGCCATCAGCAGGCCGACACCGAGGGCGACCGTACTCAGGTGTCCCGCACCCCACAGCGCGCCCAAGCGAAGCAGGCGGCCGCTCACGCGCCCAGGCTGCGACGCTCCGCACATCAGCGTGCCAACTGCCGCGAGATGATCGGGCTCGAGGGCATGCTTCATCCCCAAGCCAAAACCAAGCACGACAGAAATCCACCCGGGGGCGTCAGTCATGGCCTACGATAGCCATGCCAACGGTACCCATGGTCAGCGTTTCCCCGATTGCATCGCCTTCAGCAACTCGCAATCTGGTCGCGCATGCACCAGTCCCTTTTCAGCAGTGCCGCATGAAGCGCCTCGATCCGCCGTAGCTGAGCGGGTCCCGTGCAGCGGTCGATCGCAGTTCCGCCCCCCTTTCGGGGAGGTCCTCGATGTTTAACCCGAATCAAATTCCCTGGCGCGAGAATGAACCGTTGGTTGAGTACCTCGAGAAGACGGGGGTATCGCGACGAGCGTTCATGAAGTTCTGCGGTGAAATGGCGGTCATGCTGGGCGCGGCCTCGCTCGTGACGCCGCGCATCGCGAAAGCATTGGCCGCGGTGAAGCGTCCGTCCGTCGTCTGGCTTTCCCTGCAGGAGTGCACCGGATGCGTCGAGAGCGTACTGCGCTCCGCGACGCCGACGATCGGCGACTTGCTCCTCGACGTCATCTCGCTGGACTTCCAGGAGAATCTGATGGCCGCATCAGGGACGGCGGCCGAGAAAGCGCTCAAGGATGCGATGACCCTGAACAAGGGCAACTACATCCTCATCGTCACCGGATCCGTGCCCACGAAAGAGCACGGCATGTACACGACGATCGCCGGACGCACGGCGGAAGATCATCTGCGTGAGGCGGCGGCGGGCGCGTCGGCGGTGATTGCGGTGGGTGCGTGCGCACACTGGGGCAACATACAGGCCGCGCGTCCGAATCCGACTGGCGCGGTTGGCGTGCGCGACATCATCACCGACAAGCCAGTGGTCAACATCGCGGGCTGTCCGCCGATCGCCGATGTCGTGACGGCCACCGTCGTGCATGTGCTGACGTTCGGCAAGATTCCCGAGCTGGATCGGGAAGGGCGCCCCAAGTTCGCGTACGGCGCGAAGATCCACGATCAGTGCTCACGCCGTGCCAACTATGACGCCGGTCAGTTCGTGGAGCATTTCGACGACGCCGCCGCGCGCGAAGGCTACTGCCTGTATCACGTAGGTTGCAAAGGACCGGAGACGTTCTCGCCCTGCCCGATCTTCCAGTGGAACACACACACCAGCTGGCCCATCGGCGCAGGGCATCCGTGCATTGGTTGCACTGAGCCGAATTTCTGGGACACGATGACGCCGTTCTATAACCGCTTGCCGAACACCGCAGGCGTTCCCGTCGAGCGCACGGCTGACCTCATCGGTGGTGTCCTTGCCGTCGGAGCGGTTGCCGGCATCGCCATCCATGCAACGGCAACGACGGCCTCGCGGATGCGCAGTCGACGCGAACTGCCGATCGTGACCGCGCCCGACCACCAACCGCCGTCCGGCCCCAGCGCCGGATCCCCGACCTGATCCCGAGGACTGATCATCATGGCACGGACCAAGGTCGTCGTCGACCCCATTACGCGCATCGAAGGACATCTGCGCATCGAAGTGCAGGCCGAAAACGGACGCATCGCCAGTGCGTGGGCCAGCGCCACGCAATTTCGCGGACTCGAGCAAGTGCTACACGGTCGGGATCCGCGTGACGCATGGGCGTTCGCGCAGCGCATCTGCGGCGTGTGCACTGTGGTGCACGCGGTCGCGTCACTGCGTGCGGTGGAAGATGCCCTCGACATCAAGATCCCGGCACAGGCCAACCTGATTCGCAACCTGATGGTGGGGATGCAGTACATCCACGATCACGTCGTGCACTTCTATCACCTGCACGCGCTCGACTGGGTGGATGTGGTGAGCGCCCTCAAGGCGGATCCCGTCGCCGCGGAGAAGATCGCGCAGGGGATGTCCACCTGGCCCAACAACAACGCCGCGCGTTTCCGCGAAGTACAGGATCGCGTGAAGACGTTTGTGGCCAGCGGGCAACTGGGCATATTCACCAACGGGTACTGGGGCCATCCGGCGTACAAACTGCCGCCGGAAGTGAACCTCATCGCGGTGTCGCACTACCTCGAGGCGCTGGACTGGCAGCGCGACGTGGCGCGGCTGCACGCGATTTTCGGCGGCAAGAACCCGCACCCGAATTTCATCGTCGGCGGCATGGCGGCGCCAATCAATCTCGAAGCACGCGCGACTATCAACGCGGACAAACTCACCGATGTGAAGGATCTCATCACACGCGCGCAGGACTTCGTGGAGCGCGTGTACTGGCCCGACCTGGTCGCCATCGCGTCGTTCTACAAGGACTGGGGAGCCATCGGCGGCGGCACAGGCAACTTCCTGTCGTACGGTGACATTCCGAAAACGAACGGCGGGACGGATTTCTATTTCCCGCGTGGTGTCATCCTGAACAAGGATCTGAGCAAGGTGATGCCGTTCGACCAGGCCGGCGTAACGGAACAGATCCACAGCGCCTGGTACGAGTACGCGGGCGGGAGCGAAGCGGCACTGCATCCGTGGGAGGGCGAAACCAAGGCATCGTACACGGGGCCGGCGGCGCCCTGGACGTATCTGCAGGATGAAAAGAAGTATTCGTGGATGAAGGCGCCACGCTACGACGGCCGGCCGATGGAAGTCGGCCCGCTGGCCCGCATGCTGGTGGGGTATGCGTCGGGACACAAGGACATCAGGGAACTCGTCGACACCACCTTGAAGACGCTCAACGTCGGGCCGGAGGCGTTGTTCTCGACGCTTGGGCGGACGGCCGCCCGCGGCATGGAATCGATCCTGTGGGCGCGGCTGATGCACACGTGGTACGACGATCTCGTCGCGCGCATCAAGGGTGGCGACACCAGCACCCACAACGGCGAGAAGTGGGATCCGAGCACGTGGCCGAAGGAGGCCAAGGGCTTCGGGTTCATGGAAGCGCCGCGTGGGGCACTCGGTCACTGGGTGCGCATCAAGGACGGCCTGATCGAGAACTATCAGGCCGTGGTGCCCAGCACGTGGAACTGCTCGCCGCGCGACAAGGACGGCGTGATGGGGCCGTACGAGGCGGCTCTGGTCGACAACCATCCGCTGCTCGATCCCGAGCGCCCCATCGAGATTCTTCGCACGATTCACTCATTCGATCCGTGCCTCGCGTGCGGTGTGCACATCCTGGACGCGACCGGCCGTGAAATCATGGAGGTCACGGTGCAATGACCAGTCCATCGTCGTCGAGCGGGTCGGCGATTCACCCGCACGCCGGTCCACAGCGCACCATCGAACCGCCTGTAACGCCGAAGTCGCCGCGCAGCAGGATGCTGCAGCATCCGGTGCCACCGGCCAAGGGCGAGTACGAGTGGATGTACCTGTGGCAATTGCCGCTGCGCCTGATGCACTGGATCGCGGCGTTGAGCATCGTGGTGCTGATCGTGACTGGTTTCTGGATTGGTCGCCCGTTCTTCCTTGGCAGTGCGCAGAGCACGAGCGTTTTCGGCACGCAGTATGCCAGACTCTTCCACTTCGTCGCGGGCATGTTGTTGGCCGTGACCGGGATTGTGCGAGTCTACTGGCTCGTAGCGGGCAATCGGTTTGAGCGCTTCACCGCGCTTTTCCCTGTGCGCCCTCGAGACATCAGGAATCTGTTCAAACAGGCGCGCTTCTATGTGTTCATGCCACCGAAACAGATGCCGTCCTACATCGGACACAATCCGATGGCGCAACTGTCGTACACGTTGGTCTACCTTGCCACGTTCGTGATGGTACTCACGGGCTTCGCCCTGTACACCACCACGCATCCGAATGGCTGGATGTACGGCATCTTCTATCCGGTGATGAGCGTGCTCGGCGGGTTGCAGAACGTGCGGTTGCTCCATCACCTGTCCACGTGGTTCTTCATCATTTTTGTGCCCGTGCATGTGTACCTGTCCATGCGAGCCGACGTGATCGAGCGGGGCGGCGGCATCTCACAGATGATCAACGGCGGCAAGTTCGTGCCGATCGACGAGGACTTCGAGGATGCAGAAGGGTAAGCCGATCGCCGGGGCCGACACGACAGCGGTGATCGGACTCGGCAATCCCTTGCTGGGCGACGACGCACTGGGACTCGTCGCCCTCGAGCGGCTGTCCCAGGAATACGACCTACCCGAATCGGTGTCGTTGCACGATGGCGGCACGTGGGGCATGTCCTTGCTGTCCACGATCGAAGACGCAACCAATGTCTTGTTTCTCGACGCGATCGATCGACGCGAAGTGCCGGGAACGTTCATCCGACTGACGGGCGAGGAGATCCCGGCGACGTTGGCCAAGATGATCTCACCGCACCAGATCGACATGCGGGAAGTGCTGGCTGTGACGATGCTGCGCGGCACGTTTCCGCACGGCTCGGTCGCGATTGGCGTGCAACCGGAGACCCTCGCCACGCAGGTGGCGCTCTCACGCGTGGTGGCCGCTCAGGTCGGTGCGGTGGTCGAGGCAGCCGCGAACCAGCTCCGGGCGTGGGGGCACACGTGCGTACAACGGGACGCGTCATCCACTACCCGCTCGCGGCCTCCAGCCTCGAACGGCGGCATCTCGGGGGTGGTATGCACGAATTGAGCATCGCGCTGGAGGTCTGTCGCGTGATCGAAGAGCGCCTCACGCCACCGCAGTTACCGCAACTGGTGGAACTTGGCCTCGACGTCGGCACGCGTGCCAACATCGAAGTCGCGAACCTGCATTTCTGCCTGGACACGCTGCTGGCGCATCCACCCTTCGCGGGCGCCGCAGTCGTGATCGAGCAGACTGGCGCCGCCGACACCCGCGTGACGTACCTGGAGATCGACGATGAGCGGTGACCTGAGCCTTGCGCAGGAGCGCTGCCGATGATGGTACGGCGCATTGAAGTTCGCGAGCGCGTCATGGCGCGCAACGACGAGTTGGCGGCAGCTGTTCGCGCGCGACTTGACCTCTCGGGCGTCGCCGCGCTCAACCTCGTGTCGTCGCCAGGCGCGGGGAAGACCATGCTGCTGGAGCGCACCCTCGACGATCTTGGCACGCGATTGCACATGGCCATCGTCACGGGCGATGTGCAGACGGAGAACGACGCCGATCGTCTCGCCGCGCACACCGCGCATCTGGTGCAGGCGGTGGTCACCAATGGCGGCTGTCACCTCGATGCGCTGCAAGTCACCACGGCACTTCAAGCCATCGCGCTGGATGAAACGGACCTGCTCATCCTCGAGAACGTCGGCAATTTGGTGTGTCCGGCCAGCTGGGACCTCGGCGAACGGCATCGCGTCACGCTGTGCTCGGTCACCGAAGGAGAAGACAAGCCGCTCAAGTATCCCAAGGCGTTCGCAACGGCGGATCTCGTACTGCTCACCAAGGTGGATCTGCTGCCGTATCTGCGATTCGATATCGCGCGGCTGGAGCGCAACGTTCGCGCGGTCAATCCCGACGCGCAGATTCTGCGCGCCTCTGCCGTCTCAGGCGAGGGACTCGACGCGTGGTACGCGTATCTGGAGTCGGCCGTCACGGCCGCACGCGTCCGCTTCACGTCGCCGGACACCAGCACGCAATCGCTCGCCGAGGCCTGACCGTGCGCCATGCTGCACGGCTCTCGATTCGCGGCGTCGTGCAAGGCGTCGGCTTTCGTCCGTTTCTGCACCGACTGGCGACGGAGTACGCGCTTGCCGGGTGGGTGCGCAATGAGTCCGGACAGGTGGAGCTCCAGGTCGAAGGCGAACGGTCCGCGCTCGACGCGTTCGCGATCGCCATTCCTCAACGCCTGCCCGAGTTGGCACGCATCGACGCGCTGGTGATCGCGCACGCTGAGGTCAGCGGCACCGACACCTTTCAGATTCTGGCCAGTGATTCACGCGCGAACCCGCCACGGCTTGCGCGCTTGCCGGTACCTGCCGACGTCGTGATGTGCAACGCCTGTGCCGCCGAAATCAACGATCCGACCAACCGGCGCTATCGGTATCCCTTCACGACGTGCACGGATTGCGGCCCACGCTACACGGTGATCGACTCAGTGCCGTACGATCGGGCGCACACAAGCCTCCGTGCGTTTCCGTTGTGTGAGGCATGCCGTCTGGAGTACGAGTCTCCGCGCGATCGTCGCTTTCACGCGGAGAGCATCGCGTGTCCGGTGTGCGGACCGCACCTCTCGTTTGAACGCACGGATGGCTCAGCCGCAGTCCTCCACAACAATGAGGGCGCATTGTGCGCGGCCGCCGACGTGCTGAGCCGTGGTGGCATCGTAGCGCTCCGGGGCCTGGGTGGGTTTCATCTCGCGGTCGACGCGACGAACGCGGACGCGGTCGCGCGACTTCGCATTCGTAAGCACCGCGCCGCCAAGCCGTTGGCGTGTATGGTGTCGTCTCTTGCTGAGGCCGAGCAGTGGGTCGAACTCACCGCGCCAGAACGCGCGTGGCTTACCTCGCGCGAGCGGCCGATCGTGCTCGTGCGGTTGCGCGATGCGCAGGAGAGGGCGTCGGGTCCGGCGCAACGTCTCGCGCCGGCGATAGCGCCGGGGCTCGATCACGTGGGGATCATGCTCGCGTCCACTCCCCTGCATGCCCTGCTGCTCGAGTTGGTCGGTGGGCCGCTCGTCATGACCAGCGGCAATCTTGCCGAGGAACCGCTGTCGGCCACGAACGACGAAGCCCGGACCCATCTCGCCGAAATTGCCGATGCCCTCCTGCTGCACGATCGGGAGATCGTCGCGCGCATCGACGACTCCGTGGTGCGGTTGGCTGGCGAGGTACCCATCCTGATGCGACGGGCCCGCGGCTACGCACCGCTCCCGCTCGCGGTCCCGGTGACGTCCCCCGTGCCGTTGCTCGCGGTTGGTGCGCATCTCAAGAACACATTCACGCTCGTGCATGCCGCGCAGGCGTTCGTGAGCCCGCACGTTGGCGACCTCGAGTCGCTCGAGGCGCTCACACATTGGCACGCCATGCGATCGCGGTACGAGGCGCTCTTCGACCTCACCCCCCGCGCCGTCGTCGCGGACCTGCACGATGGCTACCTCTCCACGCGTGTGGCCAGCGAGCTGGCGCGGGCCGGCATCGGCCTGCCACTGATCCGTGTGCAGCACCATCATGCGCACATCGCGGCCGTTGCGGCCGAACATGGCGTGACCGATGGGGTACTCGGCGTGGCGTTCGACGGCACGGGCGCAGGCACCGATGGCACCGTGTGGGGATGCGAGTTTCTCGTATCCGACCTGACGGGCTTCGCCCGCGTCGGGCATCTGCGTCCGTTCCCGCTCCCCGGCGGCGATGCCGCTGTGCGTGCCCCGTGGCGATCGCTCGCCGGATTGCGTTCGCTGGACGCGACCGCATTCGCCCGCTTCGCGCAGGCGGTGTCGGGCGTATCGGAAACGGAACAGCGATTGGTCGCGCGCCAGATCGACCGATCGATCAACACGCCGTTCACTTCGTCGGCGGGCCGGCTCTTCGATGCGGTGGCGTCACTGCTCGACATCTGTCACGTCGCGGCCTTCGAAGGGGAGGCCGCCATGCGACTGGAGGCGTGCGCCGGTGCGCGGCCCGGTGTGCTGCTTCCGTTCCCCGTCGTCACCACATCGGGCGGCGTGCAACAGCTCGACCCGGTGCCGCTCCTGCTGGCGCTGTATGAAAGACGTGCGAACGGCGTGCCAACAGCGCAGGTCGCGGCGGACTTCCACGACAGCCTGGTACAGGGCACGTTCCGACTGGTGACCGAGCTCGCCGAGACGTATTCGATGGATACGATTGCCCTTGGTGGTGGGTGTTTCCAGAACGCGCGTCTGCTGCGCAGTCTTTCCGAAGCGGCATCGGCGGCCGGCCTGCGCGTGTTGTGCGCCCGGTTGCTGCCGGCGAACGATGGAGGCGTGTCGTACGGGCAAGCGGCGGTCGCGGCAGCATGTCTGACGGCCAAACTCGACGGGCCCGTGGTACGTGTCGAACAGGTGGTACACGTCGGCGATGACCGACGCGTCGTCTTCAGCCACTGACGCCCGCGGGCGCCCACGGAGTCGCAAATGTGTCTCGGTATTCCTGGACGAATCATCGCGCTACGTGACGACACGGCGTTGCCCACCGGTATCGTCGACTTCGGCGGCGCGCAGCGCGACGTATGCCTGGCCTATGTCGACGGACAGGTCGGCGTGGGCGACTACGTTATTGTGCACGTCGGCTTCGCCATCTCGAAGGTGGACGAAGACGAAGCGCGCAAGACGTACGCGGTGCTGGAAGCGATGAACGAACTCGGCGACGTGGCGCTGATTCGCGAGAGCGCTGAAGCCCTGGTGGACCTGACCAATCTGCCGTCGAGCGGGCCGCCGCCCGTGGGGCGACTCGCATGAAATACCTCAGCGAGTATCGTGATCCGGTACTGGCACAAACGCTGGCCAAGCGCATTCGCGCCACGGCCACGCGTCGCTGGACGTTGATGGAAGTGTGCGGAGGGCAGACGCACACCATCGTGCGCCAGGGCATCGATGAGTTGCTGGAGAACGCAATTGAGATGATTCACGGGCCTGGGTGCCCGGTGTGTGTCACACCGCTTGAGCAGATTGATCGTGCCGTCGCCTTGGCGGGTCGACCCGACGTGATCATGACGTCCTTCGGCGACATGCTGCGCGTGCCGGGGTCGGAGTGCGACCTGCAGCAGGTGCGCGCGCGCGGCGGCGCAGTGAAGGTGGTCTACTCGCCGCTGGACGCCGTGGCCCTCGCCGAGAAGCACCCTGACAAGGAGGTGGTGTTCTTCGCCGTCGGCTTTGAAACCACGGCGCCGGCGAACGCGATGGCCGTCGTCGAAGCGGCGCGACGCAACCTGCGCAACTTCAGCCTGCTGGTGTCGCACGTGACCGTGCCGCCTGCAATGGAGGCGATCCTGTCGGCACCGGACAATCGCGTGCAGGGTTTTCTCGCTGCCGGCCACGTCTGCACGATCATGGGATGGACCGAGTACGAGCCGATCGCCTCGCGCTATCAGGTACCCATCGTCGTCACGGGATTCGAACCGCTCGACATTCTCGAAGGGATGCTGATGGTGGTCGAGCAACTCGAGCGCGGTGATTGGCGCGTGGAGAACCAGTACGCGCGCGCGGTGAAGCGCGACGGCAACATGGCAGCACGCGACACCGTGTCGCGCGTGTTCGAGCTCAAGGATCGGCAGTGGCGCGGCATCGGCATGATTCCGGGCAGTGGCCTGGGCATTCGTCCGGAATACGCGGCATGGGACGCTGAAGTGAAGTTCGATCTGCGCGATGTCGTCGCCACCGAATCGGCCGATTGTCACGCGGGCGAAGTCCTGCGTGGACAGCTCAAGCCGTTCGATTGTCCGTCCTTCGGTGTGCGCTGCACACCGGAGCGTCCACTCGGCGCGCCCATGGTCTCCAGCGAAGGCGCGTGCGCGGCGTACTACAACTACGGACGATTCCGACAGGGATCCCCGTTG
>JANNEV010000190.1:0-1608 GCA_031379145.1 Gemmatimonadaceae bacterium
GCTGCTGCGCGTTCACGTCATCGCCGATGCGCACCTTGGGGAAGTACGCCATCGACTGGGCGCCGGGCGTGTTGTGCGGTGAGCTCGACAACCCGCTTCCGATCTGATCGACGATGACAATAAAGTACTTCGCCGGGTCGAGCGCGCGGCCTGGGCCGACGTAGACGTCCTCCATCACCTTGCCGCTACCCGAGAACCAGGTTGTCACCAGCACGGCGTTGTCGCGTGCGGCGTTCAGCTTGCCGTGTGTCCGGTACGCCAGCTTGCAGCCTCGCAGGACTTCGCCTTCTTCCAGCACCAGGTCCCCGATGTCGCGCAGCGCATAGGTTCCCTGATGCGCCGGCGAGTAGAAGTCGTTTTGGATCACGCGGAAGACCTTTCAAGGTGGACGGGATACTGCATGGGGAGTGATGCTCCCGGAATCGGACGCGTCTGAACATTGCGAAAAGTCGCGTAGGGAAATCCCGCTACGTCTAGCGAGCCGCCGCTATGCACACTTGCCCGATGAGCTCCAGTCAACCCTCGCTTGGCCAGCCCGCGTTTCCGACGTACCTTGAGGTGGTCCAGTCCACGCAGGTTCGCCTGCGCGACGATCTCTTTGGCTCTGCCGGTCGCATCCGGTGGCGCCCGGCCCGTGAACTGGCTGCTCACATGTTGCTGTTCGTGGACGACTCCAGGCGCTGCTCGGCCATCGCCGTGGACTGGATTCGCGGCGACCTGGGCTGCTCGCGCGTGGACACGGGCCTCGGTGCGTCCGGCAACGCGATGTACCTGCCGGGCTTCGCGGAGTCCCGCGACCCTGAAGCCGAGGTGCCGACGTATGCCGGCGCCCACGTCAACAACACTGCAGATGCGATGCAGCTGATGTGGAAGTCGGACCGTCCGATTGTCTTCAGGGATGTCGCTGCGGACGGCCGCTTTGACGGCAGGCTTCACGACATGCTGGTGACTGCAGGGACCACCTCCAAAATGGCCGCACCCGTGGGCTATCGGGGTCGCTCGATCGGATTGATCTGCGCCGATTGGGTCGGCCGCCCGATTCCCAACAGCTCGGCCCTGCACGAGCGCTATGAGTCTGTGGTGGGTGACGTTCTCGGTCCGATCCTGCTGGCGTCGCACGAACTGGCGGCCATGAGGGCGGCTGCCAGCCGCGTGGAGTCGGGCACGGGCGGCCCCGCCGCGCTCGAGGAAGGCCGTGGCCTGGTCTCGCTCACGCCGGCCGAGCTCAAGGTTGCCTGGCTGGCTGCCTCCGGCTTGCCGTACAAACTGATCGCCGACCGCTTGAACAAGTCGTTCTCGACAGTCGACCACCAGCTGCGCAGCATCAGGTACAAATTGAAGGTGCGAACCTATGCCGAACTCGCCTCAGTGCTTGCAAACTCCGGCAGACCAGGCTCAAGAAGCGACCTGCTGTAAAGCGGCCCACCACACACGCTGGCTCCTCGCCGATGGGTCACTGACGCAACGGCCCGCTGCCGGCTTTCGGTTTCCGCGTACCACCAACTTCGGCTGCCAGAACCCTGCAGCCCCACACCATCCGCGCACCGATCCGGCGTTGAAAAACCGTTCTTTCACCTCTGCGCTGTTGAGCACGCGCACGATTTCCTG
>JANNEV010000237.1:0-5551 GCA_031379145.1 Gemmatimonadaceae bacterium
GGGGATGGCGCTGGGTGTGACACTCGCCGTGGTCATCCTTGCAATCACCGGGCTATCGGCCGTGCTGGATCCGACCGAGACCTTTCCCATTCACCTGCTGGACCGCTTTTTCTATGGCTACTCCCGTTCGCTCATGGGTGCGCTAACCGGCGCATTCTGGGGGTTCGTCACAGGGTTCTGCTGGGGATGGTTCCTCGCGTTTGCGCGCAACTTCGCGCTCGCCGTCTGGTTGATGCTCATGCGTGTTCGCGACGACATGGCATCCTCCCGCGTTTTTCTCGACCATATCTGAGGCCGCACCATCATGTCCGCTCCCAACCATCCGATGATGCGAGCCACCGACCACTTGCCAAAAGAAGCGCTCGTCGGCATTGCGCGCCTCCACGCCAGAGCATGGGGGGTCGCGACCGGCCTGCTCTTCGCTCTGGCGCTCTTCGCGGCCACCATGCTGCTTGTGGTGCGCGGCGGACAGAATGTGGGTGAGCACCTGAGCCTGCTGTCCGTGTTCTTTCCCGGCTACTCCGTCACGGTCGGAGGCGCATTCATCGGGTTCGTCTACGCGTTCGTCGTCGGCTATGCACTGGGCCGCACGATCGGGACCGTCTACAACCGGTTTGCGCGCACTTCCTGAACCACCAACGACGCGCCGCATCGGTCGGCACCCGTCGTACCGGGCGGACACTGCAACCGGGCGCGCGAGTCTACCCGGTCTCCGATCATGACCGCACTCCCGGCTGCGCTGGTCGCCTCGCTCGAAGCGATTGTCGGCGCACGGTGGGTGAAGCGACGCACGGCGGAGCTCGTCCCGTTCGACGCTGATGGCTTGCCCGGCTATCGCGCACAGCCGTCGCTGGCCGTCTTTCCGGGGTCTCGCGACGAAGTGGTTCGGGTCGTGCGCCTTCTCGCCTCCGCGAACGTGGCCTTCGTTCCGCGCGGTGCCGGAACCGGACTCTCGGGTGGATCGCTCGCCGACGGGATCGTGGTGCTCGGGCTCAATCGGCTCACGCGCATCATCGAAATCGACGCGGTCAATCGGGTGGCCCATGTAGAACCCGGCGTCGTAAACGCCAAACTCTCTCGCGCCGTGGCGCCGTTCGGCTTGCAGTACGCCCCCGATCCATCCAGTCAGACGGTGTGCACAATCGGCGGCAACGTCGCCGAGAACGCCGGGGGGCCGCATTGCCTCAAGTATGGTGTGACGCTCAATCACGTCGTCGCCGTCGACGTGGTGCTCCCGAGCGGCGAGACGATGCGCCTGGGCGATCCGTACGGAGAAACTGACGGCTACGACCTGCTTGGTCTCTTCGTCGGCTCAGAGGGCTGCTTTGGCGTGGCCACCGGTGTGTGGATCAGGCTCATTCCGCTTCCCGAGGCCGTTCGCACCATTCTCGCCGACTTCTCCAGCATCGACGCGGCAGCGCGAGCGGTATCGCGCATTGTTGCCACCGGCATTGTCCCTGCGGCGCTGGAAATGATGGACAACGCGACCATTCGCGCCGTTGAAGCCTCGATTTACGCCGCTGGCTATCCGGTGGATGCCGCCGCGATCTTGCTGTGCGAGGTCGATGGCCTGGCCGATGGATTGGACGACGACGTGCAGCAGATTGACGCCTGTTGTCGCGTGAGCGGAGCACGCGACGTGCGCATTGCAGCCACGGACGAGGAGCGCTTACGCCTCTGGCAGGGGCGCAAGAAGGCGTTTGGCGCCATGGGCCGCATCGCGCCGTCGCTGGTAGTGCAGGATGCGGTCGTTCCCCGTACGAAGCTGCCGGAGATTCTCGCGACCATCGGTGAAATCGCCGAGCGCCACGGCGTAAGAGTCTGCAATGTGTTCCACGCCGGAGACGGCAATCTGCACCCCAACATCCCGTACGATGCCTCCAATGCCGATGAGTCGGCTCGCGTCCACTCGGCAATGTCGGAGATCATGATGGCATGCATCGACGCTGGCGGCACGATCACGGGTGAACACGGCGTGGGGCTGGACAAGCTTCCGTACATGACGCGGTTGTTTGACGCGGCGTCGCTGGCGCTCATGTGCGCCGTACGCGACGTGTTCGATCCCGAGCGACGCGCGAATCCCGGCAAGGTCATTCCGGTGCACAGCTGCCGTGAGTGGCACGCGTTACCCGGAGCACGCACATGAACACACCCATGAGCACGCCGCATTCGCGAGCCGCGTCTGCCAGCGACACTACGACGTTGCACACGGAGACGGGCGATCACGCTGATGAGGTTGCGGACATCATCGCGGCTTCGCACGAGACAGGCACGCCGCTGCGCATCGTCGGCGGCGGAACATGGCTCGACGCCGGCCGCCACGTTTCTGCCGCGAAAAGACTCTCCGTGTCCCGACTCGCGGGCGTCGTGGAGTATGTGCCCTCGGATCTGGTCATCACCGTTCAGGCCGGCACCACGCTCAACGATATCGCCGCCGCGACGGCCGAATACGGCCAATGGCTCGCGCTCGATCCGATGGGCGAGTCAGCAGGCACCATCGGAGCCACGGTGGCCACCGGGTCCTCTGGTCCACTCGCCCTCGGCAGCGGTACGGTGCGGGATCTGGTACTCGGCCTGCGATCCATCACGGGCACCGGCGCGCGCATCGCCGTGGGTGGACGCGTGGTCAAGAATGTCGCTGGCTTCGACCTCGTGCGCCTGGCCATCGGAGCCTGCGGCACACTTGGCGTGATCACCGAAGTCAGCATTCGACTGCATGCGCGTCCCGCGGCCGACCTCTCCTTTGCGCTCAGCGACGAAGATGCCGCACCGCTGCTCGCTCTCGTGGAACGGCTCGGACTCCGCGCCCTGACGCTGCAGGCCATGGAGTTGCTCAATCCGGCACTGGCCAGCGCCGTTGGCGTCGGCGCAGGAAATACGTGGGTGCTACTCGCACGCGCCACCGGAAACGCATCTGCCGTTGCCGCACAACGTCACACGCTCGCCACGTTACATCCGGTCGCAGACGTGTCGCCCGCGGTGTGGCGCGCGCTCCGCGAGGCCGACGCGGATGCAAGCATCCTGCGCATCAGTGCTTCGCCATCAGAGAGTGCAGTGACCCTCGGCAGCGTGCGGCGCGCATTGGACACAGAGCAACTCTCGACTTCGATGTTGCGAGTGACGCCCCATCGCGGGGTGATCCGGGTTGCGATCCCGCGCGACCATGCGCTCGCGCACCAGCAGCTGCAGCAGCACCAGCACCAGCACATCGCTGCACTCGTTGCCGCACTTCGAGAAACCACCCATCGTGTAATCGGTGAACGGCTCCCCGACCTCGGCTGGCGCGCGCTGCCGGCGACCGCGTCCGATGCGCTGTCGCAGCGCCTGCGAGAGACGTTCGACCCACGACGCATTCTCAACGGCGACATTCTTGGCCAGGGCATCGCATGAGCGGGCCTCGTGCTGCCTGCGCACTTCCGGGCACGCCGCTCGCTCAGGCCTCCGCCGGCCTCGACGCCTGCGTGCACTGCGGCTTCTGCCTGCAGGCCTGCCCCACCTATGTAAACCTCGAAGACGAGAATGACAGTCCGCGAGGGCGGTTGGTGCTCATGCGGCGCCTCCTCGACGGCGATCTGGCGCTCGACGACGCCGATGTTGGCCGGCATATGGACCGTTGCCTCGGCTGTCGCGCTTGCGAGACTGCATGCCCATCCGGCGTGCCGTACGGCGACTTGCTTGAGGCGACGCGGGCTACCATGGCGCCGGTGCGCGGAACGCCGGCGATTGCGCGACTGGTACTGGCAATTTTTGCTCATCGCGGATCGCTCCGCCTCGTGTTGCTGGGCGCACGCGTTCTGCGCGCCACCGGCCTGCCACGCGTTCTCGCACGGGTATTGCCGCCTCGACTGGCGTTTCCGTTCGCCATGCTCGCGTCCACGGCGCCATCTCCGCGTTTTGCACCAGCACGCTCGGCGCGCTCGGCGCGAGTTGCTGGACCGCTCACACGCGTCATGAGCGACTCAATGCCCACTCGAGGCTCGGTCGCGCTGCTGGACGGCTGCGTCATGGACGGGCTGTTTGGCCATGTGAACGCCGCCACGGCGCGCGTACTCGAGGCAAACGGGTACGCGCTCGCCCCGGTGTCACAGCAGCATTGCTGCGGCGCGCTGCACGCGCACGCGGGCGATCTCGAGGGCGCGCGCGCCTTGGCGCGCCTGAACATCGCGGCGTTCGAAGCAGCGGCGGACGCGCGAATCGCCGTGAACTCCGCCGGATGTGGCGCGATGATCAAACAGTACGCGCATCTGCTGCACGACGACCCTGAGTGGGGTCCGCGCGCGGCCCGCGTCAGCGTGCGCACGCGCGACGTCAGCGAGCTCCTTGCCGACGCCGGGCCGAAGACGGGTGCGCCCTTGGCGCTGCGTGTCGCGCACGACCCGCCCTGTCACCAGATGCACGCGCAGCGCGTGGTGAAGCAGCCCATCACGGTGCTGCAATCTATTCCCGATCTGGAGCTCGTTCCCCTTGACGACGCCGACCAATGCTGCGGCAGCGCTGGCATCTACAATCTGGTGGAACCAGAGACGTCGGACGCGGTGCTGGCCCCCAAGCTCGCGTGTATCGCGACCACCGGTGCGGAGTATCTCGCCACCGGGAACCCGGGGTGCATGATGCAGATCGGCGCGGGTCTGCTTCGCAGCGGCTCCCGCACGCGCGTAGTGCATCCCGTGGAGTTGCTGGACGCTTCATACCGCGCCGCGACCCGCTGAGGCGTTGACCGGAATCGCGACGTGAGCATGGTGCAGCGTGCCGTGATTGTGGCGTTCGACGGCTTGGTGGCGGACACGCAATCGATTCGCGCCGCTGCGCTGGCCGAAGGCGTCTCTGCGGAGATCACGGCGTTGTCCGAGGCGAACGCCGTCTCGCTGCTGCATGGACGGAGTCTGGGCGAGGCCGTGGCCGCCGCCGCGCTCGTCGCGACGTGCGATGACACCGCGCGTGAGCTCGCGACCTTGCGCGCGCATCGTCGATTCCGCGCACTCGTTACGCAGGGCGTGCCGTTGTGTCGTGGGGCGTCCGAGTGGATTCTGGCACGCGCCGCGCAGAGCGACCGTGTCGTGCTCCGCGCAGACAGCGATCGACGCGACGTCACTCACGTGCTGGAACTTGCCGGGCTGGAATCGTTCATCGCGTTTTTCCGCTGCGCGGATGACCGTCCAATCCAGCACGATCTCTCGTCGCAACACAACGCGTGGCGCGCCATCGCTGCTCGCTTGGCCATGCGACAGGTCGCGCTCCTGGACTGCCGGGTCTTCGAACAGGACGCGATGAGCGCGGCGGTGGCCAGGGGATATGCCCCACATGTCTGGCGAGTCGATACCCTGCCCTGACGGCGACGCAACAGCAGCGATCAGCGCGATGGTCCGCAGCACACGGCGTCGATATTCTGCGGCGTCGGACTACATTTCCGAGACGGAGGCGCGCACCGCGCGCTGTGGGTTTGCATCGCCTTGGAGGATCGGGTGACGGGAACAACGGAATCGGAGTCGCGGCCCGAGATGGCCCCAGACTCCGCAACGCGGGCGCCCGCAACGCCGGCGCCGTCGGCGCA
>JANNEV010000239.1:0-3763 GCA_031379145.1 Gemmatimonadaceae bacterium
AGACTCAGCCACGACCCTTCCACCCGGCAACGACTTTGGCTTCTTCGCACACTTCGTTGACTCGGAGGGCAACAAGGTCGGTCTTCACTCCATGCAGTAGAGCGCCCCTCGGATTTCCCCCTCTCTCCAACTCGTCCCATGAAAACTCGTCTGCTCGGACTCGCCCTGCTGCTATCCATTGCCGCGCCGCTCTCGGCCCAGGGCTGGATGGCAGAAATGCATCGCGACGTGAACGACGCACAAAAGAAGATGATCGACCTGGCGAAGGCCATCCCTGAATCGGCCTACAATTGGAAGCCAAGCGAGGGGACGCGCACCATTGGTGAGGTGTTTCTGCATGTCGCCAGCGACAACTACTTCATTCCGATTGCGATGGGGAAGGCCGCACCGGAGGCGAGTGGAATCACCGCCGACATGAAGACCGTGAGCGCGTTCGAAAAACGAAAACTGTCCAAGGACCAGATCGTCGCCGAGTTGGAAGCGTCGTACCGGAACCTGCATCAGGGCATGGCACTGACGACCGATGCGAATGCAGGTGAGGTCATCAAGTTCTTCGGGCAAGACTGGCCGCGGGCGCGCGCCATGACGCTCACCGTTACGCACTTGCACGAACATCTCGGACAGGCGATCGCCTATGCGCGCAGCAACAAGGTGGTGCCGCCCTGGAGCAAGTAGGCGGGGTCCACAGAGGTCACACTACGCGTCCTACGGAAGCCGGAACTCCCGACCCAGCGCTCGGCTCACGCCGGCTTCCAGGACTTCGTCCCTTTGGGCACGGATGCCCGCGACTGTGGGGCGCACGACCAGATCGGGCACGATGCCGATGCGCTGTGTGGGTTCGCCGTTGGGGTAGAACACGCCGATGCCGGTGATCATGCCTTCCACGTTCCCGGGCAGGGGAACGCGTGACACGTTTCCGTCCGCGCCGGCAGTGGTACTGCCAACCACGATCGCTCCTGGTGCGACGCGGAACCCCATCGCATGGTACTCCGCCGAGCTTTGTGTCGTTTCGTCCACCAGAATCACCACCGACCCAGCGAAGCGTGGTGTGCGTGGCGTATGCGAGGCGAATGCGCCAAAGCGAAAGGCGCCAGGGTTGGTCGCATCGCCTGTGGTGAAGCGGGCGAAGGGCGTCGCGCCCGACACCAGGTACCCTCCGATTGCGAACACCACGAAATCGCTCGGGTAGTTGCGAATGTCGATAACGAACACTCTCGCGCGTTGTGCCTGCTCGAAGTAACTGGCCGCGTTGGCGCCGACCGCCGACGAGATCTTGAGGTACGCGACGCTGTCGGTCAGCATGCGGAAGGCTGGTCCTTCCAGGTCATGGACAAACGCGCGTGACCGGTCGAGCGACGTGATGGGCGCACGGTTCACCGTCGTCGTGAACGCTCCCGAAGATCGGCCTCCGGCGAGCACCACCGGCCCCGTACCGCGCGTCAGGCTGAGCGCCATGTCGCGAAGCCGCGTGGGCTCATTCGACGCCGGGTAGTACGGACGCAGCGAGTCGACAAGCGCTTCGACCGTGACGCCGCCGATGCTCCGAATCTCGTCGCCCATTTGCAATCCAGTCGCTGGCCCAAGCGTGGCGTGCGTGTATCCGGAGACGACGAGCTTGTTGTTCTCGACGAAGCGCAGGATGAGCGGTGCTTCGGACGACCCTGTCGGGGGCTGGACGCGCAGGTCACTCCAGATGTTCGCGTGGGTATCGTGCACGCGGGCGATCAGCCGGATGAGCGCGAGGCGATAGGCATCCCCGTGTGGTGTTTGCATCATCACCGGGATGAACTCAAGAAGGACGCTGTTCCAGTCCTCATTCATGATGTCCCGGTATGGGAACCAGTACGTGATGATGTTCCAGAGCCGAAAGAGTGCGAGCAGCCGGTAACCGGCGTCGGGCGAGGGCATGGTTGCATATCGCGACTCCGAGGAGAAGTCAGGATTCCCGACATTGGGCACAAACGAGACGTGCCGCTGCGCCGACAGGATGCGACGGTTGCGATGCATGGACTGGAGCCGGTCGCTCAACGTGGCGCCAACGGTGGCGACATCCTGAATCCACGCGTTGTCCGTTGGTATCTGCGTGCCGCTGGGCACCGCCGCACACGGATTGCAGTCGGGAATGGCGCCCTGCCGATCGAGCCACGTGACCATCGCCGACGATGCTGTCGCACGGTCGGGCGCGGCGAGCACCACTGGGAGTACGCGGAAGAGCTCGTAGTCCCAATTGGCGCCAGGGACCGTCAATTTCGGATGATGATACTTCGCGAAACCCCACACTCTGGCCAGCAAGGCGACGTTTTGCACTTGGACAGCACTAAGCTCGCGCGCTGCGATTCCGGAGCCCTGGTCAAACTCGGTATCCGCTGTGTTCGTGACCGGTGGCGAGACGGGCTCGCTCATGGTGGCGCATCCGGCGATGGCCAGCACCGGCAGTGCGCACGCGGTCGCGAGCATTCCGACCAACCTTGTGCGCTTCACAGGTGTCTCCATTTAGCGGTTGCGATCTCAATCATCAACCTTCGACATAACCTCCGAAGGAATATCAGCGTTCCACGTGACCCGCTGCCAGGCAGGTCTGGACTTCTTAACGTGGCGTTTGCAAGGTACCGGCCAATCGCAGCCTGAACTGGCGCGACATCAATGTGCGCCGCACTACCACCACGTCAGAAGACATGCTGGAAGGTACCTTGGCAGATGCAGAAGCCCTGCGAACGTCGGCGATGGTATTGTGGTGCGGTGAGACACTGGCAGGCAGTTGCACGGCTTCCGCGACGACTACTTCTTCCAGGTACGATCGGGGAACGGCGGTCGCACCGCCTTCGTGGGAGGGTTCTTCTTCAGGTCGGCCAGCACGAGCTCCACCGCCTTCTCGAGCTGTGGATCACGACCAGCGATGACATCGGCCGGAGTCTGCTCGACGTCGACATCCGGCGGCACACCTTCGTTCTCCACCACCCAACCGCCATCGGTCGTCCAGATGGCGAGGTTGGGTGCGGTGATGTTGCCGCCGTCCATCAACGTCGGGAAGCCGAGTACACCAACGAGTCCGCCCCAGGTACGTTTGCCGACGATTGGGCCGAGGTTGGACTTGCGCCACATCCAGGGCAGCAGGTCACCACCCGATCCCGCCATCTCGTCGACAATAAGCGCCTTCGGACCTTGAATGGACGCCGTCGGAGTGCGCAGATCATCGCCGTAGCGCATCGCCCAGTAGCTCGTGAACGGACGACGCAGGATATCGATGTAGTAGTCGGCCATCTGCCCACCGCCGTTGAAGCGTTCGTCCACGACGATGCCATCCTTCTGTGCCTGCGGATAAAAATAGCGCTTGAAGTATTCGTAACCCGGCTGGCCAGTGTTGGGCACGTATACATACGCCACACGCCCGCCTGAGAGAGAATCGACCTTGCGCAGATTCCCTTCCACCCACGCGCGATTTCGCAGCGCACCTTCATTGGCGACGGGAACCACCTGCACCGTGCGCGATCCGGTGCCGTCCGCATTCGGCCCGACAGTGATCTCGATCTGTTTCCCGGCCGTGTTTTCGAAGAGGCTGAACAGATTGGTTGACGCAGGCAGGTTGATGCCGCGCACGGCCAGCAGATAGTCGCCCACGTTTACCGTCACGCCAGGCTCGGTGAGCGGTGCACGCAACGCCGGGTTCCAATTCAACCCGCCATAGATTTTCGCAAAACGATAGCGTCCGCCGGCGATGGTGTAGTCGGCACCCAGTAAGCCACCGGGCACCGCACGCGGCGCC
>JANNEV010000244.1:0-1841 GCA_031379145.1 Gemmatimonadaceae bacterium
TGCCGTTCGGGGTGGCGGGAAACGACGACCATGCGACGCCATCGAAGCGCAGCATCACACCGCCTTCGCCGCCTGCGTAGATGTCCGTCGGTGACGCTCCGAAAATGGACGTCAGCGCGTTGGGGCTGCTGGCGACAATGCTCCAGCTGGTTCCGTTGTAGCGCAACACCTGCCCCGCATCCGTGGTGGCGTAGACGTTCGCTCCACTTGAGCCCCACACGGCCAGGACATTCGCCGAGGTGGGGAACGCCATGGCGCGCCATGCCCCGGCGGACCACCGCAGCATCGTTCCGTCGTCGCCGCCGGCAAAGGCCTCACTCGCGTTGGGTGCCCACACGCTGTTGAGTGCAGCGACGGTTGGGGTGGTGTCACGCAACCAACTGCTGCCATTCCAGCGATAGGCGAAGCCGAACTCACCTACCGTCCACGCGTTGCTCGCGCCCGTGCTCCACACGTCGAGCAGATCGGGGGCGATGTTCAGTGTCTGCCACGTGGCGGCAGAATTCGTGCTGTTGCGCAACACCACGCCGCGTTGCCCGCCGGTCCAGAGCGTTCCGGATGGATCGACGCTCACCCCGAACATCCGTGGCGTGTATGGCGTCTGCGTGCGCGTGACTGCGGTGCCATCGAGCTGCAGCAAACCATCGTCGCCGGCGATGTAGCTTCGTCCGCCGTTGGCCGAGGTCACTTGCACGGCCCACATGTCGCCGCCGTTGCCGTTACTGGCGACAAGCGACCAGTCGGTTCCGTTGTACCGGAGTACGGTGCCCAACGAGCCGACGGCCACCAGATCCGTCGGGCTCGTGCCGCTGATCGCATTGAGCGTCTCGCTGGTTGGGACACTCACGGCCGACCACGCGGTGCCGTTGTGCCGCAACACCGTGCCCGTCGTGCCTACGGCAAACGTGGTGCCGCTGGACGACCACACACCATTCAGCGACTCGGTTGTGCCAGTCGCGCTGGCCGTCCATGCGCCGGCCACGAGACGGAGCGCCGTTCCGCTGGCACCCACGGCCACGGCGCCACCGGTGGGGTCGACAAACACACTATTGAGTGCACGGTTGGTGCCGGACGACATGGCTGACCATTGCTGACCATCGAATCGTACAATGGCGCCGTTGGTGCCGACCGCGATGAGGTTGTTCGCGGTCGTGCCGTGAACGGCGAGGAACTGGGTCGAGTACGTGGCGCCACGGACGGCAGCGCTCCAGGACGTACCGTTCCAGGCGTACACGTCGCCAACGAAATTCACCGCGTACGCGCTGGAGGAACTCAGGCTGACGATGGAGAGAATGTCCTCGAAGAGCGGGCCACTGAGCCGGCCGGGTGTCCACGTAGTCGCCAACACCGGCAACACCGAGATCGTCAGCGTATCGCGCTTGGTGGGGTCGCCAACGGCCGTGGCGGTGATGAGCGTTGTACCCAGCGCGCCGGCTGACAACGCACCGGTGCTGCTGATCGAGGCGACACTGCTGTTGGACGATGACCACACGACACCGGAGGCGACATCCGGGTTTGCGGCGACCGTGGCGGTGAGCAGAGCAGTTGCACCTGGATTCAGGGCGACGTTGCGCTGCACGATTCCCACGGTGGTGGGGCGCGCGTTGGAGGTCAGGGTGGCGCTGGCGCGCCGCACGGAATCCACGGTGGAGACGGCGGTGATGGTCGCGCTACCGACGCCCGTGGTGGTCACCAGGCCGGACGCATTGACGGTGGCCACCGCGGGATTGCTGGTTCGCCACGTCACAGTGGTGGCCAGGTTACCGTCCACGATCACGGCGCTGGTGAACTGCTGGGTCATGCCCCAGAACACGGTCGCCGTCGGCGGCGTGACGGTGACC
>JANNEV010000294.1:0-3736 GCA_031379145.1 Gemmatimonadaceae bacterium
ACATGGGAGTCGGCATGGTGGTCATTGTCGCTGCGGAGTTTGCCGGGAGCGTCGTGAGCCGCGCGAACGAGTGCGGCATAGACTCGTGGGACCTGGGATGCGTGGTGCCGGGGACCGGTGTGGTTCGCTTCGATGGCCAGGTGCTCTGATGCGCCTGCTCCAAGGCGGGGCAATGAGTGTGCTGCTGTTCGGCCTGCTCGCGGGGCAGCCAGTTCGGGCCACGGCGCAGTCGGGTTGTCAGGTGACTCCGGCCAATCTCGGCGGCGCGGCTGACGTCTGCCGCAAGGCGGGCGATCTGTTTCGGTTTCTCGTGCCGCAGGTCGGCGTTGCGGTGTCCGGAGGAAACCCGGTGCCGGGCGAAGGAGGAACGATGGGCGGCTTTGGCCACCGCGCGCTGTCCGTGCGGGTGATTGGTGTCGATGCCTACCTGCCGAAGAATGCCGTGCCGCTCAACCTCTCGGGCCCCGCAGTCGCCAGTAATTTTGGCGCGGTGCGCACTGTACTTCCGCTGCCGGCGGTTGATGCCGCCATCGGACTCACCAGTGGAATCCCGTTCGGTCTGACGAATATTGGAGGAGTCGACCTGCTGGTGGGCGCGACCGTGCTGCCCAGCGTGTCGGGCGGCGAAGTGGAGGTGAAGCCCAAGGGTTCCGCTGGCGTCGCGGTGTCGTACGGGGTGCGTGTCGGCGCGCTGCAGGAGTCCGCGCTCTTTCCCGGCGTCAGCGTGAGCTACATGACGCGAAAGCTTCCCACGGTCGACTTCGGCTATGCGACGTCCAACGATACGCTTCGCGTCGCTGGGACGTCGGTGAAATCGAATGCGATTCGCGTGGTGGCGAGCAAGCGACTGGCGCTGTTGGGCTTTGCTGCGGGTGTGGGGCGTGACGAGATCGAGTCACGCGCGGGTATCACCGCCGTGGTCAACGAGCCGGTGCTCGGCGTCGCGCAGCGCGCCACCGTTTCACTGCCGTTGCTGGCAGAGAAAGTGACGCGGAACACGGCGTTCGTGAACCTCTCGCTCAGCCTGTTGGTAACGCGCCTTGTGGCCGAGTACGGCTGGAGCAGCGCCGGCGCGACGCGTTCAACGCTCAACAGCTTCGACGGCCGTCGCGCCAACGAAGGATACCGATTCGGCTCGATCGGTCTCACCACACGCTTCTGAGTGCATCGGTGGCAGCGGACGCCGTGATCGACGAGGACTTCATGCGTCAGGCACTGGCGCTGGCTACTCGCGGCGCCGGACACACGTCGCCGAACCCGATGGTGGGTGCGGTAGTCGTGCGTGACGGTCAGGTGGTGGGCCAAGGCTGGCATGCCAGGTTCGGCGCACCGCACGCGGAGGTCGTCGCACTGTCGGCCGCTGGCGCCGCTGCGGCCGGCGCCACCATGTATGTAACCCTCGAGCCGTGCGCGCATCACGGCAAGACCCCCCCGTGCACCGGCGCGCTTCTGGCTGCGGGCATCCGCCGTGTCGTGTTCGCGGCTGCCGATCCGAATCCGCTTGCTGCGGGCGGCGCATCGTGGCTACATGACGCGGGTATTCAGGTACACGGTGGGGTGTTGCAGGCCGAGGCGGAGGAACTGAACGCCCCGTTTCTCTTCGCGGCACGCGGGGCCACACGTCCCTTCGTGACTCTCAAACTGGCGCTCTCCATCGACGGTTGCCTCGTCGGTTCCTCGCGTGTCGGTTGGCTCACCGGCGCGAGCGCGAAGCGGGCGGTCCATGCCCTGCGAGCGCAGTCTGACGCGGTCGCGGTTGGCCTCGGCACGGTGCTCGCTGATGACCCGATGCTCACGGTTCGAGAGGGCGTGTCGGCGCGCGTCGCGCCCATGCGTGTGGTGTTTGACCGGCATGCGCGATTGCCGTTGCGCAGCGCGCTCGTCCGCTCTGCGGCAGCGGTACCGGTGCTTGCGGTCACCGATGGTTCTGCAACGTCTGCGGAGCAACGGCTGCGTGAGGCGGGGGTGGAAATCCTGGTTGCGTCTTCGCTCGGCGACGCGCTCGAGCAGCTGCACCGGCGCGACGTCCGGCACCTGTTGGTCGAGGGAGGGGCGGAACTCGCCACCGCCTTCGTCGCATCCGGATTGGTGCACCGCCTGATTACCTTCCACTGTCCGGTGATTCTGGGACGGGATGCGTTGCGGGCGTTTGCCGCGCTGCCCGGCCAGCAGGCCGACACTGCACCCCGACTGCGCGTGATCGCGCGTGAGGAGTGCGGCGCTGATTTCATGACCACTTTTTCGATGTCTGGGGACTGACGGAACGATGTTCACGGGGTTGGTCGACGACGTCGGAACCATCGTGCAGGTCGCCGATACGGCGGCCGGGCGCGAGATGCGCATTCGGTGCGGCTATCGTGATCTCGTCAGCGGCGAGAG
This sequence comes from Gemmatimonadaceae bacterium, assembly GCA_031379145.1. Lineage (GTDB taxonomy): Bacteria > Gemmatimonadota > Gemmatimonadetes > Gemmatimonadales > Gemmatimonadaceae > Gemmatimonas. The sequence continues at coordinate 2,380 of JANNEV010000294.1, forward strand.
CATTGCAGTGAACGGTGCCTGCCTCACCGTGCGTGATCATGGCCTGGAAGCAGACGGAGGTGGCTGGTTCACCGTAGCCGCCGTGGTCACGACGCTGGATCGCACCGCGGTCGCGCGGTGGGCGGCTGGCCGACGCGTTAACCTCGAACGCGCGATGCGCCTCGGTGACCGCCTCGGCGGACATCTCGTGCTCGGGCACGTGGACGGCCTGGCGACCGTGCGGCGAACTGCCTCGCGTCTCGACGCGTGGCTCGTGGACCTCGCGCTGCCCAACGCCCTGCAGTTGCTCATGGTCACGCACGGATCGGTGACGATCGACGGGGTCAGCCTTACGGTCAACGCGCTGCAGCCCGACGGCATTCAGTTGTCCATCATCGACTACACCAGACGGCATACGACCCTGGACGGATTGGTGGTTGGGGATGTGGTGCACGTCGAAGCGGACGTACTCGCGAAACATGTCGCGCGACTCCTGTCGCCTCACCTTCCGTCGACGTCGGGGCTTGGTAGCGAGCCGGCTCTGGCCGTTCTGGGGACCGACTGACATGTCTCACAAGACTGAGGAACCCACGATGACTTTTGGAACAGTGCAACAGGCACTGGCGGATATCGCCGCAGGCAAGTTCGTGATCGTTGCCGATGACGAAGACCGCGAAAACGAAGGTGATCTTGTGTGTGCGGCCGAACGGGTCACGCCGGATATGGTCAATTTCATGCTGGAAGCCAAAGGCATGATCTGTCTCGCGGTGACCAATGCATGGGCGGATCATCTGGAGCTCGCCCCGCAGGTTGAACAGAACACCGAGTCCATGCAGACCGCGTTCACGGTCAGCATCGATGCGGCCGCCAAGTTCGGCGTTTCTACCGGCATCAGCGCCAGCGATCGTGCGACCACGATTCGGGTGGCGGTGGATCCGGCCGCGACGCGGGCCGATCTGCGTTTCCCGGGGCACATTCATCCGCTGCGTGCACGCGATGGTGGCGTGCTGCAGCGCGTCGGACACACGGAGGCCGCGATCGATTTGGCGCGACTGGCCGGGCTGCGACCGGCCGGTGTGATCTGCGAAATTCTCAACCGGGATGGCACCACGGCTCGTCGGCCGCAGCTGGAGGTGTTCGCGGCGCAGCACGGCCTGACGTTCATCACGATTGCGCAGCTGGTGGCGTACCGCCTGCAGACCGAGCGGCTGGTGCACCGTGTTGCGGAGGCGCGCCTCCCGACCGACTTTGGCGAATGGCAGATCGTCGGATACCGCAACGACGTGGATGCGCGTGAGCACATCGCGCTCGTGTTCGGCGATGTTCGGCAGAGCGACGGCGCACTCGTGCGCATGCATTCCAAGTGCCTGACCGGCGA
>JANNEV010000324.1:0-3390 GCA_031379145.1 Gemmatimonadaceae bacterium
GGACTACCTGATGCTGGACTATCTCGCCGAGGTCACCATGTCCATTCTGCAGAAGCAGAGGGAACGAGACCCGAACATGGGGTACGCGCGCGATTTCATCGGCGCGATGGAAAGCGTCTTTCCAGCCGTTGCCGAGCGCGGCGTTAAAGTGATCGCGAACGCGGGTGGGGTGAATCCGGAAGCGTGTGCTGAGGCGGTACTCGCGGCCGCACAGAAAGCAGGGCTGCGCGGCAAGATTCGTATCGGCGTGGTAACCGGTGATGATGTCCTTGACCGTCTCGATGCGCTGATTGCCGACGGACACGCACTCGCCAACATGGACACCGGTGAGCCGCTGTCCACGGTTCGCGATCGTGTGCTGGCGGCCAATGCGTACATCGGTTCGACGCCGATCGTCGAGGCGCTTGCCGGTGGCGCGAACGTGGTGATCATCGGACGGAGTACCGATACGGCGCTCACGATGGCGCCGCTGCGGCACGAGTTCGGCTGGAAGGCGGATGACTGGAATGCGCTGGCGGCCGGCATCGTTGCCGGACACATCCTGGAATGCGGGGCGCAGAGTTCGGGCGGCAATTGCCTGCACGAATGGCGTTCCATCCCGGACCTCGCGAACATCGGCTACCCGATCGCGGAAGCGTCGGCAGACGGATCTTTCGTCATCACCAAACACCCGAACACGGGTGGGCGTATCAACGTGCAGAGCGTGACGGAACAGCTGGTGTACGAGATGGGCGATCCTCACGCATATATCACTCCCGACGTTGTTGCAGACTTCACCAGCATTCGCGTGCAGGATGCCGGTGAGAATCGCGTGCGCGTGCACGGCATCACCGGTACGCATCCGACTCCGTTTCTCAAGGTGTCCATCGCGTATCGCGCGGGGTACAAGGCCGTCGGATCGCTGGTGTATGCCTGGCCGGATGCCATGGAGAAGGCGCAGCTGGCCGATCGCGTGCTGCGCGAGCGACTCGACAATCTTGGCCTCACCTTTGACCACATTGTCAGCGAGTTCGTGGGAGCCAACGCCACCCACGGCGCCCTCGCCGGTGACGGGCGTGAGGCGCCGGAAATACAGTGGCGCATCGGGGTCCGCGGCGCTGATCGAGCCGCCGTCGAACGGTTCACACGGGAGATCGCGCCGCTGGTGCTGAACGGCCCGCCGAGCGTGACCGGATTTGCGGGAGGCCGGCCGAAGGTTGAAGAGATTGTCGCGTATTGGCCCGCGCTGCTGGACAAGCGTGCGGTCTCCACCACTGTTCGTTTCCTGGAGTAATGCAGATGCGCGTTCGGTTGCTAGATATTGCCCACGCAAGGAGCGGCGACAAGGGAGACACGGCCAACGTCGGGTTGATCGCGCTTCGCCCCGAGTGGTATCCGGTCCTCGCGACCTACGTCACCAGAGACCGAGTGGCACAGCATTTCGCCGGCCAGATTCATGGCGACGTCATTCGCTACGAACTGCCGAACTTGTGCGCGTTCAACTTTCTGCTGCACGGTGCCCTCGATGGTGGCGGGACGCTCTCGCTCAAGACCGACGCACAGGGCAAGGTGTACTCCACCGCGCTGTTGCGAATGACGATTGACGTGCCCGACGCTGACGCGATGGCGCTCGGGCTCCCGACTTCGCCATGATGCAGCTGCGCTTGGCGCTCATCGGCGCGGGTATCATGGCGTTCGCGTTCGCGCTTCGCACTGGAACCAACTGGGCCCGCTGGGCGGCGATTGCCTGCCTGGTTGGCGCACTGGCCCTGCGCATCGTGGCGAAACTGAAGCGCTGAGCACGGCGCGGGCCGCGCGGGACGTTCCCTCGGTCGGGGGGTTGCTAGATTTCAACAATGCCTCAAGCAAAAGTCCCGGAACTGCTGGCTCCCGCCGGCACGCTCGATGCCGTTCGTGCCGCGGTGGCGAACGGAGCCGACGCGGTGTATCTCGGCGCGTCGCTGTACAACGCGCGGGATGAGGGCGCTCAACTCTCCCTCGACGAACTGGCGCAAGCGTGCGCGTTGGCACACGCCCGGGGCGTTCGCGTCTACCTCACGTTCAATGTTCTGATCAAGCCGCAGGAACTCCCTGACGCACTGAATTACCTCGGGGAATGCGTGGATCGCGGGATCGACGCCGCGATTGTTCAGGACCTCGGCGTCGTCCGCCTTATTCAGCGAGTCTACCCCGGGCTGGAGGTTCACGGCTCCACCCAGATGACGGTGCACGACGCCTCAGGGGCGCGTGTCATGCACGCTCTCGGAATAGAACGGGTCGTGCTCGCACGCGAGAACACGCTCAGCGACATCAGCGAGATCCGCGCGCAAGTGCCGAATCTCGGACTCGAGACGTTCGTGCATGGTGCCCTGTGCATCTCGTACTCCGGTCAGTGTTTCATGTCCGGTTTGATCTCCGAGCGGAGCGCCAATCGCGGGTCGTGCGCGCAGTCGTGTCGCAAGGAGTACACGCTCACCGACGAAAGCACCAAGGCGACGCTGGACACCGGCTACCTGATCTCGGCGAAGGATCTTGCCGCGCATGAGCATCTGGCGGAGTTGGCCGCGCTCGGCGTCGGATGTCTCAAGGTGGAAGGACGAAAGAAGAAGCCCGAGTACGTCGCCACCGTGACACACGCGTATCGGACCTGGCTGGATCGTCTGGCAGACGGCCAGCACACGCCTCCGCCGCGCGATGAAGTCGAGCCGTTGGTGCAGATTTTCAGCCGGGGCAACACCAGTGGCATGTACGGCGGGAGGGAGGGGCGCGACTACATCACACGCGACCAACCTGACAACCGAGGACTCCCCCTGGGTGTCGTGGTCGGACGCGACGGCAGCGACATCCTCGTCGAGGTATCGCATGCCATCGCCATCGGCGACGGTATCGGGTTTGAATCGCCAACGGCGCTCGCCACGAGTGTGGGCGGACTCGTAGCCGGTGTTCGCACGATCAGTGCCCGTAACGGCAAGTTTCGCCAGGCATTGAGCATGCGTGCTCGTCCGTCCGATGGATGGCGAGTGGTGCGTTCCAGCGACGCGACGTTACTTCGCACCGCCCAGCAGAGTTTTGCCGACGTCGTTGTACCAGAGCGCGTTGGTCGCACAGCCGTGAACGTACGCGTGTTCGGTCACGCAGGCGGCCCGATCAAGACCATTTGGCAGTGCGGTGAGGACGAGGTCACGATCCGTGGCGAGACGCCGTTGGCGCCGGCCACCAAGCGCACACTCGATGTGGCTCAGCTACGCGATCAATTCGGGCGTCTCGGTGAGACCGCGTTCGTCCTCGGGGCGCTGGACGCCAGCGGACTCGGAGCAGCGCTGTTCCTGCCGATAAGCGAGCTCAATCGCGTGCGACAGCAGGCGGTCGAACAGCTCGATGCCATGCTCGGCTGGGTTCACATGAGCAAGG
>JANNEV010000404.1:0-1881 GCA_031379145.1 Gemmatimonadaceae bacterium
AGCCGCGAATGGTCCATCCAGGCGGCGCGCACCCTCTACGGCATCGAAGGCTGGGGCGCGAAATATTTCGACATCAACGAGGACGGGAAGGTCATTGCGCGGCCCCTGCACGAGGCGGGGGCCTCGGTGGAGATCGAGGATGTGATCGAGGAGGCGCACTCGCGCGGGCTCCAGTTTCCATTGCTGATCCGTTTCCAGGACATTCTCCGGCACCGCGTGGAGGCCATCAACACCGCGTTCCGTAACTCCATCACCGAGTTCAACTTCCAAGGCCAGTATCGCGGCGTGTTCCCGATCAAGGTGAACCAGCTCCGCGAGGTGGTGGAGGAAATCCTCGAGGCGGGCAAGCCGTTCAACTTCGGTCTGGAAGTCGGCAGCAAGCCGGAGCTTTACGCGGGGCTCGCGATGCAGCCGGAGCGCGGCAGCCTCATCATTTGCAACGGCTACAAGGACGTGACGTTTATCAAGATGGCGCTCATGGGCATCAAGCTTGGCAAGAGCGTCATCATGGTGGTGGAGAAGCTCGAGGAGCTGACGGAAATCCTGCGCGTGTCGAAAGAGGTCGGCGTCGAGCCGATGATCGGTATCCGCGTGCGGCTCGCGGCCAAAGGCGCGGGCAAGTGGGCGTTGAGCGGCGGGGAGAATGCGAAGTTTGGCCTCAGCACCGCAGACCTCGTGGCCGCGAGCGAGATGCTCAAGCGCGAAGGGCTCGCGCACACGCTGAAGCTCGTGCATTTCCACGTCGGCTCGCAGGTGCCGGACATCGGCACGATCAAGCGGGCGGTGCGCGAAGCCGCCCGCTTTTACGCCAAGCTCGCCAAGATGGGCCACGAACTCGGCTACCTCGACGTGGGCGGCGGACTCGGCGTGGACTACGACGGCTCGCGCACGGCCTTCGACAGCTCGGTGAACTACTCCCTCGCCGAATACGCCCGCGACATCATCTACAACGTGATGGACGTGTGCGACGCCGAGAAGGTCGCGCATCCGGCGATCGTGAGTGAGAGCGGACGCGCCATCGTCGCGCATCACTCCGTGCTCATCGTCGAAGCCTTTGGCTCGATCGAGAAGGACGCGACCCGCATCGCCGTCGCGCCGCGCGAGAGCGACCCGAAAATCCTCACCGACATCCTCGAAATCCTGACCAGCCTCACCGGGCAGAACCGCATGGAGTCGCTGCACGACGCGCAGCAAATCAAGGAAACGGCGCAGTCGATGTTCGACCTCGGCCTGCTCGAACTCGAGAGCAAGGCGAAGATCGAGACGGTCTATTGGCAGATCGCGCAGAAGGTCGTGAAATTCTGCGACGGGATGAAGTACGTCCCCGACGAAGTGAAGCAACTCGAAGTCGCGCTCTCCGATCAGTACGTCTGCAACTTCTCCGTCTTCCAATCGCTCCTCGACCACTGGGCGCTCGGCCAGCTCTTCCCCGTGATGCCGATCCACCGGCTCAACGAACATCCCGAGCGCCAGGGCACGCTGGTCGATATCACCTGCGACAGCGACGGCAAGGTGAGCAAGTTCATCGACCTGCAGGACGTGAAGGACACGCTCCCGCTGCACAAGCTGCGTCCCGGCGAACCTTACCTCATCGGCTTCTTCCTCATCGGCGTGTATCAGGACATCATGGGCGACCTGCACAATCTCTTTGGCCGCGTGAACGAAGCGCACGTCTTCCTCGACGCCGACGAAGACTGCGGCTGGTACATCGAAGAGACGCTGGAAGGCAGCACCATCGCCAGCGTCCTCGCCATGACGCAGTGGGACGAAGCGGAGCTAAACCGCCTGATGAAAGCGCAAGTCGATGCCGCCATCAAAACTGACCGGATGCGCCCGGCAGAAGCCATCCGCCTGCTCAACAGCTACGAGAAGGCGCTGAAG
>JANNEV010000408.1:0-3613 GCA_031379145.1 Gemmatimonadaceae bacterium
GCGGGAAGCGCCGCGCGACCTTTCGGGTTTGAGCCCGAACGGCTCGCCCGCATCGATTCAACGATGCAGCGCCTGATCACGGAGCAACGCATTCCCGGCGCCGTGGTGCTGCTCACGCGCAACGGCAAGGTGGTGTACAACAAGGCGTTCGGGACGCGCGATCTCGGCACGCGTGCACCGGAGCGCACGGACGATATTTTTCGCCTGGCGTCGCAAACCAAGGCCGTCACGTCGCTCGCGGCCATGATGCTCTGGGAAGAGGGCAAGTTCCAGCTCGACGATCCGGTTGCTCTGTATTTGCCCGAGTTTCGCACCATGAAGGTGCTGACCAAGTTCAACCCGGCTGACTCGAGCTACGAATCGCGCCCTGCCGCACGACGCATCACCATTCGGCAGCTCTTCACGCACACGTCGGGACTTGATTATCCGGACATTGGCAGCGAGGAGCTTCGCGCCATCTACGCGAAGGCTGGCGTGCCGTCAGGTATTGGGACAGAAGACGCGCTGCTTGCCGACAAGATGCGCGCGCTGGCCACGCTGCCACTGAAGCATGAGCCGGGAGAACGCTTCACGTACGGGTTGAGCGTTGACGTCCTTGGACGCCTGGTTGAAGTGCTCTCCGGCATGTCATTGAACGACTTCTTTCGTGCCCGGATTTTCGTGCCGCTCAAGATGAACGACACGTGGTTTATGCTCCCGTCCGACAAGCAGTCCCGCCTCGTCGCGCTGCATGCCGAGCGCGATCGGAAACTCACGGTGTCGCACAGCGCCGATGGCGGGGTGCATCCCGACTATCCGAATCGTGGCGTGAAGTACTTCTCCGGCGGGGCAGGACTGTCCGGCACCACCGCAGACTACGCGCGTTTTCTGCAGCTGTTTCTGAACGGTGGACAGCTGGACGGCGTTCGTCTGCTCGGCCGCAAGACCGTGGAGATGATGCTTACCAATCAGGTTGGCACGTTGCAGCCCGCCTTCGGTCTGGGCTTTGCACTGGAGACCACGCAAAATGACTTCTCCACGCCGCTCACAGTCGGTTCGTTCAGCTGGGGCGGCGCCTTCGCCACGACCTACTGGGCTGACCCGAAGGAACAGTTGGTCGCACTGATCTACACCAACGTGTACGGCTCCACCGCGCGACTGGGCGACGAATTCAAGCGGCTCGTGTATTCGGCCATGCAGTGACCCTGCGGGTCAGAACACCCGCACGTTGATGTATTTTTTCGGGTTGCGTTTCACGTCCGCCACCAACGCACGAAGTTCCGTGATCAGCGAGTCGCTATTCTGGTACAGGCGCGGGTCGTTGATCATGAGTCCCAGGGTTCCCTGACCACTGTTCATCTTGGTGAACACGGAATCTGCTTTGGTAACGGCCCCCGACAGCCGCGACTGCGTGTTGGTCGCATCCTCCGACAGCTTGCGCAGGGAGCCGGTGGCTTGCAACAGCTCACGCGCGGCACTCTGCGAGTTAGCGACGATCTGCTGCAACTCGCCGCGGCTGGTGGCGGAGTCAACACGCAATGAAAACCGGTTGAGATTGGCGCTGGCCGCGTTGACCGTGCTCAGCCCCTGCTGCACATCGGTGCTGATGCGATCGAGGTTTCTGGACTGTGCCTGTACAGTGCGCGCGAGTTCAGCGGAGAGCGTGGCAAAGTTGCGGATGGACTCGCGCAGCTCCTTGGCTGCCTTGTCGTCGAAGGCCACTTGCACGCGGTCAGCCACCTGCGCCACATCGCCGGCAATCCGACCCGCCACCGACGTGAGTTGCGCGATGTCCGGCAGGACGGCACCGGCCAGCGTATCGCCGTTGGTGTGGGCATCCTGCAACGCAGCACGCAGCTCACGATCCGCCGGCACGCCGGTGGCATCGGTGACGTTCACCTGCCACTCGCCGAACAGGCTGGCCGCCACCAGCAACACAACAGGATCGGATGGCATGGACACGCTCCTGTCGATCCCGAGCGTGAGCGCCACCCAACCGCGCTCGCCGAGTGCGATGGCTTCCACCTGGCCGGCGCGAACGCCGCGAATGACGACCGGATTTCCCAGCGCCACACCACCAACGTCGCGCGTGCGCGCCACCACGTGACGCGTCTTGCCACCCAAGTCGGCCTGTTGCACCCAGAGTACGGTGACGACGAGTGCTACCGTCACGATCAGTACGCTCGCGCCGACGAGAAAATCGTTCGTGCGTCGTTGAGTGGTCATTTACACAACCTAGCGAAGGGTTCTTCCGGTGAGCCACACCACGGCCCAGAACGCATCGAGCACCAGGATCATCACCGCCGAGATCACCACCGCGCGTGTGGCATTCCGACCAACTCCCTGGGCGCCACCGCTGGTGGTGAGGCCAGCGCGGCAGCCAATCAGCGCAACGGCCGCCCCGAAGCTCGCCGCCTTGACCAATCCGTAGCGCACATCGAAATCCACGAAGAACACGCGCACGCCCTTGAGGAACTGCGGCGTGGTGACGTCGAGCAAGCCGATGGCCGCCAGCCACCCTGACGTCACTCCCACCAGCATGGCCACACCAACGACGATGGGAAACATCATGGTCGACGCGAGCACGCGCGGCACCACGAGATAGCTCATCGGATCGAACGTGAGCGTCTCCAGTGCATCGATCTGCTCGGTGACACGCATCGTACCCAACTCCGCTGCGATGTTGGCCCCCACTCGGCCCGCCAGCGCCAGACCGGTGAGCACCGGGGCGAGCTCCAGCGTGACCGTCTTTTGTACGAGAGTGCCAACGAAGTAGGGTGGCACAAGGTCGCCCACCGAGTAGCTGGCCAGCAGCGCAAGCACGATGCCCGTGAAAATGGCAATGAAGATGCCGATTGGCAGTGAGCCGACGCCAAGCGTGCGGGCGTGCAGCGTGAACTGCGGCATCCAGGCGGCGGTGTCACGTGTGGCCCGCAGCACATGCAGCACAAACCGTGCGCCACTGCCGACGCTCGAAATCGCTTCGCGCGTCCCACGCCCCACGGCCGTGACAAACGCAACCAGGCGCGAAGGTGGAGACATGATCGTCAGTGCCATGCTACGACCACACCAGCCATAGTCCCGCGCCGCTCGCGAGCCCGAGGAGTCCGAGTCCCGCCGCAACACGAGCGCGGAAGGCGCCGTGGCCGATCGCCACGGCGAGACCGATTTTGAGTGCGGTGTTGGACAGCACACCGATACCCACGGCACGCGCGGCGAGGGCGGTCTGGTCAGGGTTCGTGGCGAGACGGGTCATGGAGATCGTGAGCGCGTCCATGTCAGTAAGTCCGAGCATGGACGCCGTGGCGAGGACGCCGGTGTTTCCGACTCGGTCCTGAATGAACGCGATCGCGATCAGCACGGTCTGAAAGGCGACGGCCATTTGCAACGCGGAGGTGAGGCCGAGCGGATTGCGCGTGTCGCGGCGCACCGATGCGGGCGTGTCTGCGGACGCGTCTACGGCCGTCGTTGTGGTTGTCGGCAGGACATGTCTCGTCTTCCACAGGACCCGCGCAAGCATCGCCAAGCCAACGAGGAACGGCGCGGCAAGTACGGGGAGTACCGCCATCGCCATGGCGGGTCGCAGCACGGCGCACACCAGCGCGATGCGTGGCAGCAGCATCGTGCACGCGGC
>JANNEV010000420.1:0-5393 GCA_031379145.1 Gemmatimonadaceae bacterium
GCCGCCCACTGCCACCACACCCCACGTGGGGATCATCATCCGATCATTCCTCGACAAATGGATCAGTCGGCACGCGGCGGAACCGCCCGGCCGACCATACGATGCAACTCATACGCCTGCGACCGATAGAACCCTCGCTCCACCCGAAGCGTGCGAGCCATCTGCCACTCACTCAGCGCCGACTGCGACGCAATGGCTTTCCGCAGGCGACGCTCCGACATCGGCACGATGCGCGGCGACCGGTCACGTTGTGGAAACAGCCGGCCAACCGTCAGCAGGGTACCCAGCACCGGCGTGAACGGTGCCACCGTAAACAGCACCTGCGAACGCGTCCGCTCAACCAGCCGACGGAGCGAGTCCAGAATCTCCGGCAAATCGTAATGGATCAGCGAGTCCATGCCCACCGCGATATCAAACGTGCCGAACACCGGATCGAGCATGTCCCCCGATCGAAAATCGATGCGACTGGCCACACCAGCCGCCTCCGCACGCTCCGCCCCATGCGCAACCAGCGTGGGAGACAGATCCACGGCCACCACCTCGGCCCCCCGCAGCGCGAGATCGACCGCGAGCAGACCGGTCCCGCAGCCGGCGTCGAGCACGCGCTTCCCCGCCAGGTCTGCCGGGAGGTAGCTCAGCAGCGTCCGGCGCATCGTGTCGCGCCCCTCACGCACCGTCGCGCGGATGCGAGACACCGGCGCGTCTGACGTGAGGGTCTTCCACCCTTCCGCCGCCGTTTTGTCGAAATACTCACCGATCCAGGCCCGCCGCTCGAGGTACGACGACGATGCGGCTTGCGAACCCCCAACCGGCGTTCCCACGAACGACGGGTCTGAAGTCGGTGAAGGTACTGCGCGTTCGGTCATGTCAGTCAAAGCCCAGCAAGTCAAAAATCTCGCGATCCTTGAGCGGATTGGCCGGCAGCGGCACCACATCCTCGAGCATGCGCTTGGCCAGCAGCATGTACTGCTCCTGTGCCGCGTGCACCTCCGGCGAATCCTCCATCTCAAAAATTGTGCTCTTCTTGAGACGGCTCCGGCGAATGGCATCGATGTCCTGAAAATGCGCCATCGTCTTCAGACCCACCGCCGCATTGAACCGATCGATCTCGTTGGTGTCCTTGGAACGATTCGCCACCACGCCGCCCAGGCGCACCTTGTAGTTCTTCGACTTCGCCTGAATCGCCGCGATGATGCGGTTCATCGCGAAAATCGAGTCGAAATCATTCGCCGTGACGATCAGACAGTAGTGCGCATGCTGCAACGGCGCCGCAAATCCGCCGCAGACCACGTCGCCCAGTACATCAAAGATCACCACGTCTGTGTCTTCGAGCAGATGGTGCTCCTTCAACAGCTTGACGGTCTGGCCAGTCACATAGCCACCGCATCCGGTGCCCGCCGGCGGACCACCGGCCTCAATGCACTGCACGCCACCGTAGCCTTCGAACATGAAGTCCTCGGGACGCAGCTCTTCGCTATGGAAATTGACCGACTCCAACACGTCGATGACGGTCGGAACCATGCGCTTGGTCAGCGTGAACGTCGAATCATGCTTCGGGTCGCAGCCAATCTGGAGGACGCGCTTGCCCAGCCGCGAGAACGCGGCGGACAGGTTCGACGATGTCGTCGACTTTCCGATGCCTCCCTTGCCATACACGGCAATCACCAGGGCGCCGTCGATCTTCATCGAGTCGTCCTGATGCACCTGCACACTGCCCTCGCCATCTTCGCCGAGGATCGGAAGCTGTGTTGCTGTCATGTGATCAAGTCTCCACGCCGCACCGGGCGTCAGTTTGCTGCATACACGCCTTCCAGTCGATCTTCGAGGTCCGCTGCCGCGTCGCGCAGCGCCTCGAGTGTCGCGTCGTCCGGTTCCCAGTAGCCACGGTCGTTGGCCTCCAGCAGCTTCTGCACCAAGCCGGCCGCAGAGTTTGCATTCATGTTGGCCAGCCGTTCTCGCATTGCCGCGTCGAGCACAAACGTTTTCGAAACTTCGGTATACACCCACTGCGGCACCGCCGCCTTTCCACCGGTGGCCGACCAGCCCAGAGTCGTGGCCACGTGCCCGGTGATATTCCGGACGCCTTCATACCCGTACTGCAGCTGCCCCTCATACCACTTGGGATTGAGCACCTTCGTACGCGACTCCAGCTCCACCTGCTCGGATAACGTACGCACCTTGTTCGCGGCCCCGCTGAAGTCCCCAACGTACACCGTGGGCGTATCGCCGCCACGTTGCTGGGCAATCACGCGCGTCATCCCACCCAGCGATTCCACGTACTGGTCGATATCGGTGGCGCCCAGATCCACGGAGTCGAGCCCCTGAAATGACAGCTCTGCCGTGCCCAGCGCGCGCTTCATGAGCGCCGGCTGCGCCGTCGGACGACCGTTCACTCCATAGGCGAACGACTTGCGCTGCACGAACTGGTCGGCGAGATCGTCCTCCTTCTCCCACCGGCCGGTCTCCACGAGCAGGTTCACGTTCGATCCGTACGCACCATCAGCGTTGGAAAACACCCGCAAGGCCGCGGTCTCCAGATCGCACCCGGTCTCGGCCATCGTGGCCAGCGCGTGCTTGCGAATGAAGTTGCGTTCCGGATCCTCGTCCGCCTGCGCGCACAGAAGCGCCGCCTCTGCGAGCAGTTTGACCTGCAGGGGGAGCAGGTCGCGAAAAATGCCCGAGAGCGTGATGACCACGTCCACGCGCGGCCGACCCACCTGCTCCAGCGGTACAACACGCGCGCCGCTCAACCGGCCCACCGCATCGAAGCGAGGCGCAACACCCATCAGCGCCATTGCCTGCGCCAGCGGTGCGCCCTCACTCTTCATGTTGTCCGTCCCCCAGAGCACGAGCGCGATGGTCTCCGGGAAGGACCGTCCGTCGGCGGCGTTCCGAGCCAGCAACGACTCTGCTCGCGCGCGACCCTCGAGCATCGCCACCGCGCTTGGTACGCGATACGGATCAAACCCGTACAGATTGCGGCCCGTGGGCAGGACCTGGGCATTGCGCAGCAGGTCGCCGCCCGGCGCCGGTGGCACATACCGCGCGTCGAGCGCGCGCAGGATTCCCGGCACCTCATGATCGTCACGGAGCAACGGATCCAGCGGCATCAGCAGTTCGAGATGCTGCCGAAAAGCCGTCTCGTCCGCCAACCGGCCGTTTGTCGCGTGCAACGCGGCTTTGCCGGCACGCATCGCGTCGTCAACCCGCCCCCGCTCCACCAACCCGCTCACCGCAGCGCGAGCGATCACATCGCCGTCCCGCATGACGTCGGGCGTCGCGTTCGGTCCGACCACTGTTGCCGTGATGGGCAGCAGGTCCAGCTCCGGCCGACCGACACGCGCCATTTCCATCAGGACGTCCACACGTGCCTCTGGCGACATGCCTTCGCCCACGACGTGCAGACCGAGTGGAATGAGCGCGTACTCGAGCTCGAGCAGCTTTTCGCGCAGCATGGCGATGTGTACGTCGCCTTCGGCCGCGCTCCAAAGCGGCTCGGCCTGGCCGAGATCGACGGCGGCCGCCTGCTGCTGCACCAGCGCGCGCAGCGCGTTCGATTCGTCCGCGCTGGCCTTGTCGAGCGCGCGCCACCGATCAAGCGATGCCTTCAGGTCGGCCAGACCACGATAGAGCCCCGCGTTGGTGATGGGCGGCGTCAGGTAAGAGACCAGCGTGGCATTGCCACGACGCTTGGCCAACGTGCCTTCGGACGAGTTGTTCGACGCATACAGGTACACATTCGGCAAATCACCGATGAGCCGCTCAGGCCAGCAGCGATCATCAAGCCCCGCCTGCTTGCCCGGCATGAACTCCAACGCGCCATGTGTGCCAAAGTGAAGAACCGCGTTGGCTTTGAAGTCCTCCCGTAGGTAACGATAAAAAGCCGAAAAAGCGTGAGTGGGTGCGAGTCCTTTTTCAAACAGCAGCCGCATTGGATCGCCTTCGTAGCCGAAGGAGGGTTGAACGGCGACCAGCACATTGCCAAACTGTTTTCCCAGCACAAAGATTGAATTGCCGTTGCTAAGTTGCCGCCCGGGTGCCGGGCCCCATTGCGCTTCGATTTCTTTCAACCACCGCTCGCGCCTGACGTGGTCGTCAGTAGCTATCTGGGCGTGCACATTGGCATCCGCGCCAAATTGAAGCGCATTGCCAACGAGCAAACTTTCGCGCAAAGCGTCAATGCTCTTCGGCAAATTCACGTCATAGCCTTGCGCTTTCATGCTGGACAGCGTGTGAAACAAGGATTCAAAGACCGAAAGATAGGCGGCACTTCCGATATTGCCAGCGTTGGGCGGGAAGTTGAAAATCACAATAGCAACTTTGCGCTGCGCCCGCGAGCTGCGCCGCAGGGCGACGAGCTTGCTCACGCGGGCAGCCAGCATCACAGCGCGTTCAGGACAGGAGTGCATGTCCTGGGCGGTATCCGTCGCCTTAAAGGTGCAGGCGTGGTGGCAGCCATGGCATTGCGTGCCAGCGGCTCCTGGTCTGCCGCCAAAAACGATGGGACCAGTGGAGCCGTCCAGTTCAGGAATGGCGACCATGATGGTGCTCTCCACGGGTAACAACCCCCGGTCTGAGCCGCCCCATTGATCGAGAGTTTGAAACTCGACGGGATGTGCTGCAACATAGGGCACGTCAAGCTGTGCCAAAACATCCTCTGCGGCTTTGGCATCGTTGTAGGCAGGGCCACCCACCAGTGAGAAGCCTGTGAGTGAAACAACGGCATCGACGGTGGATTGCCCGTTGTTCATAAAAAACTTGTCAATCGCCGGGCGCGAGTCCAGGCCTGCCGCGAACGCTGGGACGACCTTGAGGCCGCGAGCTTCGAGGGCTGCGATCACCCCGTCGTAGTGCCCCGCATTATTCGATAACAAATACGATCGCAAAAGCAATACTCCGACAACACCTACAGCACCACTGGCGGGCACGCCGGCCAGCGCCGGGAGATCGGCAATTTCCTCGGACAACCGATTTTTCATCCGGGGGTGATAAATTCCCAACTCGGGGTATTCAACCGGAGGCGCAGCCTTTACCATTCCGCGCAGATGGCGTCTTGGCCCGTCGGCACCACGATCCACTATGTGGCGGATCAGGTTGACAACGTTCTCGTCAGATCCTCCCAGCCAGTACTGCAAGGTCATGAAATAGGCGCGAACATCCTGGGCGGTGCCAGGAATGAATCGCAGCATCTGCGGAATACGCCGCAGCATCTTCATCTGCGCGGCTCCACCGGTTGAGGCTTTTTCCTTGTTGCCGCGCAGCTTTTTGAGCAAAGCCATGGGGCCACTGGCCGGCTTGCCCATATCGAAGTTTCCGATCCTTGTGAGCTTGACAACCTCGGTGGCTGACATCAGGCAAATCATGGCATCGCAGTTGTCGCGCCGGGCTCGCAG
>JANNEV010000440.1:0-10938 GCA_031379145.1 Gemmatimonadaceae bacterium
ACGCAACGATGTTCGCGCGCTTCTTGCGGCGCGCTCCGGCGTTGTGCTGCACTCCCACGGTGCTCGCGCTGACCTCGTGGCCGCGCTGGCAGTGCGAGGTGCGAGCGGGTTCGTGTCCACGGTGCATGGGTTTATCACGAACACCGTGAAGCAACGTGTCGCGCGTCGGATTCACCTACTGATTTTGCGTCGCGCATCGCGCGTGATTGCCGTGTCTGCGGTACTCTCCCGACAGCTCGCCACCGAAGTCGGCGCAAGTCGGGTGGTCACGATTCCGAATTGTGCGCCGCGCACCGAAGGGATGTCGCGCGCCGCTGCCCGGTTGGAACTCGGCATCGCTGAGGCGCACACACCGGTCCTCGGTTGGGTGGGCCGGGCCAGCGAGGAGAAGGGATTGGATATCTTTGTGGAAGCCTTTTCCCAGTTGCATGACCGCTCGGCCAGGGCCGTCGTCATGGGTGAGGGGCCGACCCTGTCGACAGTGCAGGCGCGAGCGAACGCACTCGGCCTCGGCCAGAGAATTCGATGGCTTGGCGCCGTTCCTGGCGCGGCCCGGCTCTTCGCCGGGCTCGATCTTCTGGTGCTCAGCTCACGAACGGAAGGAACACCGATGACCGTGCTCGAAGCGATTCAGTCGCATGTACCTGTGGTGGCCGCGGCAGTGGGTGGTGTACCCGATCTGTTGACGGGGAACGCTGGGTGGCTCGTGCCGTCGGAGGACCCGATGGCGCTCGCGGCAGCCATCGATGCGGCCCTCGCCGATCCAGCCGAGGCGCGCGCGCGTGCGCTCAGCGCATCCGAACGCCTCGACGCGCGGAATGGAATGCGTACCTGGATCGCGTCACACGAACGTCTGTATGCATCGCTGGGGGCCGCGTGACCTGGTCTCTGGGTCTGCAGCTCTTGCTGCTCGCGCTGCCCTTGTGCCTGGGGGGGTATGCCTACGTCGGCTACCCGTTCGTGCTCCGACTGCTGCGCATGCTTCGGACGCAGCGCGCTCAGCCCATGTTCGCTGAGCGTGAGCTGCCGACCATCACGATTACGCTGCCGGCGTACAACGAGGAAGCTCGACTTGCCGGTGCGATCGACGCGATCCTCGCTTCCGGATATCCGAGCGATCGGCAGCACATCGTGGTCATTTCGGATGCATCCACCGATCGCACGGACGATATCGCGCGGAGCTACGCTGATCGTGGTGTGACGTTGCTTCGTATGCCGGAACGACTCGGGAAGACCGCAGCGGAAAACGCGTCCCGGGCGGTGGTGCAGGGCAACATCGTCGTGAACACCGACGCGTCTGTACGCATTGCGCCGGGCGCACTGCAGGCGCTTATCGCTGTCTTTGCCGATCCCTCCGTCGGCGTGGCTTCAGGGCAGGATGTCAGCGTGGGTTCTGAGGCGGCGGCCAGAAACGCGGGCGAGAGCAACTACGTCGGCTATGAAATGAACGTGCGCAGCCTCGAAACCGACATTGACGGCATCGTTGGTGCGAGCGGCTGCTTCTTTGCCATTCGTCGGGAACTGCATGCCGAGCATTTGCCGGAAGGACTCAGTCGCGACTTTGCCTCGGCGTTGGTCGCACGAGAACACGGCTTTCGAGCGGTGTCAGTGCCAGCGGCGCATTGCTTCGTTCCCCGCGCTGGCTCATTGATGGCCGAGTACCGGCGCAAAATACGTACGATGGCACGAGGGCTTCGAACGCTCTGGCACAAGCGTGCCTTGCTGCTCCCGTGGCGCTACGGGTTCTTCGCCTTTGCCCTTTGGAGTCACAAGGTCGCGCGCTGGCTGGTGTATCCGGCGGCGCTGGTGAGTCTCGCGGTCGCGGCGGCGCTGGCCGGTTCGCATGGGTGGGCGCGCGTAATGCTGTTGCTCATGGTCCTGGGAATCGGCGCCGGTGCGGTGGCGATGCGATTCGCGGAATCTCGCGCCGCCGCGCCGCTGGTGCGGTTGCTCGGGTTCGCGTATGCCGCAAACCTCGCGGGGGTGCTCGCCTGGTGGGAATTCCTGCGGGGAACGTCGCTCGCCGTCTGGGAGCCTACGCGACGGCCTGGTTGATCGGAGCAACGCCCAGTGCCCGCTCGTACAACGCGAGGTAGCGCGAGACCATGGTGCTGGCAGAAAACGTCCCGTTCGCGGCGGCGAACGCGTTCGCGCCGTAGCGCGTCGCGGTATCGGGGTCGCGGAGCAACGACGCGAGTGCAGCGGCTAGACGTGCCGGATCGGCCGCCGGTACAAGCAGTCCGTTCTCGCCGTCGCGAATGACGTCGGGGATCCCCCCAACAGCACTCGAGACGATAGGAAGGCGCGCTAGCATCGCCTCGAGCAATGCCATCGGCAGTCCTTCGGACAGTGACGGCATAACCCAGCCGTCGGCAGCGGCGAGCAGGTCGGGAATATCATCGCGGAGTCCCAACAGCGTCACACGATCCTCCAGCCCGAGCGCGTGAATGCGCGCCTGCAGCGGCGCGGCCTCATCGCCCCGCCCTGCCACAACCACGCGCCAGGGTGGAAGGGTTCTCTCTTGGGCGAGAAGTCCGCAGGCTTCGATCAGGGTGGCATGCCCTTTCACCGGGTAGAGATTACCGACGGATAGCAGCAGACGAACTGTCGGATCTACGCCCAACGCTCGTCGGGCAGAGTCCCGGTCTCCGGGTGTGATCGGAACACCGTTAGGCACCAATTCGACTCGATCCCGTCGCAATCGGAGAGAATCGGCGAGATGTTGACAGGTCGAGTCCGAGACGCCAACAGTGGCTGCCGCACGATTCACTGACCACCGAAGAGCCCATCGGCGCCGCGCGGCGGCGGCAAATGTCACACCGCCGTGCATGGTGATGACGTGAGGAACAGCGGTAAGCAGCCCGGCGACTCCCGCATAGAAGCCCATCGTGAACTCATGCGCGTGTAACACGTCCACGCGCTGCCGCCGAGCCCATGCGGCGAGACCGCGAGCAAAGGATGGGTCGACTGGGCGCGCCAATGACGGTAAGTGCACGTCAAACCCCTGGCGGATGAGTCGACCGGACAACCACCCTTGGCCGGGCGAAAGAATTACCGGGAGTACGGTGTGCCCAAGGTCCTGAAGTCCAGTGGCGATACGCTGTACAACCGATTCAGCTCCACCCGGACCGTCCGATTCGATCAGCAGCGCCAGGCGATACGCTCGCCGCGCGGCAGACCCCCGGTGGTTCACCAGCCGCCGACGCGGAACAGGACCACGGGGATGGTGCGGAGCATGATGCTGATGTCCGCCCAGATCGACTGGCGCTTCATGTATTGCAGATCAAACGAGACCTTGCGGCGCACGTCATCGACGGAGCGGTCGTACGTGTGGCACACCTGTGCCAGACCCGTGATGCCGGGTTTGACCCGTTGGCGAATCGGGTACTCGGCAATCTGCTCACGTAGTCGGACGAAGATACTCGGTCGTTCCGGACGCGGTCCCACCATGTTCATGTCGCCGCGAATCACATTGAACAGCTGGGGCAGTTCGTCAATGCGGGTCTTGCGAAGGAACTTGCCGACCGCCGTGACTCGCGCGTCGTTCTCGGTTGCCCAGACGGCCTGGCCGTTGGCCTCCGCATCCACGCACATCGAGCGGAACTTGTAGATCGTGAAGGGCGAACCGCCCAGATCTTCCCGCCGCCGCTCGTGGAGCGCACGGGTGCGGTTCCAGCGGCGGTCAATTCCGACGCGGGTCTGCGTATACAGGACCGGGCCACGCGACGTCAGCCGAATGACCAGCGCCGTGATCAACATGACCGGCGACGACAGGATGAAACACGCCACCGCAATGGAGACGTTGAAAATTGCCGACACCACGGCCGAGCGATAGCGAGGCTCGAACTCAGAATCCGGGTCCGCTCCGAGCACGGAGCGTCCGCCGGAAATGTCCGCTGCCGATGAGGTGGACGGCACACCGAGCGACGGCGTCTGGTACCGTCGGGACGGCAGACGCGGAGCATTGGTTCGGAGTAGAGCTGATTCGTTCGCGTCCATATACCGAGAAGACTCCCTCTGATGGCAACTGCAGGCAACTACGGTTGCTGTTGGGAGTAGTAGAAGCGGATGAAGTTGATCGCCGCAAAGAATATCGTGGACGCAAAGAACATGATCTGCACGATCGCCTGCGCGCTGGCCTTTCGCTTCGCCGGAATGCGGAGTTCGTCTCCAGACTGCAGGTCCAACTGTTCCAAGGTACGACCTTCAGTGATCGCTTTGTTCGCCGCTTTCGACGAGAGAATCACCGATCCGCCACGCTTGACCTCCAACTTGCCCAGGTTCGCATCTTTCGCGGCCCCGCCCGCCATCATCAGAACGTCGCTCATTGGCCGGTCGGGCGGTACCGAGTAGTACCCGGGCGATCCCACCGCACCCAGAATTGCCAACCGGGTGAAAATCAACGTTCGCACCGACGAATTCCGCAAGAATCTGGCCACGTGGGCGCCCAGCTTCTCGTTCAGCTCAGAGCGGAGCGTCCCGCGCAGGGACAAGTCGGGCAACCCGGCGAGCGACACGAGCAGGCTGTCACGAACTGACGCGGTATCCGAGCGCTGCGCCGCATCCTGCGACAACGTGATCAAAAATCGGTCGCCGGCCCGGAAGTCCCCTTCCTCCAATCGTCGGCGAAGCGACTGCGCCTCAGCCTCCAGCCGAACCCCTTCCTTCCCTCGGCCGCCGGCGGCCGCGATCGACTGCTCGACCTGGGACAGCCTTGCGGTCAACTCGGTCCGCGTCGCGCGCTGAGCGCCGGGCGGAACCGGCACCTGCGCCGACACAGCGCGGGTGCCCAACGAGCCGACCTCGGCCAACGACAGCAGCGCGAGCGCGAGCACGAATCTCCGGCTAAAAAAGGGCCAGCGTTTTTCGCGAACGGCGGGTTCAGTCATTGATTGGATCGGTGCGTGAGGTGGCGAAGCGAGCGCGAATCGACGTTTCTGTAGCAGGGGTGCGACAACTGATGCGGCAGCAAGCCCACACATGTACGAACGGAGACTGACCTAGCCCGGGGCTAGGCGACCAGCAATGTCTGTCTGCGGTGGACCACGGAAAGTGATGCTGCGTCACAAACTCGTCGTCATCTGCAGATCCAAGCAACCGTCGATAGATCCAGGTCTAGCCGCGACCGGCGACCGCGGGAACGTTCCCCTTTTCGCCCGCACTGATGCGCGGCTCGGGCCGCTCGTCCGTCGCGGCATACTCCTGATAGTAGGCGTAGTACTCGTACACGCCGTCAAGCTTGATGCCGTTCAACACGGAGCCGATGACCCGTACCGGAAGCGTGTCCACTACCGCCATCTTCGCGGACGCCATACGACGATCGGTGACACCGGAACGCAGCACGAGCGCCAGGTTGCCCGTCGCGGTCGCCAGCGCAAAGGCATCGAATCCCGCACCGAGCGGCGGCGAATCGACGATGACCACGTCGAACTCCTTCGCCATCTGGCTGATGAGTTGGCTCAACCGAGGGGTGGCCAGCAACTCCGGCGCGCCACGGCGACGAGCGCCGGACTGAATCACGGTAAGACTGGAGTGCGACTGGGTCGGCCGCATGACCTCTGAAAGCAGCGCCGTGCCGTCCAAGTACTCCACCAGCCCCGGCCCCTTCTTGAGGCCGAACGTGTTGGCCAGGTCGCCGCGCCGCAGGTCCCCATCGATCAGCAGCGTGCGCGCGCCAGCCTCGGCGAATGACAAGGCCAGATTCGACGAGATGAGGGATTTGCCATCGTTCGGCCCCGGACTGGTCACCGTCAGCGTCAGCGGTCGCGATGGGTCGGCGGAATAGCGGACGTTCATGCGAATCGTACGGAATGCTTCGACGACCTGAGCGGATTGTTCAGCCGTGCGCTCACGTCCGGCTTTACGGTCGATCTCCGGCACCACGCCCAACACAAAGAGTCCGAGGTCCTCGGTGGCCTGTTCCGGGTAGCGGAAGTGTTTGTCGAACTGGTCGAGAATGATCGCCAGTATCGCGCCCAAGCCAAGCATCGCGATGATGCTGCCGAGAATGATGACCGGCGCGGTATTCGACGTTGGGGCGAGTGGAGCGACGGCGGAGTCGAGGACGCTCACGTCCGCCATCGTCGATGCTTCGGCCAGCCGTGCCTCGTTGGCCCGCAGGTCAAGGCTGCGATACATCTCGGCGGCGACCGCCACCTGGCGCGTCAGACGCGCCTCTTCGATCGTGCGCGTGGGAATGCCACGCAAGTCCTTGCTGCTGGCTTCCACGTTCTCGTTCAACTGCGTTTCACGCAAGCGCAGCTGCGCGAGGTAGGCCTCAAGGGCGCGCGGGACGTTGACCGACTTGAGTGCTCGTAGCGCCGCCTGTTCGTTCTTGACCTTGTCGTACTCGTCCGTGAAGCTCTCCCGCAGCTTGCGCAGGCTGTTGTCCCGGTCACTCTGTTCGGCGAGCAGACGACGCAGGGGCTCCGACGATGGGTCCGTGTACACCAGCGGCACGGAGAGAATCGCCTCGGGTGTGATGACACCGTCTTCCTTGCCCTTGGCCAGAATACGCTCAAGGTTGACGCGATCCCTTGCGTAGCTCTCCGCCAGCGCTTTGTCGCGGGCGTAGTTCGCGAAGACCGGCGGCTCGCTGGACATCTGCACGCCCGGCATCAACACGGTCTGGCGCTCCGTTGGCTGCGTGGCCGTAGCAACGCGAAAACGCTGCAGTGCTCCTTCGGCAGCCTCCAGGTTCTCGCGGGCATACTGCCGTTGGCCTTCGAGAATCGTGGCCGTCGACATCACATTCTTCTTCTTGAGCGTCGTCGCTTTGGTGACGAATTGATCGACCCACGCATTAAGCGTCGCCGCCGTACGCTGCGAATTCTCACCCGACAGCGTGACGAACATCAGCGAGCTGCCGTTGGTCAGCGTCGGCTGCATCTTCGAAATGAGCGCCAGTGACGCTTCACGCGGTGTCTGCACGCGGAATTCGATTTCCTTGCGACCGCTGAACGCGGCTTCCGACGGCTGCCAGAGGAAGCCGACGTCTCGGCCGATGGAGTCCCCGAGTGATCCCTTTTCGAGTGGGACACCGGAGCTGGACAGCGAGTACTTCGTGCCGCTCAGCGTCAGGGTGTAGTCGCCCGGCTTCATACGTTGCTGATCCACGCGGAACGAGCGGAACGCGGTGGTGTCGCTGGCGGTCTTTGGCAGCACGAACAGCGCCAGCTGCATGACCACTGGGTCGGCGATGGCCGGAGAGCGCATCAGATCGAGCCAGCCGCTCGACTCCAGCAGCTGGTCGCCCATCCCCTGCCGGTTCTGCTTGGTGCCTGCGGCGACCTCGAGCAGAATGACCGATTTCACCTCGTACTCCGGATGCACGAACTTGGTGGCGGCGTACCCGCCTCCGGCACCAAGAATCAGGAACAGTGCCAGCAGCCATTTGTAGCGCTTCAGCGCCGAGACATAGCGGCCCAGTTTGGGACCACTCGGCGCGGGAGCGGCTTCCTGACCACCTCCCCAATCCTGAGGCGGCGCTTCCTGGTATCCGGCGAGGGGGCCGGCATCGGGCGCGGAGGCGGGCTGGAGCTGGTTTCCTGACATGTGATGATACGGTATAAGGGCAAAAATCGTGGTGCGTCCACCACGAAGTCGTCGAATCTGCTCAACACTACGCCTGAACGTAAGTGTGAGCGCCACGTCGCGCAGCTGCTACAGAATGTGTGACTTTTTCGATACTGTGGTAGTCGTGACACGGAAAGTGTCGCGCCGGTGCCACGAAACGCTTGACTCAAGTGCGCCGGTACGGTAAAACACCATGCACTCGCCATGGTTCGAAAGTTCGGTCATCGCTTCGTACCTGACGTGCTAGCTGAAGAATGGTGACGAGAGACTGTCTCACCGCCGCTGTTCCGAACAACGATCGAGTGCCGCTCCCGTAACGGC
The DNA here is from genome assembly GCA_031379145.1 of Gemmatimonadaceae bacterium. Lineage (GTDB taxonomy): Bacteria > Gemmatimonadota > Gemmatimonadetes > Gemmatimonadales > Gemmatimonadaceae > Gemmatimonas. The sequence goes on from JANNEV010000440.1 coordinate 7,897, forward strand.
GGCGCCCGGCGAACTCCTCTCAATAGAAACGTTTCTGATGTCAGACGCATCAGTTTCCCCGACGCCGAAGCCGACAACCGATCGCGGAACCATTCTGCGCGTATTGGTCATCGACGACGACCGCACCCTGCGAGAGGGCTGCGCGTCGGTCTTGCAGCTGGACGGTCACAATGTGACCTCCACTGGCCGCGGTGAGGAAGCGCTCGAGCTCGTTCGTCGCCGTCGGTTTGACCTCGTGCTGGTGGACTTGTTCCTGAGCCCGATCTCGGGGATGGAAGTGCTGAAGGCTGCCTTGGAGACCAACAAGGAGACCATCGTTGTGGTCATGACGGGCAATCCCAGTGTCGCCTCGAGCATCGAAGCGCTCCGTGCTGGCGCTTGGGACTACTTGCCCAAGCCCTTCTCTGCCTCGCATCTGCAAGTCCTCGTGGGACGAGCCGCGTACGCCGTCAGCTCCGCCAAGGAAACGACGCGAGACATCAAGCCGACCCTCGTTACGCAAAATGGGGCTGGCGAAGCCATGGAGCTCCTTGGCATCTCGCCGGCGTTTCGCAAGGCGGTTGAGCTGGCGCAGAAGGTCGCGTCGACCGACGCGTCCGTCATGATCAGCGGCGAGAGCGGAACGGGCAAAGAGCTCATCGCCCAGTTCATTCACCGCCATAGTCGGCGTGCCAATCGCAAAATCGTCCCCATCAACTGCGCCGCGCTTCCCGAGAATCTGCTCGAATCAGAGATGTTTGGGTACCGCAAGGGTGCATTCACCGGCGCGGATCGCGACAAGGCCGGTCTGCTCGAGGTGGCGAACGGTGGCACGCTCTTTCTCGACGAACTGACCGAGATGACCATGCCGCTGCAGGCAAAACTGCTGCGCGTGCTGCAGGACGGGGTGGTGCGGCGCCTCGGCAGTGAGACGCAGGATGCCGTGGTAGACGTGCGATTCGTCTCGGCCACCAACCGTGATCCGCAGGAGGCGGTGCAGCAGGGCGTCCTGCGAGAGGATTTGTTTTACCGGCTGCGGGTGGTTCCCATCAAACTGCCACCGCTGCGCAAACGGCTCGAAGACATCCCCTTGCTCGCCGAACACTTCCTGCGGTCGTCGTGGGAACGCCATCGCCCGCACGGCACTCCCGTGCCGGAGCTGACGCCGGAAACCATGACGTTCCTTCAGAGTCGACCCTGGCGGGGCAATGTCCGCGAGCTGCAGAATGTCATCGAACACCTTGCGGTCATCGCTGAAGCCGGCCGGCCGGTCCGTCCGGAGGACATTCCCGTGTACGACGATGCGTCCCCCCCCGCCGTCGAAGAGACCGGGTTGCCCGCCGTGATCATGAACGAGGCCTTCCATCTCGCCAAGGACAACCTGATCACGCACTTCGAGCGAGAGTACCTCACGCGCCTGACGACGCGTGCGGGTGGAAACATGTCCAAGGCCGCGCGTCTCGCCGGGATCGACCGGACGACGCTCTATCGACTCATGGAGAAGCATGGCTTCCGGCGCGACGCGCTTTCGGGCGCCGCAGACTGACGAACTGGCTCCGGCCAGCGCACGACTGCTGCTCGTCACGGCGTCCGATGCCGTGGCCCGACGGTGGGAGAATGCAGCGGTGCTTCGGGGCGACGCCACGCCAGCGGTGCAGGCGCTACGCGTGCTGACAGCGGTGATCGTGTCCGGCCTTGACGGTCAACCGACCACATCACTGACTTCGCAGCCATGGACGGCCGAGGCGCCCCGCTTCATCGCCGGGTTGCGCCGAGAGCTGCTGTCCCTGGCGCCTCGCACGCGCATACCAGCGGAGGAGCTGCTCACGGTCCTCACAGTGATGGATCGCCTGGAGCGCGAGTTGGACGCGGACGCGTCGGCGCAGTTCGCCGAGCACGTGCTCGGAACGAATGCGCTTGAACTGCTCGTCGAGATCGCCCACGACATGCGGTCGCCGCTCAGCTCCATCCAGCTACTCGTGGAGCGCATGCGCGCTGGACAGACCGGGCCAGTGACACCCATGCAGGAACGGCATCTGAGTCTCGTGTTCAGCGCGGCTTTTGGCCTGTCGGCGCTGGCCAGCGACGTCATGGAGCTCGCGCATGGTGGTGCCCGGCTGGTCACCCCGCTGGCAGTACCCTTTTCCATCGCCGAGTTGCTGCACGTGGTTCGTGATGTTGTGCAACCTATTGCCGAGGAAAAGCGGCTGACGCTGCGGTTCAGTGGACCCGAACGTGACCTGCGAGTCGGTCATCCTGCCGCACTGCATCGCGTGTTGCTCAACCTCGTCACCAATGCCCTCAAGTTCACCGCCTCGGGGAGTGTGACGCTGCAGCTGTCGGAAGAACCCGATGGCGTTGTGCAATTCCTGGTGGCTGACACGGGACGAGGGCTTCCCGACGCCGTCTCGGCTCGACTGGCAGCATCGTCCGCGTCGGAGCCCTCTGAGACGAGAGGCCGGGCAGTCTTTTCGAGCGCCGGTCTCGGTCTCGCCATCTGTCAGAGGCTGGTGTCCGCGATGGGCGGACAGCTGGCGTTGCGCGAGACAGGACCGGGCGGCACGCAGCTGGCGTTTGCACTGCACCTGCCGGTCCCGGTCCCGGTGCCGTGCTCAGCCTGATCGATTCCCGCGGCTGAACCGACGCTTTCGGCGTCCCGACTCCGGTCCAGCAGGCGGACGGTCGCGGGGCCAGTGCCGCTGCGGTTCAGCTCGTAGATTTCCGTACACGCACGCTCACCGCAACATGTGGTTCACGTGGATCCCTGGGAGCCAGACGAGATGACTTCGACGAAAGCGGCGGACGACGCGCCCATGCAGAATACGCTTGATATGCGCGACCTCCGCACGGGTACGCCGTATCAGACGGCGATTCACACCGAGGGGCCTGAAGGAGACACCTACATCCGGGCTGGTGAACTGCGCGCGGTGAAGCGCGACGCGTCGGAATTCGGGTTGCTGAGCTACGATCCGGCGTTCATGAACACGGCCTCCTGTCGGAGCGCGATCACGTTTATTGATGGCGACAAGGGCATTCTGCGGTATCGTGGCTACCCAATCGAAC
>JANNEV010000465.1:0-16031 GCA_031379145.1 Gemmatimonadaceae bacterium
GGGCCAATCCAATCGGTCGTCCAGGCGGGGGAATAGACAGTGTCCACCAACACCGTATCCGCGCCCGCCGCGACCAGCGCCGTTCGAATGTCCGCCTCGATTTCACGCATGGCTGGACAGCCGGAGTAGGTGGGGGTCACCGTGACGCGCACCGTTACCCCTGTGGAGTCGCGCTGCACCGCAGCATGACGAATGATGCCCAGATCGACCACGCTGATGACCGGTACTTCAGGGTCCATGACGGTGGAAAGCACAGTCATGACATCCTCACGCGAGTCGAGTGCGTCCGTCGACGTCACGGGCGGCGTAAGAGGTGGCGTGAGAGGCGGCCGAATTTCAGCCACGGCTTACCACGATGCGCCCGGATGTGATCGGGCCACAATCTGCATGGTGCTGAGCAAATGACCCAGATGCTCGGTGTGCAACCCACGACGGCCGCCGCGGCGTGCAGCGCTATCGCTCGGCAGTGACAGTGTCGCGCGTGCGACGACGTCCGCAACCATGGTGTGCCAGCGGGCCTTCAGTCCATCGGTATCAACTACGATGCCGAGTTTGGCCACCGCGTCGTCCACGTCGTCGCGGTCAAACAGCTCGTCGGTGAAGCGCCACAGTGCATCGAGCGCTTGTTGCGTGCGTGCGTGACTCTCCTCCGTGCCATCACCGAGACGCACCACCCATTCGCTGCTGTGTCGCAGGTGATACTTGTCTTCCTTGAGGCACTTGGCGGCAATGGCCGATAACGTGTCATGGCCAGCGCGCGACAGTGCGTCCCACTGCAATACGCTGTACGCGTCGAACAGAAACTGCCGCATCATCGTGAAGCCGAAGTCGCCGTTGGGCAGCTCCACCAACAGTGCATTACGGTACGCCACGGCATCGCGGAAGTACGCCAGCGCGTCGGCATCGCGGCCCTTGTCCTCCACTTCACCGGCCAGCTTGAGCAGGCTTGCTGCGTGGCCCACCAGATCGAGCGCGATGTTGGACATCGCGATGTCTTCTTCGAGAATGGGGCCGTGTCCGCACCACTCCGACATGCGATGTCCGAGGATCAGGCGGTCATCGCCGAGTCGCAGCAGAAACTCCACCAATGGCTGATCGACGGGTGTCCGTCGCGGCCCCGCGACCGTCGGAGCGCTGTGCTCGGCGCTCAAAATATCCGCACGCCGCGTGGCGCGAGGTAGAACTGCGGATGGCGATACGCCTTGTCGTTGCCCGGGTCGAAGAACGGCCCCGCATCACTCGGCGCCGAGGCGACGATCGCGGCCGAGGGAACGACCCAGAGATTCACGGCTTCGCCGCGTCGGGCGTACACATCGCGCGCATTCTGTAGCGCCTGCTCTGCGTCGGCGGCGTGCACACTGCCGGCGTGCTCAAATGGCTCGCCGTGATTGGGCTGCGTGAAGACTTCCCACAGGGGCCACTGGCTGTCGGACTGCTTGTCGGACGATTGCTCTGCCATGGTGATGTGTCGGCTCAGGCTGCCGCAGTGGATGACGCGGCGCGCTGCTTCTGTGCGTGCGCGGTGGCGGCGGCGCGCACCCACTCGCCGTCGGCGTGCGCCTTGCGCCGTGCGTCGATGCGTTCGCGATTGCAAGGGCCGTTGCCCTTGATGACCTCGAAGAACTCCGACCAGTCGATCTCGCCAAACTCCCAGTCCTTTGTGGCCTCGTTGTACGTGAGGTCAGGGTCGGGAATGGTGAGACCGATGGCCACGGCCTGGGGCACGGTCAGGTTCACGAAGCGCTGACGCAACTCGTCGTTGGTCTTGCGCTTGACGCGCCACTTCATGAGTTCTGCGGAGTTCGGCGAGTCGGCATCACTGGGCCCGAACATCATGAGCGACGGCCACCAGAACCGATTGACCGCGTCCTGGACCATGGCCTTCTGGGCCGGCGTGCCATTGGCGAGCGTGGCGCAGATTTCGTAGCCCTGACGCTTGTGGAAGTTCTCTTCCTTGCAGATGCGGATCATCGCGCGGGCGTACGGACCGTACGACGCCTTGGCCAGCACCGTCTGATTGACGATTGCGGCGCCGTCCACCAGCCACCCGATCACACCCATGTCCGCCCAGCTGAGCGTCGGATAGTTGAAGATGCTGGAGTACTTGGCCCGTCCGTCCAGCAGCTGCTCCACCAGCTCGTGCCGATCCACACCCAGCGTTTCGGTGCCGCAGTAGAGGTAGAGCCCATGGCCGGCTTCGTCCTGCACCTTGGCGATCAGCGACATCTTGCGACGCAGGCTGGGCGCGCGGGTGATCCAGTTGCCCTCGGGGAGCATGCCCACGATCTCGGAGTGCGCGTGCTGCGACATCATCCGGGTGAGCTGCTTGCGGTAGCGATCGGGCATCCAGTCCTTGGGCTCGATGCTCTCGCCAGCGGCGATGCGAGCCTCAAAGGCGGCGACGAGCGCCGATTCGTTGGTGGGGTCGGACGGAGTCTGTTGCATGCGTTGAATCTACCGGGCGCGGGCAGGCTTCGACAATTGAATGGCCGTGCTAGGTTACGCACGCATGACGACGAACGCGGCAGTACCTCAGCTGGTGTCCTCGCCGGACGGCGACGTGCGCGTGACGGTTGCACAGGGCATCGGCACACTCGAGTTCCATCACCCCAAGGGAAACTCCCTTCCTGGCGCCTTACTTCGCCGAATTGCCGAGTCGGTGACCGCGCTCGGCCAAGACCCGGCCGTCGGCGTGATCGTGCTGCGGGCCGGCGGAAATGGGCCATTCTGCGCCGGCGCCTCGTTTGACGAACTGATGGCCATCGGAGACGCCGAGCAGGGGAAGTCGTTCTTCTCGGGCTTTGCGCAGGTCATTCTGGCGATGATCCGCGCGCCCAAGTTCGTGCTGGTGCGCGTGCACGGCAAAGCGGCGGGCGGCGCGGTGGGGGTGATCGCGGCCAGCGATTTCAGCGTCGCCGTGCGCGGTGCCTCCGCCAAGCTGAGCGAGCTCGCGGTGGGTATCGGACCGTTTGTAGTCGGGCCGGTGATCGAGAAGAAGATCGGCTTGGCCGCGTTCAGCCAGATGGCCGTGGACGCCGATTGGCGCGACGCCGAATGGTGCGAGCGCCACGGGCTCTATGCTCGAATCTGCGACGACGCGGCGGCGATGGATGCAAGTGTGGATGCCTTGGCGAAGACGCTGGCGGCGTCCAATCCTCAGGCGATGGCTGAGCTCAAACGTGTGTTCTGGGCCGGTACGGAGGGATGGGACGCACTGTTGGCGGAACGAGCCGGGATGAGCGGGACCATGGTGTTGAGCGAGTTTACGAGGAATGCGATCGGGAAGTTCAAGGCGAAGAACTGAGTAGGTCGACCGGCCTGCCTTGACGTACTGTGCGGTAAACAGTACTGTGTAGTGCAATGTATGCCGCTCCCTCCGAATCCAACGACGCGCAGGGCCCGAAGCTCGAACTTCGGCGCGGAGCCATTGTGCTCGCCGTCCTGTCGCAGCTGCGGCAGCCCCAGTACGGCTACTCGTTGCGACAGGCACTTGCGCACCGGGGAATGCCGATCGAGGAGGGCACGCTGTACCCGCTCCTGCGTCGGCTCGACGCACAGAAGCTCTTGTCGTCGGAGTGGCGCGTTGAGGACGGACCGCCGCGCCGATACTACCGCCTGAACGCCGCCGGCGAGGCGCTGCTGGACAATCTGGCCGCGACCTGGGACTCGCTCGTTGCGACCATGGCTGGCCTGCTGCACGGAGACGTTCCATGAGCTACCTCGACGTCATTCACGACTATGTCGGCGATGTGATCCGACACGTCCCTCGTGCCGCGCGTACCGACGTGGGTTTCGAGCTGCGCGAACTGCTCACCGAGTCGCTCGCCGAGCGCGCGCGACGGGAGGGACGTCCAGCGGACGATGCGATGGTGCTGGCGGTGTTGCGGGAGTTTGGCGCGCCCGCCGAAGTCGCGGCGCGCTATCAGGCGCCGATGCCTGTGCTGCTTCCGCCCGAGCAGACGCGTGGCTTTCTCCGTCTCGCGCTAGCCGGGATCGCACTGCAGTGGGCGGCGACGCTGCCAGCGGCGGCCTCTCGCGGAACGCTCGGCGGCTGGTGGTTCAGCGCTGGCCTCGGCGCGTTCTGGTGGCCGGGCGTGTTGATCATGGGCCACGCCACCGCACCATGGCTTCGGCGACTTGGCCTGATCAGTTCCGCCTGGCAGCCGAGAACGGTAGACCGTGAACGCGTCGATCGTACACCCGCATTGCTCGGTGTGGCGGTCTTCACTGCAGGCATGTCGACGCTGATCGCGCTCCCGTGGCTGGCTTCATTGCTGCCTGCGGCCGCGGCAGAGGCGTTCGCGTTCGATCCCGCGTTCCTGCGTGGACCGGCGCTCCCGGCCATACCGCTGTGGGCGGCGGCACTCGGCGTGCGCGTCCAGGCGATGCGCGGGTCGAGATGGAGTGCAGCGCTGCGCACGATCAATGTTGCGCTCAGTGTCGCCTTCGTTGGGCTGCTTGCCTGGTGGTCGATTGCTGGAAAGGTGTTTCTCGCGGCATCCACAGATGCGTCGGCCAAGGCGGTCTTCGGTTTGGTGATCGTCATCGTGCTGGCGGATCTCGTTGTCACGCTGGTACGCCGCCGGCCGCGCATCACCGCGCCAACATTGACGCGATGACTCACCAATCACAGAGACTCCCGCGATGACACGTGCACACCTCAGCGCGTTTCTGCTCGCCACCGCCGGTGCACCTGGCATGGTCGTTGGACAGGCGGCGACATCAACTGCGCCATCAACGGTGGCGGCATATGTGCGGCCAGCCCCACCGGGTCAGCTGGTCGAGGTCGGCGGCCGACGACTGCATGTGGACTGCAAAGGCAGCGAGACAGGGCCAACGGTGATGATCGAAGCAGGCCTCTCGCAGTTCACCGCGCACTCCACGTACGGTAAGGCGCAGGATCTCATCGCGGTGTTCGCCCATGTGTGCACGTACGATCGCGCTGGACTCGGCTGGAGCGACGGCGTGGCTGGCGCGCGTACGCACGATGACATGGTGGATGACCTGCACCGTTTGATTGGTTCGATACAACTCCGGAACCAACGCGACCGTCGTCTCGTGCTGGTTGGACACTCGATGGGTGGCCTGCTCGTGCGTCTCTACGCGGAACGGCACCCGGCCGACGTGGCCGGAATCATTCTCGTCGATGCCACGCCAGAGGCGACGTTGTTTGGCGAGGGGGCGATCGCCGAACGCAAAGCAATGGTGACCAAGATCAATGCCGGTCTCGCAGCGGCGAAACCTGGCGTGCCGCTGGTCCCCATGGGCGCCGAAACGCCGGCAGAGGTCATGCTTGCGTTCACGCCAGAGGTGATTGCAACCGTCAGAAAGGAATACGAGGCAATCGACCGTATCCCCGACGCCAAACGCGGGGCCACTGGCTACGGGTTGCTGGGATCACTTCCACTTACCGTGATCCGGCGCGGCCGCACCGCGACGCCAACGAGTGCGGAAGACGAAAGCTGGAGAACGATGCAGGAGGCGCTTACAACGCTGTCGACACGAAGCGAACTCATCGTGGCGCAGAACGCTGGACACGTGATTCCGTACGACCGACCGGACGTGGTTGCCGACGCGGTTCGTCGTATGGTGCTCGGATTGCCGAAGCGATGAAACGCGCCACACATGGACTGGTGTGTGCGACACCTGTCTGCACTCACCAGATGCCTATCAGCGCGCGCCCTCGCGCGCCAAGCGTGAAGCCAGCGCCGCGCGCGCGGACGCGGCAAAGCGTTTGCACGCGTCCGGATCGACCAGGCCAGGCGATGACGCATCACGCTGCAGCCGCTCCCACATCATCGAAGCAGCGGGATGTGGGGTAAGCAACACATCACAGCGCAGCTGTTCCAGTAGGCGGTGTCCGCGAGCGAAGTCCGCAGCAGCGTCAGGATATCGGGAGTCGCCGCTGTACCGGAAAGTATCGTCGGAGATTGGCGATTGGCTGTCGGCATAGACGATGTCGAGACACCGCGAAGATTCGCAGGAACGCCAACTCCACGTTGTCCCTCCGACCGTGTGCCCGGGCGTGGAATACGCCACGAGCGCGAGCGGGCCGACGCGCACGGTGTCACGGTCCGCGATTGTGCGCACTGTTGCGACAGCGGGCATGGGCAGCGCGATCGCAAACTGTGGATCACTGCGCAACGCACGCCCGGCGCGCATGCTCGCGGCGCTTGGTGCGCTCGCCACCACGGCCGCGCCTGTGGCGCGCGCAAGCTCGGCGATTCCGCCGGCATGATCGTAGTGGTCGTGCGTGTTCAGGATGAGCTTCACGTCCCGCACGCGGAAGCCGAGTGCGGTGATGTTCCGGAGAATGAGTGCTGCGGATTCCGGGAGCCCGCCATCGATCAGAATGTGGCCGTCTGGCGATGCAATGAGGATCGCGGTGAGACCGCTGGTGCCTACGTAGTACGTGTTGCCGAACAGCTTCACCGGCGCGTGCGGCGTATTCCATTCCGCACAGCTGGGGCACTGTTGCGCCGTATATCCCTGAGCAGAAAGCGGCGCCGTGAAGAGAGCACCGGCGAACGCGGCGGCAACGGCAGTGGCGAGCAGACGGGGCTGTTGCATCAGAGAGGGGAATTGATCGTGTGTGAGTCAGCGTCTCTTCACGACCAGCAACGCATTGCCAACTTCGCGTTCGCCGGTGGGATCGGTAGGTGTGTTGACCACTTTGCCGTTCACCACCATGGTGGTCGATCCGCCGCCATCGAAGTTCATGGCGTCCCACGCGCCAAGCTTTTTCAGGGCGGCCGCCAGTTCGACCGCCGTCATGCCAACGCTGGCGACGGAGCGCCCGTCCACGACTACCAGCCACATCGTCTTTCGGTCACGTGAATAACCGACGGCGGTGCGCGGATGCCGCGCCTCGGCGTTGCGCGAGATCGTGCCTTCCGACGTGGCGGCGTTGGCGGCGATGTTCACGCCGTCCTGCAGCAGTCGAGGCCACCCACCGATGAGCAGTTGCGGCGCGCCGCGTGCAAGTCGCGGCAGCGTGGTGAGCACGATGCGCAGAGTGTCCTCGTCGACAAGCTGACGGAGCACAGCCACCCGCGGTCCGAACGCCGTGAGCACGGCGCCGTCCGTTGGTATGGCGCTGCCTGGCGTGAGTGCGAGTGCGCCGCGTCGGATATAGAGCAGCGTATCGCCGTGCCTGCCGGCCGCAACGAGTGGAACCTCCAGGTACGGGACGGTCGTGTCACGCGGTGCATCGGCGTCCGCGCTTCGTGGCGTCCCAGTCACGGCGGCGCCGCCCGGCGTGCGCAGGCCATAGCGCGCCGTGTACATCGCTGTCCCTTCGTATGTGCCGCTGGTTTTGGCGTTGACGCTGAGCACCGGCACCGAGGTGCCGCGAATCCACGCGGTCCCATCGAGAATGAACCGATCGATCTGCGGCCTGCCTACGGCATCGATGGCGAGCTGCACGTGGACATTGTCGTAGGTATCGAAGGGTGAGTCGGTGACTTTGAGTCCTTTCCACCACTCTCCGCCGATGACCTGATTGTTCTCGTTCTCGCCGGATTTCAGATCAAAGAAGTCGGCATTGATGGCCGCGAGCACGGACGTTCCGCTCTCGCTCACCCGCTGCGCAATGGACGATGTTCGCTCCCGGCCGCGCAACGCGTCACGCGCGTGCACGTGCTTAAACGCCACATCCTGACGGCGGAGGTCTATGCGGACCACATGCAGCTGCCAGGGGCCAGTCGGGTCGCTGAGGTGCTGATACGACACCCCGCGACTCATGACGATGGCGGCTGCGGCGCTGGGCGTCTGCGCGGCAAGTACCGCAGGGAGCATCGAAGCGAAGCACCACCATCGCGACCGACCGACGGTGGCCGCGACCCGCTGCAGGAAACCCGACCGCACCGGTGGACCGATCACTCGGGACGTCGTATACTCTGGCATGCCATCCCTCCACATCCCCTCAGCGCTCGAGGCGGTCTGCATGCATCATCCTTTGAAGCGGTTGCTCGTGACAGCGTCGTTGGCTGCAATCTGCAGCGTCCCAGCGTTCGCGCAGAATACCGTCACGCTGGAAGGCTCCGTCAAGGCGGACGGTGCGCCCGTGGTGGGAGCGCAGGTGACCGTGACCAACGTGGGTACGCGTGAAACGGCACGGGCGCTGACGCGAGCCTCCGGCGAGTTCCGGGTGCTCGGTTTGTTTACCGGGCAATACACGGTCAACGTGAAGGCCATCGGCTATCGCCAGCGGGTGGACACGGTGAATCTGACGATCGGTCAGCGCGCGCGCCTGGAGTTCACGATGGAGAAGGGGGTCGCCGAGCTGGAGTCGCAGACGGTGACGGCCGATCGGGTCAAGCAGGTGGAAGTGCAGCGGATGTCGGTCTCCGCGGCCGTCACCACGGAAGAAATCGAGAACTTGCCGCTCAATTCGCGCGGCATCATGAACCTGGCGGGCATCGCCCCCGGCATCAAAACGTACGCGCCGCAGTCGGGACGCTCACTGCCGTCGGGTGGAGCGGCGCCGGACCTGCGCTTCTTCAACGTCTACATGGATGGCGTTGAAATGAAGAGTCTCTTCAACGGCAACATTGTGGGGCTGGGTCAAACCGGCTCGCCACTGCCGCAGGAGGGACTCGACGCGTTTCGGGTGTACATCAATCCGTATGACGCCGAGTATACGCGCGCGGGGTCGTACGTGATCAGTGCGGAGAGCCGCCGTGGCACCAACAAGTGGCAGGGGTCGGGCTTCGGTTTCTTCCAGAACAAGGACGTGATCGCCCGGAACGCGTTCCAGGCGAAGACCCCGGATTTCGGCCGACAGCAGCTTGGCTTCAACATCCGTGGACCACTCGCGAAGGACAAGCTATTCATTGCCACGAGCTACGAACTCACGTCCACCAACTTCTTCCTGGATGTGAATCCGACGAGTGGTGCCAACTGGGCGCCGTTCCGAGGCTCGTTTGAAGCGCCCAACCGCAATCACACGCTTTTCAATCGGCTCACGTATGTGGCGAGCCCGCGCGTGACGTACGACGCCATGGTGTCGGCGCGCTTTTTGCGCGGTGAGGGCAACTTCGGTGGGCGCGTGTCGCAGGACGGTGGTATTTCGCAGAAATACGAGATCTACACCGGCCAGCTGCGGCAGCGCTTTCTTGCCAAGAGCGGCAACTTTGTGAATGAGGCCAGCTTGCAACTGGTGAGCTGGAACCACAACGAAGCCCCACTCAAGCCGGGTCCGCAGTTCAACTACCCGGGTGCGATCTTTGGCACAGCGGGCTTCCCGCTCATTCTCAAGGAAACGCACCTGCGCGCGGTCAATCGCGCCACCTGGAACGTGGACAACGGCTCTGGCTCGCACATCATCAAGGCGGGCGTTGAGTTAAGCAGCATCGCTGCCACGCAGAATCAGCCGAACAACACCAACGGCACGTTCAATTTCCCCACGGATACCTCCACGTTCCCCAACTCGGCGTCCATCGCGGTGGGCTTCACCGATCCGAACGGCACCAGTGATGCGATTGCCAGCGCAACGGGCTACACCACCGGCATCTACATCAACGATGAATGGCGCATCAAGCCCAACTTCACGTTGTCGCTGGGTTTGCGGCATGACGCCGAACTGAACACGATGAACAACGACTACACGGTGCCCTGGTCGAAGGACCCCGTGCTCACCGCCATTCCTGAACTCAAGAATTTCCTGAACGTCGGCAACCGCAAGAACCAGCTGGGGAATATCTCCCCGCGCGTGTCGTTCTCGTGGGACCCCACCAAGCAGAACAAGACGTTCATCCGCGGTGGTTTTGGCATCATCTATGATCGCGTGACGAGCTTCATGGGTTTTCAGGAGCGTCGCAATTCCACGTGGCGCACGTACAACTTCGTGAACCCCGGCACCAGGGATCCGGCGGTGCTGCGGCAGCGCGTAATTTCCGGCCAGTCGGTCACGCCGGCACCGATCCTGATGAACCTCAACATGAAGACGCCGCACAGCCAGCAGATGTCGGTGGGCGTCGGACATCAGCTCACGAGCGAGCTGGGCATCAATGTGGACTATGTGCGGCAGCACATGGACAACCTCTACGTGCAGCGCAATCCCAACTACGTCGATCGGAGTGTGACCCCCAACCGTCGCAAGCTGACACCGGCGTACGGGGACATCCTGTTGTGGGATGACATCGGCCAGTCGGACTACTCGTCGGTGCTGGTGCAGGGCACGTGGCAGCGTCGCAAGGCGCGCGTGAACGTGGCCTACACGCTCGGATGGTATCAGGGCGATTTCGACACGGCGGGATTGCCGAACTTCGCCTACGGCTTCCTGTTCAACCGCCAGCGCACCACGGGCGACGAGCGCCACCGCCTGGTGGTGTCCAACGTGCTGCCTATCCCGTTCGGCTTCATGTTCTCGGCGGTGTCCACGCTCGCCACGCCGCGCCCCTTCCTGTCCACCGACGGCCGGGACATCAACCTGAACAACATCTTCGGCGATGACTTCATCGGGGGTTCGCCGACCACCAGCGGCATTCGCACGACGCGTCCGGCCAACGACTGGAAGAACTGGTATCGCACCGTGGATATCCGCCTGGCGCGGCCGTTGTTCGAATGGCAGGGCAAAAAGGTGAGCCTGAACGCTGAGGTGTTCAACGTGTTCAACTTCAACAACAACCTGTCGTACGGTGGGCAGCAGTTTACGGCGGCCGGTGCACCCGTCCCGTCGTTTGGTCTTCCAACCGCTGCTTTCCAGGCGCGTCAGGGGCAGGTGGGGATGCGGTTCGACTGGTAGCGTCCGGTCGGGAGCCTGCCGGGTCTGGCAGGCTCCACGCAACCTCCAGTGCTGCAGGCACGCACGAATCTGAGCGGTTCAGGTTCGTGCGTGTTTACGTTGGGGGCCTGCGCGGCACGTCTGACTGGTGATCGCGTGGCGTATCCGTTGTCTCACACCCATTGTCTCACCGGGTTGCCAATCATGTTGAACCTCTCCGTTGGTGCGCGTACCGCCTTCCGAGGTGCACCCCGTCGCGCGGTGCCTGTCCTGCCTTCGGTTGTTGCGTTGGCGGCAGCTGCGGTTGTGCGGTCCATTGTGCTCATCGCATTGCCCGTGCAGAGCGCTGTTGCGCAGTCCAGCATCGCACCGCCAGCGCGGTTCGCCGATCCGGAACGACTCACCAAGTTGCGCGCCGCCCTGCCCGCCGTGGACAGCGCGATGCGCGCATTCGCGACGCAGAATCGGGTGCCCGGTATCGCCTACGGGGTGATCGTCGATGGGACGTTGCTCCATGTTGCGGCTGTAGGACTGCGCGAGGTACCCGGCGCTGCCGCGGTGGATACCAGTTCGGTGTTCCGTATCGCGTCCATGACCAAGAGCTTCACGGCGTTGGCGATTCTGCAACTGCGCGATGCTGGGTTGGTATCGCTGGACGTCCCGGCCGAACGCTATGTGCCGGAAATGAAAGCGTTGCGGTATGCCACCAGCGACGCGCCTCGCATCACGGTGCGACATCTGCTCTCGCATTCGGCCGGCTTCCCGGAGGACAATCCGTGGGGTGATCAGCAACTCGCGGCCACCGACGCGCAGCTGGCGAGCATGATCCGAAAGGGCATTCCGTTCTCCACGTCGCCGGGAACGGCGTACGAGTATTCGAACTTCGGCTTTGCCATTCTGGGTCGCATTGTGCAGAACGTGAGTGGCATGCCCTACACGCGCTACATCCAGCAGCGTGTGTTGCGTCCGCTCGGCATGACCTCCACCACCATGCAGGCGCGTGACGTGCCGGCTGGTCGTCTCGCGCACGGCTATCGTCTGCAGGACGGCGCGTGGTTGGAGGAGCCGGCGCTGCCGGACGGCGCCTTTGGTTCGATGGGTGGTATGCTCACGTCGAGCGCAGACCTGAGCCGGTGGGTTGGGTTGATGTTGAGCGCCTGGCCCGCGCGCGATGGACCAGAGTCGCCCGTGCTCAAGCGTTCATCGTTGCGTGAAATGCAGCAGGTCGCGCGTTTCGCCGGAGCCACGGCGGCTCGCACGGCGAACGGTGCGCTGTCGCTCAACGCGGGAGGCTATGCCTACGGCCTTCGGGCGTCACAGAATTGTCTGTTCGGCCACGTGGTGGCGCATTCCGGAGGGTTGCCCGGTTTCGGATCGCAGATGCGCTGGCTGCCGGAGTACGGTTTGGGCATCGTGGCGCTGGGCAACCTCACATACACCGGGTGGACCGCACCGCTCGATCAGGCGTTCGAGATTCTGTCGCGCAGTGGTGGTCTGCGTCCGCGTGTCCCACAGCCTGCACCGGTGCTGCTGGCAATGCAGGACAAAGTCACACGACTGGTGCAGGACTGGCAGCAGCCACTCGCCGACAGTGTGGCGGCGATGAACTTGTTTCTGGATGAATCCGGCGCCCGTCGAGCGGTGGCGATTGAGCAGATGTCCAACGCCGTGGGCGGCTCGTGCAAGGCGAGCGGGCCGCTGGTGGCCGAGAACGCGCTACGCGGCGTGTGGCGGATGCAGTGCGCCAACGGGGCGCTCAGTGTGGCGATCACGCTCGCGCCCACCGAGCCCGCTCGCGTCCAGCAGCTGACCGTCGTTCCCATGCGGGCGGACGCCGTACTCGGGCCTGCGCCGGCGTGTCGACCGTAGCGACGGCTCCGTCACGGTACATGACTCCGCCATAGGGTACTTGCGTCCAGAATGTATATGAGACATATATGTCTCATATGAGACAGCAAAGTATCGCAAAGGACAACCCTGCACGAATCCTCGCCGCGGCCACTCGGTTGTGGGCGCTTGACCCGTCGGCCACGCTGGACCAAGTCGCGCGGGAAGCCGGGGTTGGGCGGGCCACGCTGCATCGGCACTTTCCCGGTCGAGCCGACCTGCTGCGCGCGACGGCGCTGGCGGGCATTCACCAGCTTGGGGCGGCGCTGGACGCCCGGTTGCTGGAGACGCTGTCGGCCGGAGATGCGCTGCGCGCGGTCATCGATGTGCTGGTACCGGCCGGCGATCAGCTGCACTTCCTGCTCGTCGCCACGGAGGTGTACGCCGATCCTGAAGTCGCGCTCGCGGAGTCGGCCGTGGACGCCAGGATAATTCCAGTGCTTGACCGCTGTGTGCCCGAACAGGTCCTGCGGGCGGATACCCCGATGGCCTGGCGGATGCGCGCCATCGAAGCGCTGATCTACGCGGCATGGACCGCGGTGGCCAACGGCGAACTCGCGGCGCGTGATGCAGCCGGGTTGGTGTACGACACCGTGCTGCGCGGCTTTGGTGAGCTCCAGCCCGCGCCAGATGGTGGCGCATGAGCCCGCAGAACGCGACTGCCCGCGCGCGCGATGAAGCGATCGACGTCGCACGCGCGATGGCGATGCTGGGCATGTTCGTGATTCACGCCGTGCTCGTGCTGGCGGTGTCGCTGCCGCACTCCGGCCCCCTTGGCGCCGTGGTCTGGCTGTGCGACGGTCGCGCCGCCGCAACGTTCGTGATGCTGGCCGGCTTCGGCGTGGCGCGTTTGGCGGCTCGCCTGGACAGCGTCGAACGCGTCCGCACCCTGCACCGACGGGGTGCGTTCCTTGGCCTGCTTGGCGTTCTGAACCTGATCATCTGGCCAGGCGACATTCTGCGCGTGTATGGCGTGGCGCTCTGGGCGGCGCCGTTCATGCTGCGCCTGTCTGCTCGCCGTCGGTTGCTGCTGGCCACCAGCCTCGTGCTGATCTTCCCGGTGCTGGCCGCGCTGTTCCATTGGGAAGCCCGGTGGAGCTTCGACACAATGACTTATCGCGGTGTATGGGAGCCCATCGGCTTCCTGCGCAACCTGTTGTTTGATGGTTTCCGCCCGGTGGTCCCGTGGCTCTCCTTTTTTCTGGTTGGGACCGTACTTGCCGAGCAGGATCTGAGTAAACCACAGGTGCGTCGATGGCTGCTTGGCGCTGGTGCGTTGCTGACGGTCGCAACGCTCGTGCTCTCGTTCGGGCTGGACGCAATGCTTGCGCGCGTGGTTCCCGCGCTCGCCGAGGCCGAGCGCACTGCGCTGATTGGCACCGGGTCCATGCCGCCGATGCCGTTGTTCGTGCTGTCCGCGTTCGGCACCACCAGTGTGTTGCTGGGCCTGGTGCTTTTGCTCACGCCGCGCCTGTCTGAGACTGTACGCGGCGCGCTTGTGGCAACCGGACGCCGAGCGCTCACGTGGTACATTGTGCACATCGTGGTGTTGGTCGCGCTGTGGACCGCCGGCGCGGCCGCACAGCTCTCTGCCGGCAGCGCGATGGGCGTCGGGGTGTGTGGTTTTCTGGCGGCAGCATGGTACTCCTCGCGCTATCGCACGACGTCCGGCACGCTGGAAAGGTGGCTGCGTCGCTGGGCGGAGCGACGGCAGGTCACACCCGGCGAGCGCGTGGTCGCCGCATCGCAGCGGTCTCAGTAGAGGCGCCCCGTCCGAGCGAACCAGACAGTTTCAGCGGCGTCGTCCGATGAGGCAGACGCACAACGGCCACTTCGCAGTTCACGAAGCGGCCGTTGGATCGAACGTTTTGATGCGAGACGACAGCTTACGACAGACGGCGCCGCCGTGTGGTGAAGGCGACCGCGGCTAAACCAGCGGCGAGCAGCACGTAGGTGGACGGCTCGGGAATCGTGCTCGACGCTGTGTAGTCGACGTTGTCGATGGAGTAATAGCCCAGATCGTTGCTGAACGAAAACGCAACGTACGACATGCTCGGATTCGCGATGCTCGCCGGATTCAGGTTCGGTTGGGCGTAGACCGCTTGGGTAGTCGTGCTTCCCAGAAAGATCCCCAAGCTATTGAACGCCGAGAGATAGATGATCTCGTTGTCGCGAGTTGGATCGCCGCCGAAGTCATTGCCGACGAGGCTGAACGATTGGACCGGCGATGTGAAGCTGAAGAGCACACCCAATCCAGTGGTCAGCAATGCGCTTCCACCACCAGGAATCGCCGAACCGGTTGCGTTGAGCGCAAGCGAAAGTTGGGTTGGCAGGGCGTTCAACGGACCAGTGACGTTGTTGAAGTAGCTCAGCGTCACTCCCGCCGGGATGCTGGGAAACGGGTCGAACGTGATTTGTTGTGCGCCAGCCGTTGTGACCGAAAACAGCGTGGCGGCGGCGAGAGCAGCGAAGCGGCGTTTCATGAACAGTTCCTGTGGAGTAGTGGTACACATCACACGTTGACGACCTATTTTGTGACCAAACCGACGAATCGTCAAGCTGAGCCGTAGACTCAGGAGTACTTCGCCTTTCTCTTGGGAGGTGCCTCGCAACTCGCGCTCTAGTTCCGCGCGCTGCGGAGGGTTGGCGGCACGAGTTCCAGTACCACACCTTCCAGCGCGCCTACTTCAACCCTTAGCAGTTCGCCACCGGACTCACCCAACGCCCCGAGCGTGCCGAGCGGGCGTGTACCGCTCGCGTCGTGCCGCAGGATCCGGGTCGCGGCAGGCAAGCCGTACGCCCCTCGCGCCAGCGCGACGCCGATGACGAGCGGCTGTTGATTGATGCCCGCGAGCGCAATGGCAACCCGCCCATCAGCAGCGCGCCACGCGGAAGACAGGACCTCGGCCGACTGGATGTGGGCCTCGGTGGGTCCGCCCAACCGCGCGGCGTAGATGGAAATGCGCGAGAGCAGCAGGTCGGCACTGGGTACCTCGACGTGCGGCGCACGCACAAAAGTGCCAGTCTGAAAGAAGTCGCGGAGCCCGTAGCGCAGCCGCGCGAGTTCTTCCAGATAGGTGATCTCGCGTCGGCGTGTCGTGAGTTGATCGGGGAGGAAATTGGCCACCGTTGGCTGCATCCCCCAGACGAACATGCGTGCCTGCTCGAGATGGAATTGGCGCACGTACTTTTCGTCGAGCGGAGTGAGTGCGGTTGGTGGGCGTTTGGCCGCCGGCCACAGCGCATCGTATGGGGGCAGCGTCAGGGAGCCGTATGTGCCGTAGGTGAGCGCAAACGGATGGTACGCGGCCTGGAACATGGGAATGACTTCCCAGCCTGATGCGGGATCCGCATAGCGTTCCTGGCTGACCTGCAGCGTCAGGAAGGCGTCGAGGTCCGGCATCCAGCTTTCGCGGCC
>JANNEV010000498.1:0-1620 GCA_031379145.1 Gemmatimonadaceae bacterium
TAACGAGGTTGTAGGATAAGTCCCGAATGGGCCAATGTGGAAACGGAACTTGAGGGCACGCGACGGGTTTGTCCCGCATCGAATGTGGTGTCGATTCGTCTCGCTGTCGAGCGTCCGCCATGGCCCGCTACAGGTCCGTCGATACCAACCCGCAGTTCCTGAGCGTCGACCTGGCGCGCCAGTTGCTGCCCGGGACGTTCGAGCATGCCCTGAACCACCTGCTCGATCATGAAGTCGACCTCGCGCACTTCGACGCCCGCTACCGCAACGACACGACAGGCGCGCCCGCGTATCCGCCGGCCATGTTGCTCAAGGTGGTGCTGTTCGCCTACTCGCAGGGCATCGTGCGGAGTCGGGCGATCGAGCGCGTCTGCCAGGAGCACGTGACGTTCATGGCGTTGTGCGGCATGACGGCGCCACATTTCACGACCATCGCGCACTTCGTGAGCACGTTGCGCGACGACATTGCCACGGTGTTTGCGGGGGTGCTCACCGTGTGCGATGACCAGGGTCTCATCGGACGCGAAATGTTTGCGATCGACGGCGTGAAGTTGCCGAGCAACGCGTCGAAACATCGGAGCGGCACCCGCGCCGACTTCACCAAGCGAGCGGAGAAGCTGGAAGCGGCGGCGCAGACCATGCTGGAGCGGCACCGCGAGACCGATGCGCGGGACCTCGAGCCCGATGTCACGGCGAAGACCACGGCGCGGCTCAAGCGGCTCACGAAGGACGCGGCGCAGCTGCGCGAGTGGCTCGCCACGCATCCGACGGATCGCCGTGGCCCGACGGGTGGGCTGCGGAAGAGCAATCGCACCGACAACGAGAGTGCGAAGATGGCCACGGAGAAGGGCGTGATCCAAGGCTATACCGGCGTGGCGGCCGTCGATGCGAAGCACCAGATCATCGTGGACGCACAAGCGCATGGCACGGGCGCTGAACAAGAATTGCTGCTCCCGGTCGTGGAGGCCCTCGCGGCGCTCCGCACGAGCGACACGGTGCTCACGGCCGATGCGGGCTATCATAGCGAAGCAAATCTCGCCGCGCTCGCGGCGCTCGAGGTCCCGGCGCTCATCGCCGATCCGGATATGCGGAAACGCGATGAGCGGTTTGCGGACCGCGAGCACCACACCACCGCGCCGAATCCGTTGCATGACAAATCGGGGACCGTGAAGAAGACGCTGCCGGTGTTTGCACCGAGCGACTTCACCTATGATGCCGACGCGCGCACCTGTGTCTGTCCCGCCGGGAAGTCGCTCTATCGGAAGGGCGCCCGCAACGTCACGAAGGGCTATGTGGGCGAACACTTTCGCGGCGCAAAGCGCGACTGCGCGCCCTGTGCCTTGCGCGACCAGTGTTTGCGGACGCCCGCGACCACGGTCGTCCGCAATGTCGCGTTCTTTCGCGGGAAAGAGGATGCGGCGATCGAAACGCACACGAGGCGCATGCAGCAGCGTCTCGATACGCCCGAGGGGCGCGAGCAGTACGGGCAACGCTTTGGCACCGTGGAGCCGGTGTTTGGCAATGTGCGCTACAACAAGCGGCTCGATCGCTTCACGCTGCGCGGCCGCACGAAAGTGAACGGCCAGTGGCTGCTCTTTTGTCTGGTGCACAACATCGAAA
>JANNEV010000564.1:0-20490 GCA_031379145.1 Gemmatimonadaceae bacterium
ATCGGACTTCTTGACGGTGCCGTTCGGCAGCGCATCCTTGACCGCGACGATGACCTTGTCACCAAGGCCGGCGTAACGGCGGCGCGTGCCGCCCAACACCCGGATCACCAGCGCGCGCTTGGCGCCACTGTTGTCCGCAACCTTCACGATGGATTCTTGCTGGATCATGGTTGGGTTCCCTTAGCGCGCGCGCTCGACGATCTCGACCAGGCGCCACCGCTTGTCCTTCGACAAGGGCCGGGTCTCCATGATGCGCACCGTATCGCCGACCTTCGCCGAGTTCTCCTCGTCGTGAGCCTTCAAGCGCCGGGTACGCGTCACCATTTTGCCATACTGCGGGTGCGGCATGCGGCGATCAATGCGCACCACCACCGTCTTGTCCATCTTATCGCTCACGACCAGTCCGACGCGAAACTTGCGCGCGGTCCGTTCGATGGCGCCGTTCTGCGAGGCGTCCGTCGCGTTTTCCATGTCCGTCATCATCAAGTTCCCGGTTAGCGGCCGCGGGCCTTAGAAGGGGCCTTCTTCGCAGCGGCTTTGGAGGCGCCCGCCTTCTTCGCGACGGCCTTCTTTGCGACAGGCGCCGGCGCACTCACGCCACGCTTGAGCCCGAGCGCACGCTCCCGCAGCACTGTCTGCAGGCGCGCGATATCTCTGCGGATGCTGCGGAGCCGCAACGGCTCCTCCAGCGCTTCCGTCCCACTGCGGAAGCGAAGCCGAAAGCGCTCCTCCTCCAACTCTGCGATGCGGGCCGTGACTTCGTTGTCGGCCAGTCCGCGGATCTCATCAGCCTTCATTGGAAACCGCCTCCTCGCGCACGACGAACTTGGTCTTCACACCCATCTTCGCGGCCGCCAGCGCCATGGCCGTCTCGGCCACTTCACGCGTCACGCCCTCGAGCTCGAACATCACTCGTCCCGGCTTCACCACCGCGACCCACGCCTCTGGCGGTCCCTTGCCCTTACCCATGCGGGTTTCCGCCGGCTTCTTGGTGATTGGCTTGTCCGGGAAGATCCGGATCCAGACCTTGCCGCCGCGCTTGATGTGACGCGTCAGCGCCACACGCGCAGCTTCGATCTGGCGGCTCGTCACCCACCCCGGCTCCATCGCCTTGAGGCCGTAGGTCCCGAAGGACACCTCGGCACCACGATGGGCCAGGCCGGTCGTACGGCCCTTGAACATCTTGCGAAACTTGACCCGCTTCGGACTCAGCATCGAATAGTCTCCTTAGACGCCAGTCGAGTAGGTCTTGCCACGACGGTCGTCAACGATCTCGCCCTTGAAGACCCACACCTTCACACCGATGGTGCCGTAGGTGGTCTTCGCCGTGCTCGTGGCGTAATCGATGTCGGCGCGCAGCGTATGCAGAGGCACCCGACCCTCGTGGTACCCTTCGACGCGGGCGATTTCGGCGCCGCCAAGGCGGCCGCCACACTTGATCTTGATGCCCAGGGCGCCCATACGCATCGCGCTCTGAACAGCACGCTTCATGGCGCGACGGAACGAGATACGCTGCGAGAGCTGCGCCGCGATATTGTCCGCGACCAACTGCGCCTCCACCTCCGGGCGCTTGATCTCTTCCACGTTGATCCCGACTTCCTTGCCGCTCAGCTGTGTGAGCTCGTCACGCAGCTTGTCTACTTCGGCGCCCTTTTTGCCGATCACCACGCCCGGACGGCCCGTGTGAATCGTCACCACCACCTTGCCCGGCTTGCGCTCGATGCGCACGTCAGCAATCGCAGCGTTGTCGAGACGCGCCTTGAGGTACTTCCGGATCAGCGCATCCTCACGGATAAGCGCCGGCATCTCTTTCTTCGCGTACCAGGTGCTGCGCCAGTTCTTCGTGACACCGAGGCGAAACCCGATCGGATTAGTCTTCTGTCCCATTAGCGCACCGCCTCCGCCACGATGATCTCGACGTGGCTCGTCCGCTTCAACATCGGCGTCGCACGGCCCATGGCCGCCGGCGTCCAACGCTTCAGCTTGGGGCCTTCGTTCACGATGGCCTTCGTGATCACCAATGCGTCGACGTCCAGCGACGTATTGGCTTTCCGGGCCGCCTGCTCTGCATTTGCCACCGCACTGTTCAACGTCTTCTCGATCTGCAACGCGGCGTGCTTCTTGGAGAACTTCAGCAGCGCGAGGGCGTCGTTCACCCGCTGGCCGCGAATCTGATCAATGACCAGACGCATCTTGTACGGCGACTGACGCGTGGTGCGCTGAATCGCATGCGCCTCAATGCCGGTCTTCTTGGTGGCCATGGTTACTTGCCTCCCTTGGGCACGCCGGCGGCCTTCTTGTCGGTCGACTTCTGACCGGCATGGCCGCGGAACAAGCGCGTCGGCGAAAACTCGCCAAGCTTGTGTCCCACCATGTTTTCCGTCACGTACACTGGGATGAACTTGTTCCCGTTGTGCACGGCGAAGGTGTGCCCGACGAACTCGGGCAGGATCGTGCTCGCGCGCGACCACGTCTTGACCACCTTCTTCTCATTACGAGCATTCATCCCGAGGACTTTCGTCTCGAGGCGCTCAGCAACGAATGGACCCTTCTTGATACTTCTCGACATGTATGCTCTCGGCTCGCCTGGCGGTTACTGCGTCGCGCGGCCGCGCTTGCGGCCCCGCACGATGAGACGCTGCGACGACTTCTTCTTGTTGCGCGTCTTGACGCCCTCGGGCTTGCCCCACGGGCTCACCACGTTGCGGCCACCGCGCGTCCGTCCACCATGCGGGTGATCGACAGGATTCATGACCTCACCACGCACCTTCGGGCGCTTGCCCAGCCAGCGGCTCTTGCCCGCCTTGCCGTGCGACTGCAGCTCATGCTCCGAGTTGCCGACCTCGCCGATGGTACCCATGCAGTTGCCGTGCACCAGGCGCATCTCCGTGCTGCCCATCTTGAGCGTCACGTAGTCGCCCTCTTTCGCCACCACCTGGGCAAAAGCACCGGCAGAGCGCGACATCTGCCCGCCCTTTCCGATCTTGAGCTCGATGTTGTGCACCGACGTTCCGAGCGGCACTTCCTTAAGCGGCATCGCGTTGCCGACGCGGAAATCACTGCCCGAACCCGACACCACCGTATCGCCCTGCTTGAGCCCCTTCGGATGCAGGATGTAGCGCTTCTCGCCGTCCGCGTACTCCAGCAGCGCAATGCGCGCCGAACGATTCGGATCGTACTCGATCTCGCGCACGATCGCCGTGATGCCAGGCTTGTTGCGCTTGAAGTCGATGATACGGTACTGGCGCTTGTGGCCACCACCGATGCGTCGCATCGAGATGTGGCCGTGGTTGTCGCGGCCACCCGATCGCGGCAGTGGCTCAACGAGTGACTTCTCAGGGGTGCTGCGCGTGATCTCGGCGAAATCCGACACCGACCGATTGCGCGATCCCTTGCTGACTGGCTTGAAAACTCGAATTCCCATGGCGCTCAGCCCTCGAAGATCGCGATGGTATCGCCCGCACGGAGCTTCACGATCGCCTTCTTGGTGTGGGGACGACGTCCGATCGACTGGCCAACTCGACGCGCCTTGCCGCGCGCGTTCGATGTCCAGACGCCGGTGACCTTGACGCCGAAAAGCTTCTCGACGGCTTCCTTGATGGTGTACTTGTTGGCGTCAGGCGCCACTTCAAATGTGTACTCACCGCGATCCTGATACGCAGCAGAGGTGCGCTCCGTGATGATCGGGCGCATGATGGTGCGATGTAGAGTGGCCATCGCTTACGCCTCCGCGGCGGCAGGAGTGGTCAACGCAGACGTCTCGATCAGCACCACATCCGACCAGAGAATGTGATACGTGCTCGCGTCCGAGTAGGGCATGACATGCGCCGACGCGATGTTGCGCGCGCTCAGGTACACGTTCGGCTTCACGCCGTCGGTCAGCAGCAACACCTTCTTGTCAGCGATGCCGAGTGCAGCAAACAGGGCCGTGATCGCCTTGGTTTTCGGAGCGGACCAGGTCAGCGAATCCACCAGCATCACCGCTCCCTCACGGGCCCGCGCATTGAACGCGCTCTTGCGCGCCAGCGTCTTGACCTGCTTCGGAACGATCTGCGTGTACGAGCGAGGAATCGGACCGAATACGGTACCACCGCCTGGCCAGTTCGGCGCGCGGATGGAACCCTGACGCGCACGACCCGTACCCTTCTGCTTCCACGGCTTCTGGTTGCCGCCGATCACCTTGCCGCGCGTCTTCGTGGCCGCCGTACCCTGGCGCCTGTTCGCGAGGAACGCCTTCACGGCCTGATGCATCACCGGCACGTTGACGACGCCATCGAAGGTACCTTCGGGCAGCGCACGAGACGCCCCCTTCTTGCCCTGCGCCGAGTACACCGGCGCCTCTGCGATCTGAATATCAGTCATGGTCAACCCTGCTTGCGCACGAAGACGATGCCGTTGGTCGGCCCCGCCACGCTGCCGCGCAGGTAAATGAGGTTGCGTTCGGCATCGATCTTCTCGATGCGGATGCCGATGGCCGTGTGGCGTACGTTGCCGTACTGCCCGGGCATCTTCTTGCCCTTGATGACGCGCGACGGATTCGTGCCCGCGCCGATCGATCCGGGCTTCCGGTGCTTCGTATTGCCATGCGTGTTGGGACCGCCATGGAACCCGTAGCGCTTGACGACGCCCTGGAAGCCACGACCCTTGGTCGTCCCTTCCACCTTCACGCGCTCGCCTGCCGCAAAGATTCCCACAGTCACCGTTTCACCCACCGCGTACGTCGGCACCTCCGGGTTCTTCCCGGGTGCGTCGTCGATACGGAAAGACCGGAGCACGGCTGGCGGCGCATCCAAGCCCGCCTTCTTCGCATGTCCGACTTCCGCCTGCGACGCGCGACGCCCACGCGGTGTGTGCTCGCCCTTCTTGTTCTCGCGGGCCACGCGCTGAGCGCCGTAGCCAAGCTCCACCGAGGCAAACCCCGCATCCGCGACCGTCATCACCTTGGTCACAGGATTGGGCGTGGCCTCCACCACGGTGCAGGGCACTTGCTGCCCCTGCTCGTTGAACAGCTGGGTCATCCCCAGCTTCTTGCCGATAATGCCGATCATGAATTACTCCGTACGAGTCGCGGGGAACCGAGTCGGTCCGCACCGTTGGACTGTGGAGAACACCGCCGTGTGCGATGCCCTCTGTACCACTGCCACACCACCACCAACAAAAGCGCCAGCACCCGCTCTCAACTATTCGACCTTGATCTCGACGTCAACGCCCGCGGGCAGGTCGAGCTTGGTCAGCGCGTCGACGGTTCCCGGACGCGAATCCAGAATGTCGATGAGGCGCTTGTGTGTCTTCAATTCGAACTGCTCGCGCGACTTCTTGTCCACGTGCGGAGAGCGCAACACCGTCCACCGTTGCGTCTTCGTCGGCAGGGGAATCGGACCCGACACTTGCGCGCCCGTCTTCTCAGCAGTGCGCACGATGTCTGCCGACGCCTGATCGATCACAGCGTGGTCAAAGGCTTTTAGGCGAATACGGATACGACCGGCCATCAGGATACTCTCGGAAAAGGAACGACGGTGCCGCGCGCCGACTCGCGACGCGCGACACAGCAGTTATCAGGCAAGGATCTTGGTTACGACGCCGGAGCCAACTGTGCGGCCGCCTTCGCGAATCGCAAACCGCAGCTGCTCTTCCATGGCGATCGGAATGATCAGCTCAACCGTCATCTCGATGTTGTCGCCCGGCATCACCATCTCGATGCCTTCCGGCAACTCGATGGAGCCCGTCACGTCGGTCGTACGGAAGTAGAACTGCGGACGGTAGCCCTTGAAGATCGGCGTATGACGACCACCTTCTTCCTTCTTCAACACGTAGACCGTGCTCAGGAACTTCGTGTGCGGCTTGATCGAGTTCGGCTTGGCCAGGCACATGCCACGCTCGATGTCGTTCTTGTCGACACCGCGGAGCAGCAGGCCGACGTTGTCACCGGCACGTCCTTCGTCGAGCAGCTTGCGGAACATCTCGACGCCCGTGACGATCGTCTTCTTTTCGGAATTGTAGCCGACGACCTGCACTTCTTCGCCGACCTTGACAATGCCGCGCTCGATACGTCCCGTGGCCACCGTACCGCGACCCGTGATCGAGAACACATCCTCGACGGGGAGCAGGAACGGCTTGTCGATCTCGCGCATCGGCTCCTGAATGTAGCTATCAAGCGCCTCGTACAACTTCATGAATTCCGCCACCCACTTCGGATCGCCATTGATGGCATTGATGGCCGAGCCACGAATCACCGGGGCGTCATCACCCGGGTAGTCGTACTTGGAGAGCAGCTCGCGGACTTCAAGCTCCACGAGGTCGAGGAGCTCTTCGTCTTCGACGAGGTCGCACTTGTTGAGAAACACGATGACCGATGGCACGTTCACTTGGCGCGCCAGCAGGATGTGCTCCCGCGTCTGCGGCATCGGGCCGTCAACGGCCGAGACCACGAGAATGGCTCCGTCCATCTGCGCCGCACCCGTGATCATGTTCTTCACGTAGTCGGCGTGGCCCGGGCAGTCCACGTGCGCGTAATGACGGTTCGCCGTTTCGTATTCAACGTGCGACGTGGCGATCGTCATGATCTTCGTGGAGTCACGACGACCCTGCGACTCGGAGGCCTTGGCCACTTCGTCGTACGCGATGTACTTCGTGCCGTAGCTCTCGGCCGAGATCTTCGTGAGAGCAGCCGTGGTCGTCGTCTTGCCGTGGTCGACGTGGCCGATCGTTCCCACGTTCACGTGCGGCTTGTTCCGCTCGAACTTTGCCTTGCCCATGGTTTTGTTCTGGTATTTGGGTAGTGAATGAGTGGGTGAGGCTTACGCCTTCACCTTGCTGATGATCTCTTCGGCCTTCGACTTCGGTACTTCCTCGTAGTGCGAAAACTCCATCGAGTAGACCGCTCGCCCCTGCGACATACTGCGCAGTTTGGTCGAGTAACCGAACATTTCGCCGAGCGGCACCGTCGCCGAAATAACCTGCGCCTCTCCTCGCTGCGTCATACCGCCGATCTTGCCGCGCCGCGACGAGAGGTCGCCGAGAACGTCGCCCATGTACGCTTCCGGGCTGACAACCTCGACCTTCATGACCGGCTCCAGCAGACAAGGATGGGCCTGACGCGCCGCCTCCTTGAAAGCCATTGAGCCGGCGATTTTGAACGCCATTTCCGACGAATCGACATCGTGGTACGAGCCGTAAATGAGCTGCACCTTGATGTCCACCACCGGGTACCCGGCGAGCACGCCCGTCTCGAGCGCCTCCTTGATACCCGCTTCCGTCGGTCCGATGAATTCGCGGGGGATCACGCCGCCGACCACCTTGTCCTCGAATACGAAACCCTGCCCCTGCTCGCTGGGCTCCATGTTGATGACGACATGGCCGTACTGACCCTTACCACCCGACTGCCGAATGAACTTCCCTTCGATCTTCTCGACGCGCTTCTTGATCGTTTCGCGATAGGCGACCTGCGGGCGACCGACGTTGGCATCGACCTTGAACTCGCGCATCATGCGATCGACAATGATCTCCAGATGCAGCTCGCCCATTCCGGCGATGATCGTCTGCCCCGTTTCAGCATCAGACCGCACACGGAACGTCGGATCTTCCTCCGCCAACTTCTGCAGCGCGATCGCCAGCTTGTCCTGGTCCGCCTTGGTCTTCGGCTCGATTGCCACATCGATGACCGGGGCCGGGACCTTCATGGCCTCGAGAATGATGGGCGAATCTTCCGTGCACAGCGTATCCCCGGTGCGCGTGTCCTTCAGGCCGATCGCGGCCGCAATGTCGCCGCACCGCACCTCTTCGATTTCCTCACGCTTGTTCGCGTGCATCTGCAGGAGACGCCCCACGCGCTCGCGCTTGTCCTTCGTGCTGTTGTACACGTAGCTGCCCGACGTGAGCACGCCAGAGTAGCAGCGGAAGAACGTCAACTTTCCGACAAACGGGTCGGTCGCAATCTTGAACGCCAACCCGGCAAAGGGTGCGTCGTCCGTGACCGGGCACTCCACGAAGGTCTCGTCATGCTGCGGCAGATGCCCCTTGATTGCCGGCACATCGAGCGGCGCCGGCAGGAAATCGATGACCGCATCCAGCAACGCCTGCACACCCTTGTTCTTGAACGACGCGCCGCAGAGAATCGGGATGAACTTGCCGGCGCACGTCGCCGTGCGGATGGCGCTGCGGATCTCGTCGACAGTCAGTTCCTCGCCCGCCAGGTACTTCTCCATCAGCGCTTCGTCGTATTCCACCACGGTATCGATGAGCTTGTGCCGCGCCTCTTCGACCGCATCATGGAATTCCGCGGGCACGTCCGTAACCGTGAACGTCTTGCCCAGCGAGTGCTCATCGAAGATGTACTGCTTGCGTTCGATGACGTCGAGGTGACCCGTGAACAGCTCGCCGGATCCCACCGGCAGCTGCAATGGCTGCGCGCTCTTGGACAGGCGGTCGTGGATCATCGCGACGCACCGCTCGAAGTTCGCGCCGACCCGATCCATCTTGTTGGCGAAGATCATCCGCGGCACCGCATAGCCGTCAGCCTGGCGCCACACCGTTTCGGTCTGCGGCTCCACACCGGCCACGGAGTCGAGAAGCGTTACCGCACCGTCGAGCACGCGCAGGGAGCGCTGTACTTCGACCGTGAAGTCCACGTGACCCGGCGTGTCGATGATGTTGATGCGGTACACTGGCCCATCGCCCTTCGTATCGCTTTGGCCATGACGCTGCCAGAAACAGGTGGTGGCAGCGGACGTGTTCGTGATGCCACGCTCCTGCTCCTGCTCCATCCAGTCCATGGTGGCCGCACCGTCATGCACTTCACCAATCTTGTGCGACTTCCCCGTGTAATAGAGAATGCGCTCAGTCGTAGTGGTCTTACCAGCATCGATGTGGGCCATGTTGCCGATGTTGCGATAATGCTCTAGCGGGGTCAAACGCGGCATAGTCTTCAGGCGGCTGCTCGCTTGCGCGGCGCCAGGTGTTGACAGAGTGTGAGCGAACAGATCCAGCACGGAGGAGCGACACCAACGCGAACCAGCAAAAAAACGGCTGGACCAGGCGCCTCGCGAGGCAAGGCCGGTATCCATCCGCTGCCGCCGGGTACACTCGCCACTGCTGCGCGAATGGGGACCCAAGGCGCATCGCCGCGGAACTGTACCGCGACGACGTTGATTTGTCCGGCGCCCAACTGCAGGCGTTCCGGTGCGCGACCAACCCAAGAAAGGTGGTAGCCGAGGGAAGGTAACCGCCACTGCCACAGAGTCAATGGGGTGCGAGTTCTCAAATCGTCTCGATCGGGGGATCCCGGAGTGCCTCGTCCTGCGCGCTCGCCTTTGGTCTCGGTCGGCTGCCAGGTCCAACCTCGGGCTGCGTCCGCTTGCGTCACGGGGCTGCAGGGTTGACCTTGTCTGGCGGGGCGGGAGTGCCCGTGGCGAAACGGTTGTGACCAGTGTGCGACATCGGTCGTTATGCCCACATGAGGGTACGGCCGACGCTTTGCCGGCTTCTTCGTTTCGATTCTACCCATCGCTGACGTCGCTTGAACTTCTTTTCGAATCGCGCGTTCGCGGCCTTCACCGTCGCGCTCGCTGCCAGCATGTGGGCACTCTTCACCGACGTGGGCCGGCCGTTTCTGCCGTCCCTGCCGATTCTGGTGTACACGCTCTATTTGTACGCCAACCGCACCTCCGTCGGCCAGCTGGGTGGGGATTCGCTGAAGGACTCGCCGTACTTCCTGGGCTTCCTGCTCACGATGTTCGCGCTGTTCAAGATCTTCAACGATGTGTCGTCCAACTCCACGCTTTTCGCGCAGAATCCTTCGCTGATGACGCAGGAGGTCGGCGCAGCGGTGCTCACGACCATCGTCGGGCTGTTTTGCCGACAGGCATTGCTCGCGCTCGTTCAGGACGAAGCCCCGGAGGAGGACGACCGTCTCGCCGCCCTCGCGAACGCCGTCACGAGCCACGCCGTCGCCTTCGAAGTCGCCCGGCAGCAGTTCTTCCGGGAGATGGCGGTCGAGCGCACCAAGCACACGGAAGAACTCCAGGCAACACAAGCCAGATTTCTGGCGCAACTGCGGGCCGCAACCCAAGCGCGTCCAGTGGTTGAAGCGCGAATGTCCGTCGGCAGAGACGCATCACCCGACACGCGCAACTACCCGACCCCGAAAACCGGAACGGACGTACCTGACGCGCCTGACCTAACCGACGCACCCGACGTACCCCTCGCCTCGGCACACGATACGCCAACCGGTGTCCGATCCACGCCCTACACCGGGCCGAGCGGCAGAGCGTCTGCAATCGACCCAGTCACGCTGGATCTGGGCGCCACGGCCGCCGCGACCCCGCCCTATCCGCCCTACTTCGGTCAGGGACGCGGAGCCAGCGCCCCGCGCGACGAAGAGTGACCACGCCCGCGAAGGGCACGCCGAAACGCCGTCGCGTCAGGAGTGGACAGTCCATCATCGGCTTCACCGAGGCCGAACTCGGCCTGTTTCTCGCATTGTTGTTTTTCGGTCTGAGTCAACTCGGGCGGGCGGCGTCAGCCACCACGGTGCCGCGAACGAAACCGACGATCGACTCCACGAGCCTGCGCAATCCGCGCCTCATGGAACTGCTGTCGCTGGCCCGTCGTCTCGACTCGCTGGAGCGAGTGGTTCGCGCCGCGTACGTTCGTGACAGTGCGCTGGCCTCTCGACTGGCGCTCCTGCAGCGCCAGCGGGACTCTCTCGCCCTATTGCGACGCGGTCCGAACCCCGGGGAGCTCGGAACAGGCGTGGCCACGTCACGCATGGAGCGCACGCGTTCCGCCGAACTGACCCCACAAGCCAATGCGCGCCTGACCGCGATCGAGCGCGAGTTGGCGACGGCGCAATTGACCCGCACCCAGACCGCCTCGGTTCTCACACTTGTGACCCAACGAGCAGACTCGACGCGTCGGCAGCTGGACGCCATCGCGCCGACGGTGTCGCAAGTGATCGCACCCTACCGAGCCGACGCGCTTGCGGGTCGACTGGGCACACCCGCCACCCCCGGTATCGCCAGTACGCCGACTGCGCCGGTCGGCAGTCCAGCTGCTGCCGCAAGCACAGCGTCGACCAACGCATCAACCAACGCATCAACCAACGCATCAGCCGCGGCCAGTGCGGCTGCGACGTCGTCAGCAACAGCGGCCGCCCTTGCGATGGCCTCGACCCCGCGCGACACCATGTCGGTGCTTCGCGCGCTGGCTGCTACGCCGGCGCCGCCGGCGGCCCCATCCGCCGCGCTCGCCGCGGCTGTTCTCGCCGGTGCTCCCGGTTCTCCGGGAAGCGGCATTGGAACTGGTGCGGGACCGGGAACAACATCGGGTAGCGCGATCGGCCGCAATCAAATCCTGCTTGGCTCCGGCATCGGGAATGGGAGCGGTACCGGGCAGGGCGGTGCTGGCGTTGGACGTTCCAGGCAGACGCCAACCTGCATCGAGCTGAAGGTCGATACCGGCTCAGTCGCGGAAGTCCTGATCGAAGGGGCCAATCGGTACACCGTGCGGGGCGCGTCCGGTTCGCTTGCCGATCTGCTGAGAGTCATGCAACCCGAGCTCACCTCCGCGCGCCGATTCTCCTGTCGACACAACGTGCGCATCCGCACGGCTCCGCAGCTGGCGGTCGACGACTACATCGTGGCGCTCAACGCACTACTCCCGTACTTCAACACCGAGCTGGCACGGTCCGCCGGAACGCGTTGACCCGCGTTCGGGCACGAGGACGGTAGTCCGCTCAGACGTCTTGGTAAGCTCGCAGTGACGCGACGCATCGATCGCACTGTCGAGGACGACGTGTGCTGGAGTTCAGCCGGCCCCGGAGACGGTCACGTGAATCGAAGCATGACCGGATTCGGGTAGGAGGCGCAAGCGAAGGGCGCCGGTGAGGGGATCAAAACCCCAGCAGGACACGCAGTCGTGCAAGTCCGACAGCTTCCGTTGTTCGACCGCGCGTCCCCGCTGCTCAACGATGAGCGGCCCGCGCCACTGCGGCAGCGTCACGTCGAGGACCGTGCCCACGTCGGAGAGCGTGGCGGCGAGCGTGAGTTGGTGAGGTACGAGTCCCGGCGTCGTCACATCCAACCGCGCGCCCTGTGGCACCGTGACCGTCGCGAACGTCGGGTCGTACCGCACGGGCGCGATGCGGGTCAGGGACTCCGGTCGCCCGACACGCTGCACGGTGATGCCCATCGGTAGCGGTGCATCGGCGCGCACGACAAGCTGCGTGAATGGCGCGGTGCAAGTGAACGCGTTCCAGCTCGAGCGGCGCTGGCAGCCTTCACGAAGGAGCGGAGAGTCTGGCACAAGCACGGCGTTCGGCGCATCACCCAGCGAACCATCGCGATCGATCAGCACCGCGGACTTCGTCGCGTCGAATGCGTCGTTCACCGGCTCGAACACCACGGGAATCGCATCGACAAATCGCACTGCGTGCAGCCAGTTGTCAGCGCTGATCGGCCACGGATTTACGGGATGGAATCCCAACGCGCTTGCATTGAGGCCCGCACGCGCGTCAAAGTTTGCAAAGACGCTCTCTGAGACACCAACGGTACCATCATAGAACCAGAAGCCGCGGACGGGTGACCACGCACCCGGATTCACGCCAACGTTGTCGCTCACCCCGACCACGAACGCGTGCTCGAGCGTGCTCTCCGACGCGGCGAACGATGCGCCAGACATGTTGTCCGCGAGCACTGCGTCAACCAATCGCAGGTGGCTTCCGCGCAACCAGGCACCCAGCGCCTGGTTCTTCCACGCCACAAGACCGCGAAAAAGCGCCGGAGCGGGTGCGCCCGGCAATCCACGCTCAGTCGGCTCATACCATGCGATGTCGAGCCGCCCGGATGCATCCACGCCTTCGTCCACCCACAATCCACCGAGGACATTCGAATGCGCCTCGTTGTTCTCGAATCGGCGCAGTGGAACCTGTCGCGGTCGCACTGATCGGGTCGCGGAGAGGCCAGTGGGATACTCCGGCAGCGAGTACCAGATACCAAAGCCGTCCGAGCCAGCCGCGACATTGTCGTGCAGATCGTTGTCCGGATTCGAGACCCAGAAAGTCGCGGGCTGCGCGTCGGATGGCAGCAAGCGCTGTGCGGCCTCGGGCGCGCGCGTTCGCATGCCGAGATTGCGCACGAGCACATTCCCGCGCTCGATTCCGTCCTCGAGGAAGAAGCCGTGCCCTTCGTGGTCGTAGCAGACGTTGGCCTCGAGGGTGACGCGATGCGTACCATGAATCGTCATACACCGGCTGTAACTATGCCAGACGGCGTTGTTCCGCGCATACTGTCCGGAGGCGTCCCCGGCCAGATGCCAGTGCAACGGATACCGCCCGACGACACCACGCTGACCGACGCGATGGAACTCCGCACCCTCGATGTGCGCGGTCGCACCGGGGTGCACCATTACATGCGCACCGAATCCACTTGCTTCGGAATCTGCATCACCCTGAATCACGACATTGCGCGAGAGCAAGGCGACCTGCGCCCGTTCATCCAGTTGTCGGCCGGCGATGGTTTGCAACACGCCCCAATGCGAGTGGCGCAGTGGCTGCCGCAAGCGAACGCGGTTGCCGGCCACTTCGGCAACGACCACGTCCTCGGACTCCGCCGGATTGTACCCGGTAGCGCTGATCGCAAGGCGATCGCCGGAGCGCCAGTCGGTCGGCTCCCGCAAGACAAGTTCCGCGCTGCCAGCACGCGCATGCTCCACGAGCTGGGTCCACGAGCGCACCTCCTGTCCGTGAAGCTCCAGCGAACCCGACGTGACGATCAGCCCCTTGGCACCCGCACCAAAATGTGCGCCGTCAGCGGCGGTGCCTACGAGCGTGATGACCGCGCGGTGCCGATGGCGTTGTTCCGGCGCGCCGATACGAAAGGCCCCCTGCACGGTCACGGAGCGTGTCACGAGTTCCAGATCGCTGGAGTCCGAGAACTCGAGCGTCCCGTTCACCAGAAGCTGCCGCACCGACACGTTCCGATCGAGCATCACGTGGCGATCGGCAGGAATCGTCACGTTGGCACCGGGGGGCGGAACCACCCCGTCGATCCAAGCCTCCGGATCAGACCAACGGTAGACGATCGCCTCCTCTGTGGTCAGATTGTGACGGTGGTCGTGTCCGTGTTCCTGCTCGTCGCTCGGAGCCAGACTACGCTCTGCCGGAAGGCAGGCGGTCAGGAGTGACAGGAGGAGCGCGACGGGGGTCGTACGCGGCAGGAACACGTGTGTTGGAACTCGTCGGGAGAAGAGACGCCAGGCACCTTCGCTGTATCTCGACCACCGACCAGTGCTTCTTGATCAGTCAGGCCACGTCCGAAACGCTACGTGCCCGACGCGAACGGTTCGACGGCCGTCATCGGCCGGTGCTGTGACGTTCGTGCCACGACGGTGCACATCGTCGTCTTGCGGATGACGACTCAACTGAAACGTCCGTCCGGTCGCTTCGCTTCCCCTGGTTCTGCGCTGAATGCCCACCGCTCCGACCACCAACACTCCGTTCCCGTTGCTGCCGCGGTCGCCCACGCTTGTGTGGGCACAGCGGGTATTGTCGGTGGCGACGATTCTTCTTGGTTCGCGGTATCTCTGGTGGCGTGCCACGGAAACGGACAACCCCGCCGCGCACTGGTTTTTTCTGCTGTTCCTCGTCACCGAGAGTCTGGCCTTTGTGTCGACCGTGGGCCTGATGGTGGTGTCCTGGCGACAGCGCTTCTATCGCACCCCGACACCGTTGCCCGACCGGACGGTAGACGTCTTCATCGCCACCTACAACGAACCACTCGAACTGCTTCGTGACACCGTGGCCTGCGCGGTCGCGATACGATATCCGCATCGCACGCTGCTGTTGGACGACGGCAATCGTCCCGACATCGCGGCACTCGCAGAGGAGTTCGGATGCGTGTATCTCGGGCGGGCCGACCGCACGCATGCGAAGGCCGGCAACCTGAACAACGGACTTCGACACAGTTCTGCCGAGTTCATCGTGACGCTGGACGCCGACCACGTGCCGGTGCCCGAGCTCATCGATGAAATGATCGGGTTCTTCCGCGGCGGCGAGGTAGGCATCGTGCAGGGCAATCAGGATTGCTACAATCTTGATTCGTTCCAGCACGAGATGGACTGGCGTGAACGCAATGGCTGGCAGATGCAGGAATTGTTCTTCAGTGTCATCCAGCCGGCGAAGGATGGCTACAACGCCACCATTTATTGCGGCAGCCCCGCGATGATCCGGCGCTCGGCGCTCGACGACATCGGCGGCTTCGCCACGGGCACCATTACTGAAGACCTGCACACGGGGCTTCGCCTGCAGAAGCGTGGATGGCGCGTGCTGTACTTCAATCGCAGCGTCGCGCGTGGTCTGGCCGCGCAGACCTTTGCCGGCTTCGCCGCACAGTGGCGTCGATGGGGGGTCGGGTCCACACAGGTGCTTCGCCTGGAGCGACCAGTGTTCGGTCGGGGGTTGAGTCTCGGTCAGCGATTCTGCTATCTGGCGTCGTACGAGTACAATGTGATCTTCAGCTGGATCCGCCTGCTGAGCGTGCTCACGGTGATCTTCGCGTCGCTCACTGGCATTTTTCCGCTTCTCAGCGATCCGCTGATGTTCGCCGGCCACTACTTGCCGTTTCTCGCCGCGAATCTGGCCGCCACCAGCGTGCTGGCCGGCAACTGGCGAACGCCGTTCCTGATGGAGCGGTACAACTTCGTGAAGATCCACGCAACGCTGACAGCGCTCTCCGGGTACTTCGAGCGCGAAGCGACGTTTCAGGTCACCCCGAAGTCGCGCGCGCCCGCCGCCGCACTCCGCGAGGCGGCACCGTACATCGTGCTGCTGTTCTTCGTGTACACGGCCATGGTCTGGGCCGTGGTGCAGGCGTGGCAGGCCGAAAACGACGGGCAGTTTTGGGCGTACATCGTCACGGCCTGCTTTGGTGTGTACTTCTTTGCCGTCACCTCACCTGCTGTGGCGCGCGTCCTGGAGCGGCGGGAGGCACGGTCGATGTATCGGTTTCCACAGGACCTCGACGTGGAGGCCCGATTCGAACTGCAGCGCATCGGCCAACAGGGCCAAGCCGGCATCGTGGGAACGACATTCGCGCGCAACCTCAATCGCGGCGGTGTCTCGGTGACGCTCACCGAAGCGCTCGACGTCGGCACGTATGTGCACGTGAAACTCACGCTGCCGAGTGGACAGGTGCAGGCATTCGGACAGGTCGCGTGGATGGAGCAGTTCAAGGTTCGTGGCCAACGCCGCTACGCCAACGGCATCCGATTCCTCGTGACCGATTTCGACGACGGAGATGCCATCATGCAGCACCTGCTCATGGACGTCGCGCCACGCCACGCGCAATGGCTGACCATGACAGCACGCCATCAGGAACCGCTCGCCAAGAGGATTGCGACGGCCACCCCGTCCGCACCGACAGACACACCGGACGAGGCGTCAGCAGCATGACGAGCGTATGGCGGCGCATGTCCGTGATCTGCACACTCGTTGGCTCGATGATCGGCGCAGCTGACCTTGCAGCGCAGACGCCTCCGATGAACGCCGTGCTCGATTCGGCCCGGGCCGCAAGTCGTCGAGGCGCTATCGCCCGCGCCGAGTCGCTCTATCGCAGCGTGCTGGCCGCGGACAGCGCGTCGCGGCCGGCGCTCCGTGAACTCTCCGACGTCTTCAGCGCTCAGGGGAAATGGCGCGATGCCCTCCCCTTCGCCACGAGACGCGCCGCACTTGGCGAATCCGACTTCGTGCTGGAGCGCGATCTGGGGCAATGGTTGGCCTGGTCGGGCGAGACGGAGGCCGGTCTGGTGCATCTCCGGCGCGCGCAGGCGATCGCTCCAGACTCGACGACACTGACGCTCACGCTTGGTCAGATCCTGACGTGGAACGCACGTACCCGCGGCGAAGGCCTCCTGCTGCTACGGGAATTGGAACGCGCCCATCCGGAAAACCGCGAGGCCCGTCATGCGATTGCTTCCGCGTTGACGTGGAATCCGGCATCGCGGGCCGAAGGCGTTCGCCGACTGTTGGACCTTGTCCGCGAAGATACCGCGTCATTGGACCTGCTCACAGAATACGCCGATGTGCTCTCCTGGGTGCCGGAAACGCGAACCGAAGCCCTGCAACTGTACGAGCGTGTAGCACGACGATCGCCGGAGAATCTCGGGGCGGCGCGCGGGCGGCTCAACATACTGACGTGGAGCGGACGTGCTCGCGCCGCACTTGCGTTGGCGGACTCGCTCCTGATGCGCGCGCCCAACGATAGCATCCTGCTGCTGGGACGAGGAAACCTGTTGGTACAGGCCGGTCGCCCCGCTGATGCAGTGGCCGTGTTGCGGCCGCAGGTGGCGCGCGCACCAGGCAATACGCGGCTCACTGAGCAACTCGCGTATGCACTGCTGGCCGATGGTAACTTCGCGGAAGCGCGTCGGACCGCCCGGAGGCTCACGGAAACCAACTTCCCCAGTGCGCCGGACTGGGTACGTCGCGGTGCCTCGACCGGTGTCGGAGTGGATGCGGTGGTTGCCCACACGTCACTCGGCCTGACCCTCACCCGTGCGCTCACCAGCGTATCGGTCCCAGTGGCGCGCGGCACGCGCGTGATGCTCTCCGGCGGCCCCACCCGTTTCATCGCACCCAATGAGCGCTTCATCTCAGGCAGCGTCGCGGCGGCCATCGAGAAGCGCGCCACGAGACTCACGCTGGCACGGCTTGAAGTCGGAGCCGAGAAGTACGAGGGCGCTCCGAACGCGTGGTCGGCCGCGGGCGAGATTGAGGCCGCGCTCGGCACGCGCGGATCGCTTCGACTGTTCGCGCGACGCGCTGCAGTCGAGGACTCTCGCCGGGCGGCCAGAGGCGTATTCGAAGGTGGACAGTTTTTTGGACAGGTTCGCGCGAACACGACTGGATTGGTGCTTCGAATACCGTCCATTGGTGGTGGCGTCTCCGTGCTCGGCACGGTGGGACTCGGCGTTTACACCGGCGCGTCGCTTCGAAACAACACGCGTCGCGAGTTCAGCCTCTCCGCCACACGTGGAATCGGACTGGGCGCAGGCTCAGCTCGGCTGGAGCTTGGTACCGGTTTCACCTATTTCGGATTCGAGTTCGATGCGAATCGTAGCGCTGCGGGAACGCCTCGCAACGAGTTCGGTGCCTACTGGAGTCCGAAGGACTTCGGCAATGCTTTTGTCTCGCTCGCGTTGATCGTTCCGGTCAACGGACGCCTGACGTGGCGCTCTGACGGATCGGTGGGCCAGCTGGTCTCCGGCCGCGCAGGGGTCCCCAGCGCAAACGGCTTCACCGCCAACACCGAACTACGTCTGGTGGGCCGACACGGCTGGGATCTCTCAAGCGGGTTCTTTTATCTGGACAACCTCGGTGGCTTTCGCCTGCAACAGGCGCGACTCAGCCTCCGCCACGCATTTTGACACGATGCTCAGTGCACCAGAGCCGCACCAGGCGCGTCAGCGCGGACCCACAACTGGTAGGCGCCGGGACCATCGGCGAGCGTGAACGGGAGTTTGGCGGCGAGACGATAGCGCGGTTGTGATCGCAGCAGCTCCTCTTCGACGGCTGTTGCCCAGGAACCCTGCGGACCGAAGCGCAGGAGGACCGCCGTAAAGAAACCGTCTCGAATGGCGAGTCGGTACGGCGCGGTATCCGCCGGCTTGCGCGCGCGCTGTCCGTCATAGTCGAAGAAGTATGGATGCACCCACTGTTCGACTGGTGCCCGCGAACCGAGATACAGCGTGCCCAAGTCCGGCTCTTCGCTGAGAAAACGCGCGGAATCGTTCAGCAGTGGTGCGAAGCTTCGGTACGCCTTGCGCGTGTTGTTGGGCCAGTACTGGTACAACCGTTGCGCCTCGGCAACGCCTGGGATGGCGACAGCTCGAGCGAGAATCGCGAGTGTTGCCGAAGCAACACCGACAGCTATCACGGTCTGCTGATACTCCCACCGCCGTTGCAGCCAACTGCACAGCGCGGCCAGCGCACCTCCGGCCAGCGGCGAGACAAGCACGGCACCGAAGGCCATATGCTTGTGCAGCGAGACGAATTCGTGGAGCCGTACATGATTGAGTGGCGCGAGCAGCGCCCAGACAAACATGGTGATTGCGGCCCAGCGCATCGCGGCAGGCGCTGTCATCAACGCGGGGATCGCAATCGCCACGGCCGCTCCGCCGAGGGACGCAGCGAACAGCACCAGGTCCACTGCCCGGCCGCCGCTCGTGACGCGACGTGCCAGGGTCGTGCTCAGAAATCCCGTCCACAGCTCGCTCGGTTGTCCGAGAAGACCCAATAGCGCGACCGTACAGCCCGCCACTACGGCCGTCAGCAGTCCGCGCTTGAGTCGGTTGCCCGACGCGCCGACGAGCGCGGCCACGAGTACGACACATGGCAAGTAGAGCAACGCCGCGTACTTGATGACGGAAGCCGCGCCGATGCAGGCCCCGGCGACCGCGACAGACATCCAGCCCATGCGCGCGCGACGGTCCATGGCCACAGCCAGCGCAACGGCCAAGAGTGCAACGCAGAGCGCATCGTAGGTCGCGAAACGCGACAGAAACTGCACCGGCGCCTGCAAGATGAACATGGCGGACGCGGCCAGACCGGCGACGCGATCGCTGAGCAGTCCATGCGCGATGAAATACACGCCGATCATCGCGATGACCATGCACCCGAAACTGAATGCCCGAACAGCCTCCAGTCCGCCGCGCTCAAACAGCAGCGAGGCGAGTTGCGGATACAGATGCGGCGCACCGGAGAGGTAACTCGCAACCGCGGTCGCATCGCCACCTGCCGCTGCGGCTCGCCACAACTGCCCGGTCACGATGTACGTGGCCTCGTCAACGAACGCGTCATTTTGCAACGGTCTGGACAACCACCACTGTGTGCCTGCCAGCACCAGCAGCGAGAGCAGCACAGCCGTCGCAGCCAGGCGAGAGCGCGTAGTCTGGGTCACGGGCCGACAAGTGTGGGAGAGTGCAACAGGCACCAGGCTGGTCACGCACCTGCGAGAGTCGCACGCCAGATCGCTGGTCAAGTTATCGTGGGGTTGAGCGGCGTCCAGCGGCGAGCGCGCGTTGATCGAGGTGGTCTATGAGCGGCCCGCGTCGGGCTGCGCGC
The DNA here is from genome assembly GCA_031379145.1 of Gemmatimonadaceae bacterium. Classification (GTDB taxonomy): domain Bacteria; phylum Gemmatimonadota; class Gemmatimonadetes; order Gemmatimonadales; family Gemmatimonadaceae; genus Gemmatimonas. The sequence continues at coordinate 20,114 of JANNEV010000564.1, forward strand.
GAGCACGATAGTAGCGAAGTGGTTGCTGGCGATTCTTGCAGGGACGTTCACCCTGCAGGCTATCGACCTGGATTTCAATGCGGTGCTCGCCAGCGAAATCGAGATAGTCCTTGCAGCGCGTCAGCTTCTCTCGGGCGGCAATCTCTTTGCGACCATTGACGGGACGCCGTTCGGCTCACTTCTCTGGCCCTCCGTCGCGGCGTTCGCCGAGCGTCTTGACTGAGCGGAATGAGAAACGCCAGTTCGTAGGCCGCATGCCGATACGTATTCAGATCGGCACCGTGCGTGAGGCGTACAGCGGCAAACAGGAGCACCGCACCGCGAAGGTGAAGGCGACTCCATACCATCCTCTGAACAGTCGGCTTGCAGATGGCGGG
>JANNEV010000584.1:0-11253 GCA_031379145.1 Gemmatimonadaceae bacterium
TTCGCTGAGCCGCGCGGCGATATCGGTGCGTACGGGGCGCATGCGGGTCACTTCTGCAGGGTCCTGCGCGGCAACCGCGGCAAAACGTGGGGCAATCTGGGCACCAAAGGTTGGATGCACGCGCTCCACCCACTCGTGGTGCGCGTCCCAGATCTCACCAAACTGCAGCGCGCGAAACACGCTGAACCATTCCAGTAGCCCTTCGCCGCTCACCTCGATATCGGTTGCCGGTCCCAACAAGGCGCAGATGCGGGCGACCGCTGGCTCGAGCGCGAGGGCGGCGTGCGGCATGGCGCAGGCGAACGCGTCGCGCGCGCGGTAGAGACGCCTCGGTGTCAGATCCGCAAGCCGTGTTTGCGTCGTCGCCGCCCGATCGAGCGACGGATGCTCTGCGGCCAACAACACCGCACCCACTCGGGCCAGCATGGTGGCATCCCGGGCAAACCACCCGCAGGTGTCGAAGCTCGGTGCCAGCGGGCACGCGCCGTCCATGGCGATGCGTCCATGCGTGGGCCGGATGCCGTAGATACCGCAGAAGCTCGCCGGTGCACGTACGCTGCCGCCGGTATCGCTGCCGATGGAGAAGTCGACCAGTCCGGCCGCCACGGCGGCAGCCGATCCACTGGACGAACCACCCGGGATTCGTCCGGGCGCGGCTACGTTGACCGGGGTACCGTAGTGGCTGTTCTCACCGGTCAGGCTGAAGGCCATCTCCTCGGTGTGGGTTTTGCCCACCATCGTCGCGCCCGCTGCCCACAACCTTTCCGCCACGGACGCGGACCGTGTGGCCGAGTCGTGCGTTGCGAGCCAGTCCGGGCTGCCGAACCCCGTTCGGTAGCCGGCGACGTCGTAGATGTCCTTGAGCCCAAAGGTCAGGCCAGCCAATGGACCCGTGGGTGCGCCGGCTCGTGCGACATGCGTATGCCGACAGAATGCTCCCACCGAATCGCGATCAAGAATGCTCACAGGCTGCTCGTTCGGTGCATGTCCGGGCACAGGAGAAATGCGGCGCATAGCCGCGAACGGCGCGATGGTCGCGAACACCGGGCTCCCCAATTCTAGCGCTTGTGCCCGCGTTGAGGCGTGAGCTCACGTCCTCGCTCACGCCTGCGCGGACGGATCGGTACTTTTCGTCATGACTACGATCACACAAGCCGACTTCATTCAGTCAGTCGCGGACGCGCTGCAGCACATCTCGTACTATCATCCGCTTGACTACATCGAGGCGTTGGCCGAGGCGTACGACCGTGAGCAAGGGCCGGCTGCCAAGGATGCGATCGCCCAGATTCTCACCAACTCGCGCATGTGCGCCGAGGGACACCGTCCGATCTGTCAGGACACGGGCATCGTGGTGGTGTTCCTGAAGATCGGCATGAGTGTGCGCTGGGACGCGACGCTCTCCGTGCAGGAGATGGTGAACGAAGGCGTACGGCGTGCGTATCTGCTGCCGGAGAACGTGCTTCGTGCATCGATCGTAGCCGATCCCGCGTTTACGCGGACAAATACACGCGACAACACCCCGGCTGTCGTACACTGCGAGATCGTGCCAGGCGATACCGTCGAGGTGAAGCTGGCCGCGAAGGGCGGCGGCTCGGAGAACAAGTCCAAGTTCGCCATGCTCAATCCCAGCGACTCGATCGTGGAGTGGGTGCTCAAGACCGTGCCGACGATGGGGGCCGGTTGGTGTCCGCCCGGCATGCTCGGCATCGGTATCGGTGGCACGGCAGACAAAGCCATGCTGATGGCCAAGGAGTCGCTCATGGAACACATCGATATGACCCAGCTCAAGGCGCGCGGAGCGCAGAACAAGATCGAAGCACTGCGTATCGAGTTGTTCGACAAGGTGAATGCGCTGGGTATCGGGGCGCAGGGGCTGGGCGGCCTGTCCACGGTGCTCGACGTGAAGATCTTCGGCTTTCCCACGCACGCGGCATCCAAGCCGATTGCGATGATTCCGAATTGCGCCGCCACGCGTCACGCGCACTTCACGCTCGACGGATCCGGCGTTGCGACGCTGCCCATTCCCAAACTGTCCGATTGGCCGACCGTGACCTGGCGACCCGATGTCAATGCCAAGCGTGTCGATCTGAACACGCTCACCCCAGCGCATGTGGCCACCTGGAAGGCGGGCGATCGACTGTTGCTCAGCGGGAAGTTGCTGACTGGCCGCGACGCGGCACACAAACGGATCGCCGATCTGTTTGCCTCGGGCGAAGGGCTGCCCGACGGCGTGGACTTTACCGATCGTGTCATCTACTACGTGGGTCCGGTGGACCCTGTGCGCGATGAAGCGGTCGGTCCCGCCGGTCCAACCACGGCAACGCGCATGGACAAGTTCACCGAGATGATGCTGGAGAAAACGGGACTCATCGCGATGGTAGGCAAGGCCGAGCGTGGGCCTACTGGGCTCGATGCCATTCGCAAGCACAAGGCGGCGTATCTGATGGCGGTGGGAGGCGCGGCCTATCTCGTCTCCAAGGCCATTCGTTCGTCGCGCGTGGTCGCGTTTGCCGATCTGGGGATGGAGGCGATCTACGAGTTCGATGTCGACGACATGCCAGTGACGGTGGCGGTTGATGCAGCGGGAAGCAACGTGCACGAAACCGGGCCGCGTGAATGGGCGGAACGCATACGGCAGTTGCCGGTGCTGGCCAGTTAGTCGCTTCTCTCCTTCCCTACGCCGACGCATGTCTGTCACACGCCGCTTCTTTTCGTTGCTCCCGCAGGCGCTTGTGCTGCCGCTTATGCTGCCGCTTATGCTGGCGCTGAGCCTGACAATGCCACGGGGGGACATGGTCGCGCAGTCTGCGCCAATGCAGACACAGATGCCGGAGCCAACGGACGCCACGCGTCGACACCTCGTGGCACGACGGACCACGGCCCGCATTGTGCTCGATGGCCGGCTTGACGAGCGCGATTGGCAGAATGCGCCAACTGCGGCCGACTTCGTGCAGGTGCGGCCCGACTACGCGAGTACGACACGCTATCCGAGCACGGTACGCGTGCTCTTCGACGGCGAGTATCTCTATGTGGGGGCGTTCAATCGCGACAGCGCCGGGCTGACGTCGCTGCGATTGCCCGATCTGCGACGGGACTTCGAGCCACCGGAGACCGATGTCTTCGCGGTGACCTTTGGACCGCTCGGCGACCATCGTACGGCGTTGCAGTTTCAGTCCACGCCGCTGGGCTCTCAAGCTGATGTGCAGGCGTTTGATGGTGGAGATGTGTTCAACTTCAACTGGGATGCGCTCTGGCGGGTACGGACCACGCGCGCCGACACTGGGTGGATCGCCGAGATGGCGATCCCGTGGCGGTCGCTTCGCTACACGCCGGGATTGTCGTCGTGGGATGTCAATTTCGTTCGGAATACCCGGCGCGTCGCCCAGTGGAGTGCGTGGATGCCATATCCGCGACAGTTTTCGTCGTGGCGCCTGACGTACGGCGGGGTGCTCGACTCCCTCCAGCCGCCCCCGCCGCGCACCAACATTCGTATTCGTCCGTACGGTCTCGGACAGACATCACGCGATGCCGCACCGGGGGCGTTCAACGGATCCATTGGAGACGTGGGCGGTGAGGTGATCTGGGCGCCAACGGCCAACAGCTTGCTCGAGGCTACGGTGAATACGGACTTCGCTCAGGCAGACGTGGATCGGCAAGTGGTGAACCTTACGCGTTTCAGCGTGTTCTTCCCCGAGCGGCGCCAGTTCTTCCTGGAAAATGCCGACCTGTTGAATGCGGGTGGGCTCACCGGTCGCTATGTCGTGCAGCCCTTCTTCTCACGGCGCATTGGGTTGGCCGACGATGGCACATTGTTGCCGATCGACGGTGGCGTCCGTTATGCGTATCGCACTGGGCGAACCACGGCGGGCGCCTTGGCCATGCGGCAGGCCGCCATTGGTGGCGTTGCTGCCACCACGTTCGCCGTCGCGCGCGGCAGCCAGTTCTTCGGGCGCGCCACTCGGCTCGGCGCGACGGTGGCGTTGCGCGATGGTGGCGGCAGTGCCGGAAGCCCCAGCACGCAAAATCTGGTCACCGCGATCGATGCATTCACGCGCATCGGGGAGCAAAACCAGCTGACCAGCATGCTTTCGACGTCTTCCGCCAACGGACGGACCGGACTCGCGGCGACCTACGGACTGTCGCGTGCCACCCCAGTAATGAGCGCCGGGGTCATCGGCGCGCTGGTCACCAAAGACTACGTGCCGCAGACCGGGTTTGTCTCCCGGCCAAACGTACTGATGACGAGTCCGTTCGCCACGTTCACGTCACAGCCGCGCTGGCGTCCTTCGAGCGTGGTGTGGTTCAAGCACGGACTCACGGCGATCACGTATCAGGAGCCCGGCTCGCTCGCGTTGCAGGAAGCCAACGTGAGCTATACGGGGGAGATTCTTTTTCGCAATGGAGCGAGCATCACACCGGTGGTCGAGCAGAATCTCCAACGACCCACGGCACCGGTGACGCTGTTTCCCAACGTCCGCATTGCGGTCGGCGACTATGATTTCTTCCGCGTGGCCGCCGTGCTCAGGAGCGATCAGAGTGCGCGTGTGGCGACCAGCGCGGTGTTGTCATCGGGCGCGTTTTTTGATGGGTCGCTGGACCGTGCGGAGTTGGGCACGCGATGGTCGCCCAGCCCGTATGTCTCCGTGCGCGGATCGTACGAGGTCAACCGACTGCGCTCACTTGGCACGCGCGATTCGAGCTTCGTCACACATCTCGCCGGACCGGAGGTGCGCGTGTTCCTCAACCCGCGTGTCCAGTGGAGTGCGTTCTACCAGTACAACACGGCCGTAGAGCGCGGTACGCTCAATGCGCGATTCAGCTGGGAGTTCTCGCCGCTGTCATTTCTGTACATTGTGTACAATGATCGGCAGGCCGTGTTGGGGGGCAACACACCCACCGCACGCTCACTGATCGTGAAGGTAAGTTGGTTGCGGCAGTTATAGCCGTTTGGGCACAAATGAGGCCGGACGCCACGTCGCGGCATCGCCATTCACGCCCAGCTTCACCCCCACTACTTCCACGCGGTCTGGCACGACCCGAATCAGAAGCACGCTGGTGTCCTGATCTGCGTAGAACGGTGTCCACGCCGGATTCCAGTGTGCGCGCTTTTGTGCCAGATCTGACACAAGCACGGCGCGACCGACGATCGCCACATAGCTGAGCCTATCCCGGTCGAAGTAATGCAGAGTCGCGCGCGGGTTCTTGCGCAGCTGCTGCACCTTGCGGGTGCGCGGATTGGTGGCAAACCACACCACCCAGTTGGAATCGGGCTGCACGGGCTGCACCGTGCGGGCCTGTGGCTGTCCATCGGCATCGACGGTTACAAACGTCGCATACACGGCGGCGTTCACGATCGACCGTGCGGCCGACCGCAGGTCCACCGCAGGTGCCGACGCGGCCTGTGCGAGGAGGGCGTGTTCCGGTTGCACGAGGCCCGCTGTCAGGAGCACGACCAGGAGGCCGAAAACCGACCGTGTGCGCGTTAGCCGAACCGCAGCGAGGGAGGTCGAGGCGAGCCGTCGTGTCATGCGTGAGATATCTCCTCCGACGCGTCCGTTCGCCAGTTCAGTGCCTCTTCCCTCGGCGTCGCGGCTGTCATACGTTCGCTGGACGACTACGCTACCGCCTCATTTCCCTCTCGGTCCCTGTCATGCGTCGAAATCTTGGTTGCGCGCTTCGTACCGTTGCGGTCTCGTCCGCATTGCTCGCCGCACCGGTATTGGCACCGCTGCCCGCGCAGAGCGCCGCCTCTGCCGAACTCGCGAAACTGATTGAGTCGAAACTGCCCGCGGTGATGCCCAAGGTGGTGGCGTGGCGTCGCGACTTGCATCAGCATCCTGAGCTCAGTTTTGAGGAAGTGCGCACGGCGGCCATTGTCGCCAAGCATCTCCGGTCGCTGGGCATTGAAGTGCAGACCGGGATTGGAAAGACAGGAGTCGTGGGCATTCTCCGCGGCGGGAAGCCGGGGCCGGTTGTCGCGTTGCGCGCGGATATGGACGCGCTGCCAGTCACTGAGCAGGTGGACTTGCCGTTCAAGAGCACGGTTCGGACCCAGTGGCAAGGGCAGGAGGTAGGCGTGATGCACGCCTGCGGCCACGACAATCATGTCGCCATTCTGATGGGCGCGGCCGAGGTCCTTGCCGGCATGAAGGCCAGCATTCCGGGTACGGTCAAGTTCATCTTCCAGCCCGCAGAAGAGGGGTTGGGTGGCGCCAAGGCCATGCTTGCCGATGGGGCGTTCGCGAGTCCGGCTCCGAGCGCCGTGTTCGGACTGCACGTCTGGCCCTCGCGCGTTGGTACGATCGGACTTCGGCAAGGGCCCCTGATGGCGGCGGCCGGCAATTTCAAGATCATCATCAAGGGCCGGCAGACGCATGGATCGCAGCCGTGGTCCGGCGTCGACCCCATCGTGGTGTCGGCGCAGGTGATCCTCGGCCTGCAGACCATCGCCAGCCGCCAGGTGAACGTGGCCTATCTGCCGAGTGTGCTCACGGTGGGTCAGATCACGGGAGGAAATCGCAGCAACATCATTCCCGATAGCGTGGTGCTGGTAGGCACGTTGCGTACGTTCGACGACAACATGCGTGCGGATATCGCGATGCGAATCAAACGCACCGCTGAGGACATCGCGCATTCAGCGGGCGCCACGGCCCTGGTGACGGTTGATGAGGGCGGGTTGGTGACTTCGAATGACACGTCGCTCACCGACCGCATGATGCCAACGTTGCGCCGCGCGGCAGGCGCCAACGGCGTGCAGATCATCAATCCGGTCATGGGCTCGGAGGACTTCCCGGAGTTCACGCGAAAGATCCCCGGGGTATTCTTCTTCCTGGGCGTTACGCCCAAGGATCGCGATCTTGGCTCGGTCGCCGTCAACCACTCGCCGCTGTTCTTCGCAGACGAGGCCGCACTGGAGACGGGCGTGCGCGCCATGGCCGGACTCACGGTCGACTATCTCGTGATGGGCGCCGGGAAAAAGACGGCCAACTAGCACCGCTCCTACACCGCTCCTGGCACCGCGCGGCATACCACCTCCTCCACTTCTCTTCCGCATGCCTGTAACCACCGATGCTGGCGCGCGTGCGCCCATCGCATTTTGTCGTCGTCTCTCGGGCTGCATCGCCGCTGCTCTGTTGGGCCTGTCGTTGCCACTGGGTGGATCGGACGTGGTTCACGCACAGTCGCGCGCGGAGTTGGAGAAGGTGCTCCGCCGCAAAGTGCTCGCCAACGGCCTGGAGATCATCGTGGTGGAGAACCACGGTGTGCCCATTGCGACACTTGAAATCGATGTGCGAAACGGGGCGTTCACCCAAACGCCGCAGTATGCCGGCCTCGCGCACATGTACGAACACATGTTCTTCAAAGCCAACAAGGACTTGCCCAGCGCCGATGCCTTCAACGATCGATCCGCCGAACTTGGCGCCAAGTACAACGGCAGCACGCAGGAAGAGCGGGTCAACTATTTCCTGACGCTGCCGGCCGATTCCCTGGAAGGCGGTTTGCAGTTTCTTGCCAGCGCGCTCCGTGGTCCGCTGTTCCTTGAAGAAGAGCTCAAGCGCGAGAAGGAGGTGGTGCTCGGCGAGTATGATCGCAACGAGGCACAGCCTGGCTTCGACTTTCAGCAGAAGGCCACGGAGCTGCTGTATCCCGGTCAGTTCAGCCGCAAGAACACCATCGGCGACCGTACCGTGCTCAAGAATGTCACGCCGGAGCAGATGCGCGTGATCCAGCGGCGCTACTATGTGCCCAACAACTGCTCGCTGATTGTCACCGGCGACGTGAAGCCCGACGTGGTGTTCGCCTACGCCGAAAAGATCTTCGGCGACTGGGCGCGTGGCGCGGATCCGTTCGTCGCAGATCCTATTCCACCCATTCCGGCGCTCGATGGCAACAAAGCCCTGATTTCCGAGGAGCCGATCAACGCCGTGGCCGTGTTGTTGCAGTGGCAGGGGCCGAGCGTGGGGAAGGATCCGGGCGCCACCTACGCGGCCGACGTGTTCAGCGATGTCTTGAATACGCCTGGGTCCACGTTTCAGAAGAATCTGGTGGACACGGGACTCTGGCAGGGGATCGGTGTGAACTACTACACGCTCAATCAGGTGGGACCGATCTCCATCAGCGGGCAAACCACACCGGAGAAGTTCCGCGTGGCCATGGCGGCGCTCGAACGGGAGATCGCGCGCTTCACGGATCCCACTTATGTCACGCCAGCCGAACTTGAGGCGATCAAGACACAGCGCACGGTGTCGAGCGCATTCGGTATTGAGAAGGCCTCCGAGATTGCGCACACCATCGGGTTCTGGTGGAGTGTCGCCAATCTCGAATACTTCATGGGATACACCGACCAGATGGCACAGCAACGGATCACGGATCTCATGCGCTACACGAGCACCTACGTGGCCGGCAAGCCGCGGGTCACGAGTGTATTGCTCTCGCCTGACGCCAGAAAAACGATCGGGCTCACGCAGTCGGAGTTGTTGACGCCCTTCAAGCGACCGGTGGTGCGGCCGTGATCAGGCGCGTACATCGCCATCGGCATCTGGCCGCGATCGGGGCACTGACACTCAGCGTCCTGTTCGTCGAGTCAGTCACTGATTTGCCCGCGCAGACCGTCACCAGCAAGCGGCCCGTGCCGCCGCCGCCCGTCGGCAAGCCAGTCACGGGCAAGGCACCCGCCAAAGCACCGGGAAAGACGTTGCCAAAGGGGCTCGCCAAGCCGGTACCGGCGGCCGACGATATCGGTGGCGATACGCTGACCGCGCGCTTCGAGGTGGCCGGCATTCCGGTCATTCTCCGCCGCGTGACGGCCAACTCCGTAGTGGCGGCGAATCTGTATCTGCTGGGCGGCGTGCGACAGCTCACACGTGCCAACGAGGGCATTGAGAGCCTGTTGCTCGAAGCCAGTGAACGAGGCACGCAGAAGTATCCACGCGATCTGCTTCGCCTCAAAATGTCACGCCTCGGCAGCGCCATCGGGGTGAGTCCCGGCCTCGATTGGACAACGGTTGCGCTCCGTTCAACGGTGACCGGTTTCGATTCCACCTGGGCCATCCTCGCCGACCGAATCATTGCGCCGCGACTGGAGTCTGCCGATCTCGAACTCGTGCGAGAGCAGTTTCTGACCGGTATCAAGCAGCGCACCGACAGCCCGGATGCCCTGCTCGATCATCTCGCCGACAGCATCACATATGTCGGACATCCCTATGCACTCGAGCCGCTCGGCTCCGAGGCATCACTCAGCGCGCTCACCGTGGCGGACCTTCGAGCGTATCGCGCGTCGCAGATGGTCACGTCGCGAATGATGCTGGTCGTGGTTGGCAATGTCTCGCGCGCCCGGGTCGAGCGCTTGGTGCGGGAGTCGATCGGTCGGCTGCCGCGCGGGACGTACAGCTGGAAAATGCCCGATCCACCCGCCGCGCTGCCAACGGCGTACGTGCTCGCCAAGCGTACGCTTCCCACGAACTATCTGCAGGGATACTTCCAAGGGCCGCCGGCCACCTCCAAGGATTACGCCGCACTGCGCCTGGCGTGCGCCGTGCTATCGGGTCGACTGTTCTCCGAGGTTCGACAGAAACGCAACCTGACCTACGACGTAGGCGCGCCGTTCGTCGAGCGAGCGTTCGCGTCTGGTGGACTGTACGTGACCACGACCTCGCCCGATGAAGTGCTCACGATCATGCGTCAGCAGATCTCCGAATTGCAGGACGGATACATCACTCCCGAAGGCCTCGAGCGCCTCGTGCAGGGCTTCATCGTGACGTACTTTCTCGACAACGAAACCAACGCCGACCAGGCCAATCTGTTGGCGCGAGCGGAGTTGTATCAGGGCGGTTTCGAGAAGTCGGCCAAGTTTGTCGACGAATTGCGCTCGGTCACGCCAGAGGACATCCACAATGCCGCGCGTACGTACATGACGAAGGTCCGTTGGGCATACGTTGGTGATCCCACCAAGGTCACGCCGGCCAGGCTGATGCGCTTTTAGCGGCGACGGCTCGACGAGACGCCTCTGGCACGTTACATCATCGGTATCGTGAGTGGCTCTCTGTTCTGCTGGAGGCGCTCCGTCGCTCTCTCCCTTCCTTACACGCCATGTCGAACGATTACTCGCGCCGTGACTTTGTCGGCGATTCCGCGAAGTTGGCTTTCGGCGCCATGATTGTCCCGCGCCATGTGCTCGGCGGCCCCGGCTATCGTGCGCCGAGCGCCCGCCTGAACATTGCATGCGTGGGCATTGGTGGCATGGGCATGAGCAACATGTCGATGATGCTCGACGAGAACATCGTGGCCCTCTGCGATGTGGACTTTCCCTACGCCGAGCGCGCGCTCGCCGGTCGGCTCAAGCCGGCCAAGGGCGATCCAACGCCGCAGAATGTCAAGTTGGGCGAGGCCTACACCAAGGCGGCCAAGTACGCGGACTTTCGCGTCATGCTCGAGAAGCAGAAGGACATTGACGCCGTGGTCATCGCCACCCCCGATCATATGCACGCCACGATCGCCAATATGGCGATGAAGATGGGCAAGCATGTGTACGTGCAGAAGCCGCTCACCTACTCCGTGTACGAGGCACGGCTGCTGGCCAGAACCGCCGCGGAAACCAAGGTCGTGACCCAGATGGGAAACCAGGGTCATTCGGCTGAAGGCACTCGGCGAATCAACGAGATCATTGCGTCCGGTGTGCTGGGCAAAATCCACGAGGTGCACGTGTGGACGGATCGGCCCGTGCGGTACTGGGCACAGGGGATTCCCCGTCCGATTGCCCCCGGCACCGTGCGGCCGTTTCAGGCGCCCGAGAACCCGAACGTGCCGCGTCAATGGAATCAGGGCACCGTCGATCGTGCCGTGCGCGACGCGATGGCCATCAACCCGTCGTCACCGCCGCCGGGCCTCGATTGGAACTTGTTTCTCGGCGCGGCGCCGGACGTGCCATATCACCCGGCCTATCACCCATTCGCTTGGCGTGGATGGCTCGACTTTGGTGTGGGTGCGATTGGTGATATGGGAGCCCATCTCATCGACCAATCGTTCTGGGCGCTCGGCCTCGACTATCCCACCAGCATTTCGGCATCGTCGTCACCGTGGGGCGGCGGTGCACAGACGCCGGCCACCTACCCCATGGCCACCATGGTGCAGTACGAGTTTGCGGCACGCGGCAAGGAGCCAGCGGTGAAGATGTACTGGTATGATGGCGGACTTATTCCGCCTCGCCCTGATCTGCTCCCCACCGAAGCCGCCTTGTCCATGGGCGATGGCGGC
>JANNEV010000618.1:0-5564 GCA_031379145.1 Gemmatimonadaceae bacterium
CCCACACAGAAAACTCACTTCGGCCAGCGCTGAGATGAGCGCGCGCCTCGAAACCGCGCAATCGCTCCACACCCACGTTGGCGGGACTCCAGCCAAAGTTGCCGGGGAACCAAATGATCGCATCACGCGTGTCGCGTGCCACGGCACTTCCTTGCAGCGTGAGTCGTCCGCCGCCGACAGGATGGACGTACCGAGTCAGGAGCTCCGCATCGACAGCAACCCGCTCGGGCCGGAGCGTGCGCACGAAGAGACGCTGCGGGGAGGAGAAATACAGATCGTAGAGCGTGGGAACCCGCACGGCCTGGGCCAATCTCGCCCCGACCGTGAGCCCCGACTCGCCGCGCGCGCGTACCGCGCGCTCCGCCGACATCGAGAAGGACGGCAACGCTCCCAGTGTGCCTACGGCATCGACGCGAACGCCGGCATTGACCGATCCGCCAGCGAACCGTCGCGCGTACACGCTGTTGGCGAACAGTCGGCCGCGCGACTGCATAATGCCCCCTGATGCCAGAACCCGATCCGCGCCACCGCCGACTCTCCATTGCATAACGCCGACGCGACCGCTGACCTCCGCCTCGCCAGCGACCGCACGCGCTGTCGCATCGAGCGCTGATCTGTTGGGATCGCGGTACTGCAGCGCGAAGCTTCGAACACCGGCAAGCGCCTGCACGCGAGAGCCGGTGCGCTGTGCCCGCAGCATCAGGCGGCTCGTGTGCGCGCGATCCGCGTCATTCGTGCGAACGTTCGCGGCCCCGACCATGCCGCGTTCTCCGACGGAGCCGATCACTGAAAGCTGCGTTGCAGCGGTCGTCACGCCGAACGTGACGGCGTTCCGCTGCTCGTCATTGTTGACACGACGCTCACGCACGATGCTCCCCGACGCCCCAGCATCGTTCCAGAACGGAAAGTCGTTGGTCGCACGGCGGTGGCTGGCACTGGCGTTCCACAGTGCACCCAGTCCTTGTGCATGCCACGCCCCCTCAATCATCCGTCGGCCGAACGCTCCCGCGCGAATGGCCAGCACGCGTTGCGGCGCGCTCTCCAGCGCGATCACACCACCGTTGGCGCCGACGCCAGCACCAAGGGGATCGGCGCCGAGCTGCACCGAGGCCGAGCCGAGCGCCACCAGGGGTATGTCGGAGACATCAGCCATGCCGGTGGCGGGATCGTTCAAGGGCATGCCGTCCAGCGTGATCACCACTTGCTCGCGACGTGCGCCGCGCAGGCTCACGCCCGCTTCACCACGCGCCGAGCGCACCGAAGTGAACGGCAGCGTACCGAGCAGATCCGCCGTGTTCGCGATGCCCATGTCACGCGCGACGCGCACGTCGGTGCTACTGGAAAACCGGGCGACGGCCTGATCACTCGCGACACCACTGACACGAACGGTCGTGAGCAGCGACGCGGCTTCGGAGGGCGTGACGGAGAGTGGCCACAATTCGACGCGTCGCGCGGGTACCTGGGTCGACGCCGGAGATTCGACAGGCACCGGCTCGACCCTCACCTCGCGCGGGTAATAGCCCACGCGACGAAACCGTACCATCCCCACCGGCAATCGCGCGCAACCTGACGCGAACACGAAGGAACTCGAGTCGTGAAGGCCTCCTGGAAGCAGGCGCGCGTGAACCCCACGTACAGCGACGTGTGTGACTGCGTCTTCCACGCACACCTGCACCGAGTCGAGGGCGGCGAATGTGAGCGCAAGCAATACCGGGTGCACTACGGTGCGTCGGTCGGCGAGCCTTGGACGTGCGCGCCCCGTCGAATACCGCTGGAGCGAAGTGGCAGCAGCGCGGGCGCGCCAACGGCGGGATCACGCGTGACCACCAATGGCCAGTCGTAGACCCGTTCGAGAATCTCGCCACGCATCACGTCTTCCGCGGTCCCGTTTGCCGCCACCCGACCCTGATGCAACAGGACGATACGGCGTGCAAACCGCGCCACGAGGTTCAGCTGATGGCTCACGAGCAGTACCGCTCGCCCCTCGCCTGCCAACGCATCGAGCAGCTCGAACACGGCCATCTCGTGCGCGATATCCAGGAATGCCGTCGGCTCATCGAGTATCAGTATCGGAGCCTCCTGTGCGAGCGCGCGCGCAATACGGACGCGTTGCCATTCGCCGCCGGAGAGTTCGTCGGTACGCCGGTTTCTCGCCTCCTGCACGCCCACCCGATCGATCGCCGACTCGACCGCGCGCGCATCGGCGCCGCGCATGGCGCCAAACGCGGCGCGCCGTGCATGCCGGCCCAGCGCCACGAACTCGACGACGCGAACCGGCATCATCGGCTCTTCACGTTGGGGCACCACGGCGGCGAGACGCGCGAACGCACGCGGCGTGATGGCCCGGAGGTCCGTCCCGCCGACGTGGATGGACCCGCCCTGCAAAGGAACCCGACGCAACAGCGCGCGAACGAGCGTGCTCTTTCCGCTGCCGTTCGGTCCGACCACGGCGGTAATCTCACCCACCCGTGCGTTCAGCGAGACCTGGTCGATCGCGAACGCACTGCGCCCGGGGTACTGCACCCGAACCTTTTCGAACTGAAGCGCACTTGCACGGGCTGTCTCATCGCTGTTGGTGGTCATGCAGCGAGCTTCCGCAACCGAATCAGAAAGAACGGGACGCCGATCAACGCTGTGACCGCTCCGAGCGGAAGATCCACGGGTGCACGCACGGTTCGCGCCAGCAGATCCGCCGCGATCAGCAGCACCGCGCCGAAGATCGCGGACAGCAGCTGTTGTTGCCGATGCCGTCGCGCTCCCATCGCACGCGCCAGGTTCGGAACAACCAGCCCGACGAAGCCGATGAGCCCAGCGGCCGCCACGGTTGCCGCCGCGAGCCACGACGCGAAAAGAAACACGCGCCGAGCGACACGATCCACATCGACACCAAGCGCGGCAGCGGGTTCATCTCCCAGCGACAACACGTCGAGGTCGCGCGCCCACCACACCAGCGGCACGCCAAACACCACAAGTGCGCCGCCAAGGCGTAGCAACGACGTCCATGTCGCGTCGGCGGCAGACCCCATCATCCACCAGAGCGCGCCGCGCAAGCGATCGGGCGGTGCATCAGCGAGCGCCACCAGAATCGCGGCGTTCGCAAACGCTCCCACCACGACGCCCGCCATCAACAGCAGCCGGGTATCGCCACTGCCTCCAACAACGCGCGCGAGGCCGGCCACCAGCAGCGTGGCCGCGGCCGCGCCACCAAATGCGCCGAGCGTCAGCCAACCAGTCCCGCTGATGCCGATCCCCATGAGTGTCACTGCGCCAACCGCCGCCCCTCCGGAAACGCCGAGCAGGTACGGCTCCGCGAGCGGATTCCGGAGCGTGCCTTGCAACGCACCGCCACTGACGGCCAGACCGGCACCCACGCACGCCGCGAGCAACACGCGAGGGAGGCGAAGGTCTCGAACAATGGCGACCGTGGTGGGATCGCCGAGCCCGCGCAGTGCATCGATGACGTCTGGCAGCGGGAGCGACACTGCGCCGACTGCCACACCTAGCACAAGCAGCACGAACAGCAACAGCACGCCCACCCCCGCGGCCAGCACGACACGACGGCGCAGACGCGGTTCGGCGACCGCGGTCACGATGCCCTCGGCCGTCATGGCATCAGCCGTCATGGCATCGGCTGTCATGGCATCGGCTGTCATGGCAGCAAGGCCGCGCGTTCGGGGTGAAGTTTTCGCGCGAGCGCCACTGCGGCCATTCCCAGCACTACCGACGGTCGGCCAGTGATACTCGGATCATCGATGAGAAAGCGCTCATTGCGGACGGCGTCGACGGCGCGCCATGCACTCGACGCGCGGAGTGCTGTTGCGGTCTTCTCACTGGCAATGACGAGGCGCGGATTGCGCTTGATGATCTCCTCGATGGACACCTGCGGCGACGGCGCGGGCAGCTCACCGAACACGTTGCGTGCGCCGGCGATCTGCAGCAGCTCATTGAGATAGCTTCCGCGACCGACGGCCATTACGGGCGACTGCCAGAGCGGCCACACGACCGGCACTGGATCAGCATCCCGCATCACATCGCGGACCCGGTCGAGCGTGCGCTGCACGGAGTCAGCGAGACGCGCCGCCTGGGCGTGAGCGTCGACGGCGACACCGAGCGTTTGACAAAGCGACATGAACTGCGCGATGGCGTCCACTCGCAGCGCAATCGTGCGAACGCCGGCTCGCGCCAACGCGTCTGCGGCGACACGATTCTCTGGGGCGGCATACAGAATCACGAGCGTCGGACGCGCCGCCAGTACCGCCTCCACGTTGGGGCGAATCCCATCACCCACTGGCGCGATGAGCTGCACACCGGCCGGGTACTCATCCCATTGGCTGCGGCCGACCAGTTTTCCCTCGGCACCGATCGCGAAGAGCACTTCGGTGGCCGTGGGATTCAGCGACACCACGCGCGCGGAGAAGCGACCATCCCGTGGCAGCGGTGCGCCAAAGTCATCGGTGTCGGCCGCAGCCGCAACCGACGCGACCTTCGCGGCCTGGGTCGCAGCATCGTTGCGAGTCGAATCGCGGGCGCAGGCGAGAGCGGCGAGGGATGGGCAGAATGCGGTGAACAGTCGCAACCAGCGCCACACCGCCAGCGACGCGGCCGCTCCTTTCGGTGTTCTCGCGACACGATACGACAAAGGGCATCCTCTCCCTTCGAGAAGACGCCCGAGCACAAGCAGTGAACGCACAACGAATGCGACACCACTTGGCGCGAGCCCCCCCTCGAGGGTCTTCGTGCAGGAATGAGCGTGGGTCGTCTCCTGGCTTCGGGCCAACAGCGCTCACCTTCCCGGCCCGCGAGGACCAGTGGCACCAACAGCGCTGTTCACAAACTGCCCGTTACAGTGGCGGGGCCGCGCCGGCTTTGAACCGGCTTCCGTGTCCCGCGCTCGATATCAATTGTGTGTCACACACCATGTGCGACCGCCAGAAGCTACCGCCCGTCGCTCGCCTCGGCAAGCGCGTCGGCCAGCGCCTGCCTCAGTTCGACGCGGCGCTGCGAATGCGCCGTGCGCTGCGCGTCGTCCGGGTTCGCGCGCTGCGCGAAGACGGCGTCGAGCGCGACGATCTCCTGCGCGAGGCGCTCATGACGCGGTGCGTAGGCGTTGCGTCCCGAGACAGGCTGGTGCGCGGCGGCAGCACGGGAGGCAAATATTCGTCGCTGTGACGCTCGCATCAGGACCACCAGCATGCTGAAGCCAATGAGCACCAGCAAACCAGCGATGTAGAAATTCCGCGCGGGAGCAGCAGCAGCAGGCATGTCGATACGTACGCGGACGCCGTCTCGCACATCCTGCGCGAGGAAGCGACGAAAGTTCCGACGTTCGATGGTCACAGGATCGACGTTCGCGAAGCCAGTCGCATTCACCGTCCCAACGAGATCCTCGATGAGGACCTCGAACACCACCGCCCCGTTCTCCGCAGCGAAAGTCAACGGAAAGCTGGATGCCGGCACTTTGTACGAGAATGACACCTGCTTGACGCCTGGCGCCAAGGGTGCGAACAGCGACACGCGGCCGGGAGAGAAGGCAAAGGCATCGGGCGAGATCTCGCCCTCCGTGG